>NZ_JASGDQ010000126.1:0-57055 GCF_047607185.1 Nocardioides sp. | reverse complement strand
CTCAGTCGCCGTGGCTCCGCCACGGCTCCCTCGTCGGCGGCACTCAGCCACGCCCTGGAACGACGCCTCACTCGACAGCCCCTACCTGCGGAATCTCTTAAGCGGTGGCGCGGTGGAGGGCGACGATGCCGCCGGAGAGGTTGCGCCATTGCGGGCGGGTCCAGCCGGCCTCGCGGATCAGCTCGGCCAGGCCGCGCTGGTCGGGCCAGACGCGGATCGACTCGGCCAGGTAGACATAGGCGTCCGGCGAGGAGGAGACGGCGCGGGCGACCCGTGGCAGCGCCCGCATGAGGTACTCGATGTAGACCTTGCGGAAGCCGGCATTGACCGGATGGCTGAACTCGCAGACCACCAGCCGACCGCCCGGCTTGGTGACCCGGCGCATCTCGGCGAGGCCGGCCGCCGGGTCGACGATATTGCGCAGCCCGAAGGAGATGGTGACGGCGTCGAAGGTGCCGTCGGCGAAGGGCAGCCGAGTGCCGTCACCGGCCGTGAAGGGCAGCGCCGGCCGGGCGCGCTTGCCGACCTTGAGCATGCCGAGCGAGAAGTCGCAGGGGACCACCGTGGCGCCGGCCTCGGCGAAGGGGACCGAGGAGGTGCCGGTGCCGGCCGCGAGGTCGAGCACCAGCTCGCCGGCGGTTGCGGCGACGGCGTCGAGGACCTCGCGCCGCCAGCGGCGGTCCTGGCCGAGCGAGAGGACGTCGTTGGTCAGGTCGTAGCGGCGTGCGACCGCGTCGAACATGCGACGTACGTCGCCCGGCTGCTTGTCGAGGTCGGCGCGCGTCACGGTGGCCCGGGCCTCAGGCGATCTCGGCCCAGACCGACTCGACGAGGTCGACCGCGTCCTCGATCGTCGTCGAGGCGGAGGTGACCTGGATGGTGAAGCCGTCGGCGGACTTCTGGCACTCGAAGTAGCTGGCCTGGACGCCGCCGGCGCCGTCGGCGGTGCCCGCTTGGATGCAGGTGACGCCGTGGCTGGTGACCAGGCTGTCGACGGAGTCGCCGGCCTCGGCGGTCGAGGCGTCGATGATCTGCAGCGGCGAGAAGGCGCCGCCGTCGGCACGGAAGGCCTGCACGATCACCGGGCTGCTGAGGTCCTCGGAGATGTAGCTCCGGGTCGCCGCGACGACTCCCGTCTCGGCGAGCACCTTGTCGGCGTAGGTCCGGGCGACGGCCTCGTTGCGCGCGTAGGCGCTGGCCTGCTCGGCCTGGTCGGCCGGCGCACTGGCCCACGCCTCCTCGAGGTCGGTCGCGGTGTAGCCACCGGGAAGCGTGTCGGGCAGGACGATCGGCTCGCTCGAGCCGTGCCCGTCCGAGTCGCCGACCGCCTTCGGCAGGCCGATGCCGATAGCGGCGAAGAGGGCGAGGACCACGACCCCCAGCACGACGCCGGGGAGGACAACACGGGAAGTCACGGGACGCGACGCTACCGCCCGTCCCTGAGCGGCCCCGAATCGGGACCGCCTAGGGTTGAGGCGTGGACTCCGTGGTGGCGCGAACCGTGGCGGTGCCGGTCTCGACGGCGGCCGATCTGGTCGCGCTGCTGCCCGCCGACTCCCCCGTCTCGTGGGTTCGGCGCGGCGAGGGGCTGGTCGGCTGGGGCGTCGCCGCCCGGGTCCGTACGACGGGCCCGACTCGGTTCGCCGACGCGGCCAAGTGGTGGTCGGAGCTGGTGGCCCGAGCCACGGTGACCGACGAGGTCGGCGAGCCCGGCACCGGGCTGGTGTCGTTCGGCTCCTTCGCCTTCGCCGACGAGCCCGGCGACTCGGTGCTCGTGCTGCCCTCGGTCGTCGTCGGCCGGCGGGGCGAGGCGGCCTGGGTGACGACCATCGGCGGCGCCTCCGCCGAGGGGGCCGTCGAGCCGGTCCAGCCGCTCGGCGAGGTGGCCTTCGCCGATGGCGCACTGGACAGCGCCCAATGGATGGGCGTGGTGGCGGAGGCGGTACGTCGGATCAACGCCGGCGACCTGGAGAAGGTGGTGCTCGCCCGCGACGTGATCGCCGTGGCCGACCGGACGGTGGACGTGCGCGGTCCGCTGGCCCGGCTGGCGAGCGCCTACCCGATGTGCTGGACGTTCCACGTCGACGGTCTCTTCGGCGCGACACCTGAGCTCTACGTGCGGCGTGAGCGTGGCCTGGTCACCTCACGGGTGCTGGCCGGCACGCTCCCCGCGGCCATGGGGGCCAGCACCGGCGACGACGAGCACGACCTGACGCTGGCCGCGACGCTGGCCCGGTCGAGCAAGGACCTCGAGGAGCACGAGTACGCCGTCCGGTCGGTGGCCGACGCGCTGGAGCCGCACTGCTCGTCGATGAACGTGCCCGAGGCGCCGTACGTGCTGCACCTGCCCAATGTCGTGCATCTGGCGACCGACGTGACCGGGGTGGTCCGCGACGGCATCACCAGCCTGGAGCTGGCCGCCGCGCTGCACCCCTCGGCCGCCGTCGGGGGCACTCCGCGAGAGGCCGCAGTGGCGCTGATCGCCGAGCTGGAGGGCATGTCTCGCGATCGCTACGCCGCCCCGGTGGGCTGGATGGACGCCACCGGCGACGGCGAGTGGGGCATCGCGCTGCGCTCGGCACTGGCCGAGGGAGACACGGTCAGGCTGTTCGCCGGCTGCGGCGTGGTCGGCTCCTCCGACCCCGAGGCCGAGCTGGCCGAGTCGAACGCCAAGCTCATCCCGGTCCGCGACGCCCTGGGCGGATGATCGAGACCTCAGATGCCCAGCGACTCCCGCCAGGGGCCGAGGACGGGGCTCCAGGCGACCACATTGCGCTCGGCGATGAGGCCCTCGGTCCAGAACGGGTCCTCGTCGAGCGCCTCCTCGACCTCGGCGGAGGTCTTGGCCTCCCAGATCAGCAGCGCGCCGTTGTCCTCGGTCGGGCCGGAGAGCAGTAGCCCGTCCTGGTCGGCGAGGAAGGCGCGGTGCTCGGGGCGGACTCGGTCGAGCGCCTCGGTGTCGTTCTCGTAGAGGTAGGTGACGGCGAAGATCACAGGTCGGCTCCATCGGCGAGTCGGGTGTAGGTCTGCTGCTCGGGGAGGAGCAGGTTGATCTGGGAGTCGAAGATGGCCGAGCCTGCCTGGGAGTAGACCCGGTCGTGGATCGCGACATTGCGCGGCGCACCGACCTCGCGGGCGAAGTCGATCAGGTCGGCACTGCGGGCCCACGGCGCCGAGACCGGCACGAAGAGCACGTCGACGGCCCGGTCCGGGCCGGTGAGCGCGTCGCCGGGGTGGAACACCTGCTGGCCGTCGACCTCGATCCGGTAGCCGGAGTTGTGGACCCGCGGGATCTCCGGATGGATGACCGCGTGCAGCTCGCCGACGGCGGTGACCGGCAGCCCGGCGGCGGTGAACGTCTCCCCCGGCGCGACCACGGTGATCCGCTCGGCGGCCTCGGGCACATCCGCGCGGATCTTGGCGGCCACCTCGGCGATGGTGAAGATCGGTGCGTCGCTGCCGGCCAGGTGCGCCGGCAGGCAGTGGTCGGCGTGCTCGTGGGTGATCAGCACCGCGTCGGCCCCGTCGAGCGCCTCGGCGTCGGTGAACATGCCGGGGTCGAGCACCAGCGTGCCGCCGGCGTGCTCGATCCGGACGCAGGCATGGCCGAACTTGGTGATCCGCATGGGCCAAGACTAGGGGAGACTCCCTTTCATGAGTCTCGTCGCCGCGTTGACGCGGCTGGAGTGACGCGCGAGCATGGGCGACGTGAGCACAGATTCTCGCGAGCTCCGCGCGAAGAGGGCACAGCTCGCGATCGCCTGGTTGACCCTGGCCGTTGGTGCGGTCGCGCAGGTGTTCTTACTCAGACAGCTCATCCTCCTCTCGATGTCGGTGGGCTGGGTCGGCCGCGTCGAGGACAAGCCGGCACTGACCGCAGTCACGATCGCATTAGCCGTGACCGGAATCGCGCTGGTGGCCGATGCCGTATGGGCGGGGATGCAGCGTCGCTGGGTGCTGATGTCGCTGAGCGTGCTCGTGGGCAGCTTCTCGATGCTGGTGCTGATCGGAGCGGGATAGCGCTGCGCCGTTGCGATCTTCCGCGCGGGGGTGGATGACGCAACCCGGCCGAGCGGACGGCCGATCTTCGGGGGTCTGGCGCTACCGTAGGGACAGTGGAGCGCCTTCGATGACCTCTCCCCTGCCATCGAAGAACTCCGCGAGATCGCCGATCGGGACGTGCCGTGTCACCGCGCCGCTGGTTAGGTCGTACCAGGTGAGCGCCAGGTCGTCGGACGCTCCCGCGAGCACGAGCAGGGTCTGCGGGCCCGCGAGGGAGTACCCGGCAGTGCCTCCATATGCCAGATCGAATAGCTTGACGAAAGCGCCCGTATCGACATCGATCCGCCACACCTGGCTTTTCTCCCAGTCGACCATCACGTAGCCGTCCCCGGTCCCGATCGTTTGATACCGATCGATCTCAGGACCATTGGAGCCAACGACATCGATCCAGGTCGGGTCGCCCGCACCGACCTCAAACTGCCCGACCGACCAGGATCTCCCAATGGCCCGCAGAAGCGACAATCGCGGGCCTTGGCTGCCGTCTACGCAGTCGAGGCCGCGGTATCGCGTTCCACCCCGACCGCTCCGTATTACGCCGATCTTGGTCACGACGATCCGGTGTTCCGCCACCGTGAGCCGTAGGAGTCGCGCGGCACCCACCTTGCTGCGGCGATGCCATGGACCCATGAGGAAGTAGGCATCGGAACCGCAGGCCACCGAGTCCCACATCTCACGGAAAAGCGTGGTGGACAGGAGCGCCTTCGTGTCCCACACGCTCACGTCCCAGCCGTATCTAGCACTGTTGCGCGTTCCCGAGTTGAAGACCGTCAGATGCCGTCCGCTGACCCCTCCGCCCCACTGATCGATCTGATTCGGTGGGCCCGAGCGCTCTCGCTTCTCGATACCCTCGCTGTCCATCCGGTAGTCGGCTGCTTGGTCGGAGAAGTAGACGGCGTCGCCGTCCACCCGCGGCGTACCCGCATACATTCCCGTGGTCTCGATCGTTGAGAATGAGCCATCCGGTTGCACAATGGCGACTTCACCTCGCAAGTTCGCCTCGAGCCACGGGGTGTTGCCATAAACGACAGCGACTGCGGACCTCAGCGATTCCGGCGTGACCGCTTCACCGGAGTCCTGTCTTGAATGAGAGCGACCATCGCAGCTCGCGAAGAGCAAAGCCAGCAAGGCCACCCTGGCCAGCGGCCACCTAGAGCGGGTCACAGCTTCTGGTACCAGCCGATGTTGTCGTCTCCATTGGCTGCAATCTCAATCGGCAGCACGTATATTCCGCCGTCCATGTCAATATCGAAGCTCACTCGCCGTAGAACTCCACGAGCGCCCGCAGCCGGACCGGCTCGTAGGCCGGATCGAGCTCGGCGAAGATGTGCGAGGTCGAGTGGCCGTAGTGCGCGGCCAGCGCCCTCGCGCAGCCCACGGCGTCACCGGCGGTGGCGCGGTCGAGGATCTCCCGGTGCTCGGCGTGCCGGGCGGCGTACTCGGCCGCCGCGTTGGGAACGTTGGCGAACAGCCGACGATAGCGTCGGTCGTAGTCGCGCAGCTCCCCGAGTCGCTTCACGGTCGCCGGTCCCATCGCGGTGACCAGCGCGAGGTGGAACTGGCGGTGCGGCACGTCGAAGCGGTCAAAGTCCGCGATCCGCTGGTAATGGCCCATCTCGGCGAACAGACCCTCCAACCGGGCGATGTCGTCGACGCGCAGCCGCGGCACGGTCAGCCGGATCGCCGCGCACTCGATCGAGATCCTGAGCAGCTCCAGCTCCTCGAGGTCTGCGGGTGTCAGCGGCGCGATCATGATCCGCTTGTTGGCCTCGGAGATGACGAGTCCCTCGCCGGCCAGCAGCCGCAGCGCCTCCCTGACCGGTGTCCGCCCTGTCTCCGCGACATCGGTGAGCCTCGCCTGCGTCACGATCGACCCGGCGGCCAGCTCGCCACTGAGGATCGCGGCCCGCAGTCGGGCATAGGTGACCTCCACGCTCTGGCCCGAGCGCTCCGGTTCGAGGGATGCGACCATGCGGTGAGTATGCAATGAGGCCCGTGCTCAGTCGCGCTCGCGGGTGGCTCCGAAGTCCCGATACCAGTCGAGCAGCTCCGGCGAGTCGACGCCGGCAGCGTCCGCGACGGTAGCCAGCGGCTGCCCCAGCAGCAGTCGCTTCACCGGCACCTCCAGCTTCTTGCCGGTACGGGTGTGCGGGATCCCCGGTGCGACCACGATCTCGTCGGGGACGTGCCGGGGCGAGGCCTGGGACCGGATCGCCGCGACGATCCGGTCCCGCAGCCCGTCGTCCGCGGCCACGCCGGCGGCCAGCGCGACGAACATCGGCATCCAGTAGGAGCCGTCCGGGCACTCGACGCCGACGACCAGCGCCTCGGTGACCTCGGGCAACGCCTCCACCGGACCGTAGATGTCGGCGGTGCCCATCCGCACTCCCTGGCGGTTGAGCGTCGCGTCCGAGCGACCGTGGATGACGACGCTGCCCCGCTCGGTGAGCGTGATCCAGTCGCCGTGCCGCCAGACGCCGGGGTAGGCGTTGAAGTAGGCGGCCCGATAGCGCGCGCCGTCCGGGTCGTCCCAGAAGGCGATCGGCATCGACGGCATCGGCTGCCGTACGACGAGCTCGCCGACCTCTCCGACCACGGCCCGGCCGTCGGCGTCGTACGCCGTCAGGTCCACGCCCAGGCAAGGTGCCGACAGCTCGCCCTCCCACACCGGCAGATTCGGTGCCGAGGCCGCGAATGCGGACACCACGTCGGTGCCGCCGCTGGAGGACACGATCTGAGGACGCTCGCCGAGGACCGAGCGCAGCCAGTGGTGGGTGCTCGGTACGAAGGTCGAGCCCGTGACCCCGACGGTTCGGAGTTCCGCGTGGCCCACCGCAGTCACGCCCGCCTTGCGGCACGACTCGAGATAGGCGGGGCTGGTGCCCACGACGCTCGCACCGGTCGCCGCGGCAATCAGCCAGAACGCGTCAGGGGTCGGATGGCCCGGGCTGCCGTCGTAGCAAACGACGGCCGCTCCGGAGAGCAGCGAGCTGACCGAGAAGTTCCACATCATCCAGCTCGGCGTGGTGTACCAGAACAACCGCTCGCCAGGCCCGAGATCCCAGTGCAGCATGGCCTGCTTGAGATATTCGAGGACGACGCCGCCGTGGCCGTGGACGATGCCCTTGGGCCGGCCGGTGGTGCCGGAGGAGAACAGCACCCACAGCGGATGGTCGAAGCCGACCGGCACCGCGTCGAGCTCGGCGTCCCGGTCCGCCACGGCCTGCGCCCACGGCATCGCATCCGGCAGGTCGCCCTCTCCCACCTGGATCACCGTCCGAAGCGTGGGCAGACCCGCGAGGACCGCCGCGGCCTGCTCGGTCCGGTCCTGCGCGCGGCCGCCGTAGGCGAGTCGTGAGGCGGTCACGAGCACGACCGGCCGCAGCTGCTCGAATCTCGACAGTGCCGCAGCGGCGGAGTAGTCCAGACCGCACACGGCCCAGGTCGCGCCGATCGCCGCGGTGGCCAACAGGGCGACCACCGCTTCGCGACCGTTGGGCAGGTAGCCCACGACCACGTCGCCACGACCCACGCCGGTCGATCTGAGCTCGGCGGCGAGAGCGGCGACCTCCTCGCGCAGCACCCCCCAGGTCACATCGCGTCGGTCGCCGCTCTCGCTGATGGTGACCAGCGCCGTCGCGGCCGGGTCGCGTCCCTCGAGGATCGCCGCGGCGTAGTTGAGCTCCACCCCCGGGAACCAGGTCGCGCCGGGCATCCGCGGATCGGGCAGCACCGGGCCCTCGGGCCGCGTCGGCAGGCCGCCGTACTCCCAGACGAGGGCCCAGAAGCCGGCCGGGTCCTCGACGGACCAGGACCACAGGTCGTGGTAGTCACCGGTCAGATCGCGGCCGACCCGCTCGGAGGCGAGCCGGGCGAACCGCTCGATCCGGCTGGCACCGGTCCTGGCCGGCGCCCAGTCGAGGAGCGGGTCGGTCACCACGAGGCAGCCACGTACTTCGTCTCGAGGAACTCCAGCAGGCCGTCGTGGGCGCCCTCGCGGCCGAGGCCGCTCTGTTTGACGCCGCCGAACGGCGCGGCCGGGTCGGAGACGACGCCGCGGTTGATCCCGACCATGCCGGCCTCCAGACGGTCAGCGACGCGCAGTGCCCGGGTGAGCTCCCGGGACTGCACGAACGCGACCAGGCCGAACTCGGTGTCGTTGGCCAGCGCGATGGCCTCGTCGTCGTCGTCGAAGACGACGACCGGGGCGACCGGGCCGAAGATCTCCTCCTGCAAGCAGGGGGCGTCGGCCGGCACCTCGGCGAGCACCGTGGGCGCGTAGTAGGCGCCAGGGCCGTCCAGCACTCCTCCCCCGGTCACCAGCTGCGCGCCGGCAGCGACCGAGGAGTCGACGATCCGGGCGACGTCGGCGGCGGCGGCGTGGCTGATCATCGCGCCCATGTCGACGCCCTCGTCGAGGCCGTAGCCGACCTTGGTCCCGGCCATGGCCGCCGCGAACCGCTCGGTGAACTCCTCGGCCCGCGACCGGTGCACATAGAACCGGTTGGCAGCGGTGCAGGACTGGCCGCCGTTGCGCAGCTTGGCCACCATCGCGCTCGCCACCGACCGCTCGATGTCGGCGTCCTCGAGCACCAAGAAGGGCGCATTGCCGCCGAGCTCCATCGAGCAGCGGAGCACCCGGTCGGCGGCCTGGCGGAGCAGTACCCGGCCGACCTCGGTGGAGCCGGTGAAGGAGATCTTGCGGACCCGAGGGTCGGCCATCATCGCGCCGACCACCTTCGAGGAGGCCGTGGTGGTGACGACGTTGACGACGCCGGGAGGCGCGCCGGCCTCCGCGAAGATCTCGGCCATCGCGTACGCCGTCAGCGGGGTCTCGGCGGCTGGCTTGAGTACGACGGTGCAGCCGGCGGCCAGCGCCGGCCCGATCTTGCGCGTCGCCATCGCCGCCGGGAAGTTCCAAGGCGTGACGAAGAGGCTGGTGCCGACCGGCCGCAGCTCGGTCAGCATCCGCCGGCTGCCGTCCGGCGAGATGCCGAGCGTGCCGAGGCCACGACAGGCCTCCTCGGAGAACCAGCGGAGGAACTCGGCGGCATAGTCCACCTCACCACGGCCCTCGGCGAGCGCCTTGCCGTTCTCCCGGGTGATGAGCCGGGCGAGCTCCTCACGTCGGCTGCGCATCAGGTCGAAGGCGCGGCGCAGCACCTCCCCGCGCTCCCTCGGGGCGGTCGCAGCCCAGCCCGCCGCCGCCTCGTCTGCGGCAGCGACGGCTGCCAGCCCGTCGGCCGGGCTCGCATCGGCGACCAGGGCGAGGGTCTCGTCGTTGCCCGGATCGCCGACCGTGAACGTCGCGCCATCGGCGGCAGGGAGCCACTCGCCGGCGATGTAGAGCGCGCGGTCCTGGGTGAGCACGGCGCTCTCAGATGTCGTAGTCACTTCTTCGCTTCTGCTTTCGTGGTTGTCACGCGGGGTGGCGGCCGACCATGAACTCGCTGTCAGGCAGATCGGTCACCGGGAGTCCGGCCGCGACCAGACCGGCGCGAAGGGTGCGCATGTGGCGGTCGGGGATCCTCATCGCCGGCGCCCGGAGCGGGCCGCCGTTGAAGCCGGCCAGCCAGTCCTGGTACTTCCAGATGGTGCGGTTGATGGCGCCGGTCGAGCTCAGATAGCTCGACGCGACGGAGTCGTTGGCGCCGCGGGCGGGGTTGATCTGCCAGTAGAGCTCCATCGCCTCGGTCCAGCGACCCTCGCGGGCGAGCCGGAACGCCTTGGGGAAGTAGTCGCTCATCCACTGGGTGTTGCTGGTCCCGGAGAACCGGATGTCCAGCACGTCCATCAGCGGGATGCAGTGGCTCTCGATCGGACAGCTGATCACCACGTCGTCCTTGAAGTGGTGGTAGGCCTCGATCGGCCCGACCGGGAGCGGGTAGCCCTGCTCGGCCTTGATCGCGGCGACGTTGGGGATGGTGTCGATCATGCGTCGCACCAGCTCGACGGACATGCCGGCCGGATGGATGCGCTCGAACCCCCAGGTCGGGATCGGGAACAGCATGACCGCCAGGTCGGTGGCCTCGCAGAACGACCGCGTGTAGTCGTAGACCTGGCTCTCCTGGGTGGGCCAGAACTGCGGCGGATAGGAGAGCAGCACGGCGTCCGCGCCGGCCTGCTCGGCCAGCTTGACCGCCTGGATGTTCTCGGCCAGGGTCCCCCAGGCAGCATGGAAGAAGAGCCCGAGTCGGTCGCCCGCGGTCTCGCGCGCGATGGCGGTGAACTCGGCGTTCTCCTCCGGGGTGATGGCCAGCTCGGACATCACCAGGGTGTAGTCGAAGCCGAGACCGATCAGGTGCTCGATGTCGTGGGCGATGCCCTTCGTGTTGAGGCCGGCCAGGTCTGCGGTGAAGGAGGGGATGGTGACCCCCGATACCCCCGTCAGGTGCTCGCGGGCCCAGGCGCGGGCCTCGCCCTTCTCGTAGTTAGTCATCTGGCTCTCCTCAGAACGGCTGGGCCAGGACGTTGAACGCGTTCTCGCGCACGACCTCCGGCTCTGCGCCGGGGGTGTCGGGGCGCAGCTGCCAGGCGGCGATCTGGACCGAGGTGTCGACGACGAACTTGCAGCGCTCGTAGCGGCGCTCGGTGAAGGCGGCCAGCGCCTCGGGGATCGAGCCGGCCCGGTCCAGCTCCTCGCCCAGGACGACGACGTCCTCCAGGCACATCGCGCCGCCCGCGGCGAGCTGTGGCGTGGTGGAGTGCGCGGCGTCGCCGATGAGCGCCACCCGGCCCTGGTGCCAGGGCTTGGGGGTCACGATGGTCTCGTAGAGGGCGTAGTTGACCTTCTCCGGGTCGGTGATGGACTCGCGGACCTCGTTCATGACCCCGCCGTACGGCGCGAGGAAGTCGCGCATGATCCGAGGCAGGTCGGCCTGGGCCGGCCGGGAGGTGTCGGCGGCGGGGACATTGCAGTAGACGTACATGCTGTCCGGGCCCGTGATCGTGAAGCCCGGGTGCGCGATCGGGTCGCCGGAGAAGTCGTGCTCGCGGTCGCCGAGCCCGGCCGGCTTGGCCACCACGGCGCGCAGGCAGCCCTGCTCGCGGAAGACCGGCTTCTCCTGGGTGAACAGCATCGCGCGAACCGTCGAGTTCAGCCCGTCGGCGCCGAGGACCAGGTCGTAGCTGCCCTCGGTCCCGTCGGTGAAGGTCACCTGGACGCCGTCCTCGGTGTTGGTGATCGAGGTCGGGCCGATGCCGGTGCGGACCTTCGCCCCGGCGGCCAACGCGTGGTCGAGCAGGATCTGGTGCAACGTCGGGCGCAGCATCCCGACGATGCCAGGCATGTTGTCGCCCAGCGTCGGCAGCGGGAAGGTGAAGAGCTCCTGCCCGTCGATGTCGAGGCAGGTGAACTCGGAGACACCGTAGCCGTGCTCCATGCACTCGTCGAGGACGCCGAGCCGGTCGAGGGCGCGCAGCGCCGGGGAAATGAGGGTGATGCCGCTGCCGAGGACGCGGAGCTCCTCGCCGATCTCGGCGATCTCCACGTCGTGTCCCTTGCCCGCGAGCAGGTGGGCGGTGGCGGCGCCGGTGATGCCGGCGCCGATAATGAGTGTCCTGGTCATGAGGGTCCTTCTTCCATGCGCGGGTGGGCTAGAGGGGTGGGTCAGAGCAGCACGGCGCCGCCGTCGACCGACAGCTGGGCGCCGGTGACATAGCGGGACTCCTCGGAGGCCAGCCACATCACCGCGGCGGTGACGTCCTCGGGGTCGATCCACGGGATCGGCATTTGGTGGAGGCCGAACATGGCTTGGCGGAAGTTCTCCGCGGTGGGCTCCTGACCCGGCGGCACGAAGGCGTCGTACATGGACTGGACCTGGATCAGCGGGGTGTCCACGGTGGTGGGGTTGATCATGTTGACCCGCACCCCCTTCGGCGCGAGCTCGGCCGAGAGCACCTTGAGCAGGCCGGTCAGCCCGTGCTTGGCGGCGGTGTAGTGGCCGGAGGTGGCATACCCCTTCACGGCGCAGGTCGAGCCGATGATGATGACCGAGGGGCTCTTCGTGGAGGCCAGCAGCGACGGCGCCGCCGCCTTGATGGTGCGCCAGACGCCGTTGAGGTTGATGTCGAGGACGCGCAGCCACTCCTCCTCCTCGAACTCCACGGCGGGGCCGCGGCTGCCGTTGATGCCGGCGTTGGCCACGACGATGTCGATGCCGCCGAAGGCCTCGGTCGCGGCACTGACGGCGCGCTCGAGGTCGGCCAGCGCGCGTACGTCGGCCCGGCACTCCAGCAGCTGGCCGGCGCCGACGTCGGTCACGCTCGGCGCCTCGGGCATCCCGGCGACATCGAGGGCGACGACGTTCGCGCCCTCCTCGAGGAACCGCTTGACGTGCACGGCACCCTGGCCGCCGTTCGCACCGGTGACCAGTACGACCTTGCCTTGGAAGCGCCCCTGCGGGGTCATGCTCATCGTCCTCATTCCCTTCTGTCTGCTGTCCTGATCGGGTCGGTGGCGGCCTAGAGCCAGCGCTCGCCGGTCGTCGAGTAGAGCGAGCAGAACGGCCGCGACGACGACACGAAGAGCTCCATGTCCTCGCCGACCTTGCCCATCACCGGCGAGGCCAGGTAGGCGTCCAGGTCGGCCTGAGAGCGCCACCACAGCTCAGCGAAGCCGTCGTAGGCCGGCTCGCCCCGGAGGTACTCGTCCACGACGGGGAGCGCGATCTCGTAGCGCGAGGTCCCCGGGGCCTCCAGGGTGAGCTCGGAGTGGGTGGTCAGCCAGTGCTGCTGGAAGGTCTCCACCGACATGCCCTCGCGTCGGCACATGCCGACCACCATCTTGATGCCGAAGGCGGCGTCGACCTCGGTCAGCGGCGCGCCGCCGAGCACTACGTGCCGACGGGTGGTCACCCAGACGCTGCCGTCGTCGGGCACGGCGGTCCGGACGGCGTCCGCCTCCTCGACGCTGTCGACCAGCCAGGTCTCGACCGCCGCGGACTGGGGTCCACGATGGCTCGACTCGATCGGCGAGGGGTCGGCGAACCGCAGGTAGGTGTGCCTGCCCGAGGCGGCGGCACTCGCCGGCCGATGCCCATCGGCGGTGTTCTCCGGCAGCAGCCGGAAGAGCTGGAGCGTGGTCATCTGATCTCCTCGGTGGTCACTTCGGAACCGGCACGATCAGCGAAGGCGTGTCGTAGCCGACGTCGCTCGCCAGCGCGCGGCGCAGGGCCAGCGCGCCGACGGTGATGTCCTGCAGCGCGGAGCCCACGGACTTGTAGACGACGATCTGGTCGGGCGCCTCACGGGCGGTGATGCGACCGGAGACGACGTCGGTCAGTGCCACACACTTCACCGTCAGGTCGACGCCGCGGGCCCGGGCCTCGATGCCGTCACCGGTGTCGTGGAGGACCTCGTCGACCACGTCGGCAACGACCCGCGCCGCTCGGTCCAGGGTGCTCCAGTCGATCTCGCGCTGCTCGGGCACCGTCGAGCCGATCGAGACCACCGTCGAGCCGTCGGCGAGCCAGTCGCCGTGCAGGATCGGGGACTCGTCACGTGATCGGGCGGCGCACACGACGAGCTCCGCGCTGGCGACGGCAGACTCGGCGTCGCGAGCCGACTCGACCTCGATGCCGAGCTCGGCTGCGGCCTTGGCGATGAAGCGCTGTCTGCTCTCGGCCCGAGGGCTGAACACCCGGACCCGTGAGAAGCCACGGACCTGCGCGAGCGCGGCCAAGTGCTTGAACGCCTCGAAACCGCTGCCGAGGATCGCCAGGTCCAGCGGCTGCTGCGGGGCGATGGCGTCCACCGCGACCGCGGAGGTCGCCGCCGTACGCATTCCGGTGACGAAGTTGGCGTCCATCAGGCCCGCCAGCTCCATCGTGGTGGCGTCGAAGAGCGCCAACAAATAGCTGGCCATGCCACCGGTCGCGGAGGCGGAGATGAGCTTGGCCCCCGCGTAATCGCCGGCCGGCGAGACCGCGGGCAGGCTCCGCAGCCAGTGTCCCGGTCCGCGGGCGGTCGACCTGCCCGGCACCGAGGCGGGGTCGACGGGCTCGGCGTAGGCCGCCTTGAGCGCCGCGACCGCCTCGGGCCAGGAGACCAGCCGCTCGACGTCGCGATCTGTCAGATGGCGGGTCAGCGGGCCGGTGGGGCTGAGCGTCTCGGCCACGTCAGGTCCTCCGAGCGAACCGGCGCGTCGCCGCCGCCGAGACGACGATCGCGGCCAGCAGTGCGACACCGTTGAACAGGTCCTGGACGTAGGGCTCCACGCCCAGCTGCTGCAGGCCCGAGATCCCGGTGCCCACCAGGTAGATGGCGATCAGCGTGCCGAGCACGTTGTAACGGCCGGGCCGGATGCCGGTGGCACCGAGGAAGGCGCCGGCGAAGGCCGGGAGCAGGGCGCCGAGGCCGACGACCGGGGACGAGCCGCCGAGGTTGGTCATCGAGATGGCGCCGGCGAGGGTGCAGAGCACGCTGCCCAGCAGGAACGACTGCAGGGTGAGTCGATCGACCGGGATGCCGGTCAGCCGAGCGGCCTCCGGGTTGGCGCCGGTCGCGTAGGCACGACGGCCCCACAGGGTGCGCTCGGTGAGGAGCAGCAGTACGACGGCCACGACGATCACGATGACGAAGGGCAGCGGGATCCCGACGACCTGGCCACGACCGATATTGGCGAACCAGCCGGGCAGCTCCCCGAAGATGACCTGGTTCCCCGTCAGCCACTCGGTGATGCCGAGGACCACGATGCCGGTGCCGATCGTGGTCGTGAAGGAGGGGAGCTTGAGCCGGGTCACCATCAGCCCGTTGGCCAGGCCGATGCAGCACACACAGACGAGCGTGATCAGCAGCGCGAGGGCGGACTCGATGCCCTGGGAGATGGCCAGCCAGGCCAGCAGTGACTGCGCGAACCCGAACTGGTAGCCCACCGAGAGGTCGAACTGACCGGCCGCCAGCGGCACCATGACGGCGAAGGCGAGCAGCGCGTTCGCCGCCTGTCCCAGCGCGATGGTGCTGGCGTTGCCGGTGGTCGGGAACCGGTCGGGGTTGATGATCGAGAAGAAGACGATCAGCAGCACGAAGATGCCGAGCAGACCGAACCGAGCGATCGGGGACGCCGGGCCCGGCAGTGCGCTCGAGCCCGCCTTGCGGTCGCCGCCCGGGCCGGACTTGGACAGTAGCGTCGTCATTCCTGGTTCTCCTTGACGTGGTCACTGGCGGGGCCGCGATCGGCGCCGTGGCTGGCCCGCACCAGGGCCTCCAAGGTGAGCTCCTCGCCCGACAGGACGGCGGCGACGCGGCCGTCGCGCATGACGAGCACGCGGTCGGCCTGGCTGGCGACCTCCTCGAAGTCGGTGCTCACCAGCAGCACGCCGGTGCCGGCGGCCGCGACCTCGCGCACCGCCCGGTGGATGCCGGCGCGGGAGCCGACGTCGACGCCGGCGGTCGGGTCCTCGAGGATCAGCACCTCGGGACGGTGGGCAAGGGTGCGGGCCATCACGACCTTCTGCTGGTTGCCGCCGCTGAGCTCATCGATGGCTTGGTCCAGGCCGCCCTTGACGGCGTACTGCGTGCTGAGGCGCTGCGCGCTCTCCCGCTCGGCGCGCGGCCGGGCCCAGCCCAGGCCGGTCCAGGCGGAGAGCCTGCTGCGGGTGGGGAAGGTGTTCTCGCACACGCTCATCAGCGGGAAGACCGCCTCGGCCTGGCGACGGCCCGGCACGTAGGCGCAACCGGCTCGAGCGAGCTCGGTCGGCCGGCCCAGTGGCAGCGGCCGGCCGCCGAGGGTGGCGCTGCCGGCGGTGGGCCGCTCGGCGCCGCCGAGCACCCGGGCGACGGTGCGGGTGCCGCTGCCGACCAGGCCGCAGACCGCCACGATCTCGTCGCGGCGCACCTCCAGGTCGAGGTCGGCGCTGAGTCCCTCGGCGCGCAGGCCGCTCACCGAGAACACGGCGTCGCCGTAGGTGCGCGAGGTCTTGGCGGTCTCCTCGGCCAGCGCCTCGCCGAGGATCGCCTCCACCGCGCCGTCCGGGGTCACCGCCGAGACCGGCGCGTCGAGCGAGACGGTGCCGTCGCGGAGTACTGTGAGCCGGTCGGCGAAGGAGAAGACCTCGGAGAGCCGGTGGGTGACGAAGAGGTAGGTCATGCCGGCCGCCTTGGACTCCAGCAGGCTCTCGGCGAGCTTGTCCATCTCGGGAGCGGGCAGGCTGGCGCTCACCTCGTCGAGGACCACGACCCGGGCGTCGAGCGCGAAGGCGCGGGCGAGCGCGCAGAGCACCTTCTCGTCCTGAGTGAGCGAGCCGACCAGTCGGTGGGCGGAGAATCTCGCGCCCACCTGCTCGATCAACTCGCCGACCCGGGCGGCGGTCGACCGCGCGTCGATCAAACGGTTGCGGGTGGCGTAGCCGACCTGCAGGGCGACATTGTCGGCCACCGACAGCCCATCGATGAGGCCGAGGTTCTGGTGGACGAACGCGAGCCCGGCCGCGCGGGCGTCGTCTGCGGTGTGCGTCGGCGGCAGCACCGTCGGGCCGACCCGGATTTCGCCGCCGTCGGCGTCGTACACGCCAGCGAGGATCTTGATCAGGGTCGACTTGCCGGCGCCGTTCTCGCCGAGCAGCGCGTGGATCTGCCCCTGGCCGACCTCGAGGTCGACACCGCGCAGGACGGGGTTGCCGCCGAAGCTCTTGGTGAGCCCCCGCACCGACAGTGCGGAGGCCACCTCAGCGGCTTGGCTCACTTGCCCCACAGCTTCTTGAATGCGGCGGCGTAGTCGACGCCGTCCAGGCTCCAGGTGTCGCCCGATGGGACGTCCGAGATGTTGTCGGCGGTCAGCAGTCGCTGCGGCACGGTGGCCTGCGCGTCGTGCTCGACGCCGGCGAAGGTGCGCGCCAGCAGGTCGATGGAGACCCAACCCATGTAGTCGTCCGCGGTCACCAGGTCCGCGGCCTGGGTGCCGCCCCGGACCGCGTCCGCAGCGGTCGGGTCGCCCTCGGCGCTGACGAACTTGACCGCCTTGGTCTTGCCCGCCTGCTGGATGCCCTGCTGGACGAACGGGCCGGCGGCGTCGTACGGCGCCCATACATAGTCGAGCTCGTCGTCCTGGCCCAGCGAGGCGGAGACCTGGGAGGCCAACTGCTGCGCCATCGAGGCCGCGGAGAACTCCTGGCGCTTCACCGTGCAGCCAGGGCAATTCGCCTCGAACTCGTCCACCATCGCGTCGTTGCGCTCGGTGGTCTCGGGGTAGGCAGGGTCGTCGAGCACGAGCACGTTCGCAGCGCCTTGGGAGTCGGCGATCATCCAGTCGGCCGCGATCTTGCCGCCCTCGGTGTGGTCGCTGGTGACGTAGCCGTCGACCTCCGGGGCGCCGTCGTAGTGGGGGATGTAGACGGAGACCACCGGGATGCCGGCCTCCTTCGCGTCGGCGAGGCCACCGGCCACGAGCGCCGGGTTCATGGAGGTCAGCACGACGCCGTCGTAACCGTCGGTGACGGCCTGCTTGATGAGCGAGTTCTGGACGGTCGGGTCGAGCTTGCCGTCGGTGATGGTGGCCTCCCAGCCGAGCGCCTCCGCAGCGTCCTTGGCACCGTCGGCGCCGAGCACGCAGCCGATGCCGATCGAGCCGCAGACGATGATCATGACGCGTTTGCCCTCTGGTGCCGCGACGGCCTCCGTAGGCCCTGGGAACTCGGTGACCTTCGCGGTGGCCTGCTCGACAACCTCGGTCACACCCGCCGGTACGGCGCCCCCGGTCGCGTCGGCGCTGGTCGCCGCCGCGCCGGTGTCCGACGTGGCGCCCGTCGTGGTGTCGCTGGCGCTGCTTCCCGAGCAGGCAGTGAGGGCGAGCGCTCCCGCGGCGAGCAGGGCGAGAGGGGCGAGGCGGCTGGTCCTGCGATGCGCTGACTTCACTGTCATGGACTGTCCTTTCGAGGCTACGTGCCCAATCCGCAATGTGACTGGTGCCACATGACCGAGGAAGGTATCCGGAGTTCAAAGATGTGTCAACTCATTGCTTTTGGATACATTTTAGCCCACTCTATCCGTGATCCCGTGGCGGGGGTCACAGCCCGATGACCGACGACGAGCAGGAGAGATAGGCATGACAACCAGCGAAGCGCTCAGCGAGGCGACCTTGAGGGACTACATCGCTCGGTTCTCGAACTGGGGGCGCTGGGGCGAGGACGACGAGATCGGCGCGCTGAACCTGATCACGCCGGCGTGCATCGCCCGCGCCGCCCGGCTGGTCACCCAGGGAAGGTCGATCTCCCTCACCCTGCCCTACGACGCCTTCGGACCGCAGAACGGCGGCTTTCGGCCCAATCCCCAGCTCCTCACCACCGCCACCGGCACCGACCATCTCGGCGGCGCACAAGATCCGCTGCCCGGCGGCTGGGGTCCGGCCAAGGGCTTCGGCTACGCCGACGACACGGTGATCCTGCCGACCCAGGCAGGCACCCAGTGGGACGCGCTCTCCCACATCTTCTACGAGGGCCGGATGTGGAACGGCCGGTCCGCCGCCGAGGTCACCAGCAAGGGCGCGGCCCACAACGGGATCGAGAAGCTGACCGGCCGGATCGTGACGCGTGGCGTCTTCCTCGACCTGGCTACCTGGAAGGGCGTGGAGACCCTGGAGCCCGGCTACGCGATCACCCCCGACGAGGTGGACACCTACTGCGCCGACAAGGGCATCGCGGTCGAGTCTGGCGACGCGCTGATCGTCCGCACCGGATTCATGTCGGCACGGCGCGCGGCCTGGGGCGACTACTCCGGCGGAGCGGCACCAGGCCTCTCGCTGACGATGGCGCCGTGGCTGTACGACCACGAGATCGCCGCGGTCGCCACCGACACCTGGGGCGTCGAGGTGCGGCCCAACGAGATCCCCGTGTTCCAGCCGCTGCACCTGGTCTCACTCGTCCACGGCGGCATCCCCTTCGGCGAGATCTTCGACCTGGACGCGCTGGCCGTCGACTGTCGCGAGGACGGGGTGTACGTGTTCATGTTCGTCGCCTCGCCGCTGCCCATCACGGGCGCGGCCGGGTCGCCGGTGAGCGCGCTCGCCCTCAAATGAGCACCGCAGCGATGAGCGCCTTCTGGCCGTTCCCCGACAACTACGTCTGGAACCTCTCGGCCAATATCGCGCTGAACACCGGCGGCAGCCTCACCGAGGTGGCGCGGATCTGCGAGCGGCTGCGGGCCACGTCCACGCGCGGCGACGACGCCGGCACGGAGGAGTTCTTCGCCACCTGGTGCGACCAGGCGGACGCGCTCGTCGCCCGGGCCGAGGACGCTGCGGCCGCCGGTCATGCGCTGACGGCAGGCGAGCTGTTGCTGCGCGCCTCGGTCTACTACCTGACCGCGGAGCGGATGCAGAGCCGCCACTTCCCGCCGCGGGCCGAGGCCTATCGCAAGGGTCTCGACGCGTTCCGCTCCGGTGTGCGGCTGGCCGAGCGGCCCTGCGAGTCGGTCGAGGTGCCCTACGGCGACAGCGCGATGCCGGCGTACCTCGTGCCGGCGGTGGGCGGCGGACCGGCGCCCGTCATGGTCGCCTACAACGGCCTGGACAGCATGAAGGAGATGATCTTCGGCTCGGGCATCGCCCAGCAGCTCGCCCGCCGCGGCATCGCCACGCTGATCGTCGACCACCCCGGCAGCGGAGAGGCGCTGCGACTGCGCCGCCTGACCGGCCGGCACGACAGCGAGCACTGGTCGGCCTCCGTCATCGACCATCTGGAGAGCCGCAGCGACGTCGACGCCTCCCGTGTCGGCGTACTGGCCTGGTCGCTCGGTGGCTACTACGCGCCGCGGGCGGCCGCCTTCGAGAAGCGCTTCAAGCTGTGCGTCGCCTGGGGCGCCAACTACAACTGGGGCGAGCTGCAACAGCGGCGGCTCGCACGCGAGGGCGACCGGCCGGTGCCGCACTACTGGGACCACGTGCAGTGGGTCTTCGGCAAGGACAGCCTCGAGGAGTTCATGGCCTTCGCCCCCTGCATGAGCCTGGAAGGCGTGGTCGAGCAGATCACCGTCCCGTTCCTGGTCACCCACGGAGAGCAGGACTCGCAGATTCCGCTCTCCTATGCGGAGGCGCAGTACGAGCATGCCGTGAGCAGTCCGGACCGCGAGTTGCGCATCTTCACGAAGGAGGAGGGCGGCTCGATGCACTGCAGCGCCGACGACATGACGGTCGCGACGTCGTTCATCAGCGACTGGGTCGCCGACCGGCTCTAACGCACGCCTGTCGGCTCGTCGGTCGGGCTCAACCCGCGACCGGCGGCCGAGATGATCCGCCGCAGCCAGGAGTGGGCAGGATCGCCGGTGCGCGAGGGATGCCACCACAGCGCCTCGTTCAGGCCGGTGATCCGGACCGGACACTCCAGCACGCGTACGTCGCCCGCCCGGGCCGCCTGCCGCGCCAGCCGAGAGGGGACGAGCGCGACCATGTCCGAGCCGGCCACCAGGAACGGCAGGCTGAGGAAGCTGTCGGAGATCAAGCCGGTGCGGAGCTCAACGCCCTGCATTCGCAGCTGGCGCTCCGCGACGGTGCCCAGCCAGGCGTCGCGGTAGGTCCGGATCCAGGTGAGCCCCTTCATGACCTCCAGGCTCAACTCCTCCCCCACGGCGCTGTTGTCATGCGCGACCAGGCACACCCAGCGATCGCCGAACACCTCGGCGTAGGGGTACTCGGTGATGTAACCGTGCGGCAGGATCAGCCCGTCCACCTGGTCGATGATGCGCGGGTCTGTCAGCAGAGTCGGCGCGTCGAAGTGACTGAAGGCCAGCCGCGAGCGCGGGGCCGCCCGCCGGAGCAGTTCGACGATCCGCGGACCCAGCATCGCGATGGCGTAGTCGGAGGCCAGCACGGCGAACTCGCGCTCGGTGCTGCGCGGGTCGAACGCGCCGGCCCCCGAGAGCAGCGTCGCGTGCGCGTCGGCCAGGGCCCGCTCGACCTGGGGACGCAGCGCCTCGGCGAACGGCGTCAGCCGGTAGCGGTTGCCGACCCGAACCAGCATCGCGTCGTCGAAGTGGCGGCGCAGCTTGGCCAGCGAGGCGCTCATCGCCGGCTGGGTGACCCCCGTCCGGCGGGCCGCCGCGGTCACGCTCCGCTCCCGCAGCAGCGCGTCGAGCGGCTCGAGCAGGTTCAGGTCGACGGTGCGCGCTCCCATCGTGCCTCCATCACTGCGATTGATGTCTGGGCATTAGCAACTTCGGGGTTCTCAGCCCGGGAAGTGGCATCCACCATATAGCTGTCCATATATCGCGGCGCCAAGGAGGACGTCCGGCATGATCGATTGGCCACTCACCCACCTACGGCACGTAGACCTCGCGGTGCCGGACTTCAAGCGCCAGGTGCGCTTCTACACCGAGCAGTGGGGACTGACCCAGGTCGCCGAGGACGGCGGCGTCGTCTACCTCGCGGCGGCGGGCTCCCCAGAGCAGTACTCCGTGCGGTTGCGCAAGGACGAGGACAAGCGCCTCGACCTGATCTCCTTCGGCGCCCGGGACGAGGCGACCGTCGTACGGCTGGCCCAGGCGCTCGCCGAGGACGGGGTGAAGCTCGTCAGCGAGCCGGACAAGCTGCAGACGCCGGGCGGCGGCTTCGGATTCCGCTTCTTCGACTGCGACGGCCGCACCGTCGAGATCTCCTCGGACGTCGAGACCCGGGTCCACCGCAAGGTCGAGCAGGGCGAGGACATCCCCGTCCGGCTCTCCCACGCGGTCTTCAACTCCCTCGACATCAACCGCACCCGGGCGTTCTATGAGAGGCACTTCGACTTCAAGCTGACCGACACCCTCGCCCACCCGAGCCACGGCGAGCTGCTCTACTTCATGCGTACCTCGCCCACCCACCACAGCATCGGCATCGCCAAGGGCCCCTACACCTCGCTCAACCACATCTCGTTCGAGATGCGCGGCATCGACGAGTACATGCGCGGGTCCGGCCGGCTGATGCGCGCCGGCGTGCAGAAGCTGTGGGGTCCGGGGCGGCACCGGATCGGGCAGAACACCTTCTCCTACTTCCTGGACCCGCACGGCAACGTGGTGGAGTACACCACTGAGCTCGAGCTGGTCGACGAGGACAGCTGGCACCCGTCCGTCTTCGACGCCACCGACCCGAAGGTCTACGACCAGTGGGGCACCGCGGGCCCGGCGTACGAGGTCATCTACGAGCAGATGATGAACGAGCAGGACGACGGCCTCTTCGTCGCTCCGCCTGTCTGACCCTCCGCCCCCGGAGTCGAGATCACCGCACCCGCCCGAACCACAGCGAGAGGCCCGTCGCGACGGCGATCAGGAGACCCCCGGCGGCCGCGAGCCAGGCCGCCACGTCCCGGTCCTCGCGAACCACGCTGAGGGTGCTCGGCAGGTCAGCGAGGGCGTCGCTCAGCTCGTCGGCGCTCTCGGCCTGGTAGTAGGTGGCGCCGGTCGTCTCCGCGATCTGCGTCAACGCCTCCTCGTCGACCACCAGGGGGTTGCCACCCCGACCGCCGTCACCGCCACCGAAGCCACCGCCGAAGCCCGGGTCGTCCCCGTCCAGCTGCGAGGAGTCACAGACCCCGACCGAGGGGTTCGTGGTGCCGAAGCCGATGGTGAAGACGCGCACGCCTCGCGCCGCCGCGGCCTGCGCCGCCAGGGCAGGGTCGACTCCCTGCGTGGTCGCGCCGTCGGTGAGGACGACGACGACGTGGGGAACGTAGGACGGCGCCGTCCCGTCGACCTCCACCCCGCTCGGTGCGACCGAGGGATCCACCTCGGAGATCGCGTCGAGTGAGGTGAGGATGGCCGAGCCGACGGCGGTGCCCCGGGAGACCTGGAAGCCCTCGATCGCGTCGCGGACCTCGTCGAGGTCGTCGGTCGGTGGGACCAGCAGGCCGGCGGTGCCGGCAAAGGTGACCAGGCCGATGCGCACTCCCGCGGGCTGGTCGTCGAGGAAGTCCAGCGCCGCGTCCTGGGCGACGGTGAGCCGGTTGGGGTCGACGTCGGTGGAGCACATCGACTGGGAGACGTCCATCGCCAGCACGATCGTGGTGCCGTTGACCGGCACCGGCACGGAGACCTGTGGCCGGGCCGCGCCGACGGCGAGGACGAGCAGGCCGAGCGCGAGCAGCGCCGGCGGCAGCCGGCGCCGCCAGGAGGAGTGTCGCGGCAGGGCGCTGCGCACCAGCGCCACCGAGGTCACCCTGATCGCCGCCCGCCGCCGGCGACGGCGCGACCACCAGGCGACCGCGAACAGCAGTGGGACCAACAGCAGGGCCAGCAGCGCCAGCGGCCAGGCGAATGTCATACCAGCCTCCCGTTGCGGAGCACGGTGAGCACAGCACCGAGACCGAGCAGCACCAGCGCGGCAGCGATGAAGCCGCCGGCGAGCGGGACGTCCTGGTCCTCGACGGTGAGCCGCAGGTCGACGGCGTCAGAGACGTCGGCGAGCTGGCCGGCGTCGCTCGCCGACAGGTAGCTGCCGCCGGTGGTCTCGGCGACGGCGGTGAGCGTCTCCTCATCGAGTGCGGTGTGGAGCCGGTAGCCGTCCACCTCGACGGTCGTGCCGCCGGGAGTGCCCACGCCGACGGTGTCGATGTGGACGCCGGCATTCTGCGCGAGCGTGGCGGCCTGGACGGCGGCGCCGTCGGGCTCGTTCTCGTGGCCGCCGTCCGAGAGCAGCACGATCGTCGCCGATCCCCAGTAGCCGATGTCGGGGAGGCTGCCGTCCTCCCCGATCCCGACCGGGTCGCCGGTGATCGCGGAGAGTGCGGTCAGGATCGCCTGGCCGAGCGAGGTGCCGCCGCTGACCTGGAGCCGATCGATCGCGGCCTCGGCGGTGGTGTGGTCGGCGCTCGGCAGCGAGGTCGTCAGGGCACCCTGCTCGAAGGCGACGACGCCGATATCGACCGAGGACGGCTGCGCGGCGATGATGTCGAGGGCGGCCTGCTGGGCGGCGGCGAGCCGGGACGGGGCGACATCGTCGGCGGCCATGCTGCCCGAGACGTCCACGGCCAGGATGAGCGTGCCCGACTGCTGCGGCACGGAGATCGAGGCGGTGGGACCGGCGCCCGCGACGGCGAGTACGACGATGCCGGCCAGGGTGAGCCAGCCGCCGGGCTGGCGGCCGCGGCCCGCCGCGATCCCGGCCGCGGCCAGGGCAGCGCGCCGGCGTCGGGCGACGTTCACGGTGCCCGCCACCAGGGCTGCCGTGACCGCCAGACCGACGACGAGCAACAACGGCTGGCCGAATGTCATGGGACCCGCCGCTGGGTGGCGGTGACGACGTCGACCAGAGCCGCGACGAGGTCGGCGCGGGTGTCGATGCGGTGGACCGGCACCCGGGCACGTCGCATACCGGCGTCGATCTCGCCGTCGCGGGCGCCGACGGCGGAGACGAGTCCGGCCCGTACCAGCGGGTCGCTGGTGTCGACGAGGAGCTGCTCACCGGTCTCGGCGTCCTCCACGACGACGAGGCCGACGTCGGGCAGCGCGTCGTCGGCTTCGTCGACGATCCGCAGGGCGACCACCTCGTGCCGGTGCGCGAGTCGCAGCAGGGCGCGCTGCCAGTCGCCCTCGCCGATGAAGTCGGAGACCACCACGACCAGCGCCCGCCGACGGGCCACGCTGGCTGCCGCATCCACCATGGCGGCAAGGTCGGTGGTCTCCCGACGCGACGACGCCTGGCGGGCGAGCGCGGCGGCGACGCGCAGGGCTTGGGAGCGTCCCGTCCGAGGGGGTACGACGTGCGCCCGGTCCCCGCCGTACACCACCGCACCGACACGGTTGCCGGAGCGCCCCAACAGCCGGGTCAGGGCGAGTGCGAGCTCGACCAGCACGTCGTGCTTGCCGCGGCCGGGCGCGCCGACCTGCATCGAGGCCGACCGGTCGAGCACCAGCCACGAGGTCAGGTCGCGCTCGGCGACGAACTGCCGCACCTGTGGCTCATCGAGCCGGGCGGTGGCGTTCCAGTCGATGGCCCGGGCGTCGTCCCCAGCGGCGTACGGCCTGATCCCGGCCAGATCCAGGCCAGTGCCCCGCTGCGCAGTGCGGAAGGCGCCCTGCAGCCGTCCATCGAGGCGACGGACGACGCGCCACTCCAGGCGCTGCAGCAGCCGGTCGGGGGTCATGTCATCGGCCCTGAAGCACCACCGTAGGCGCCGCCACGGCAGTCAGCACGCTGGTCACCACGGTGTCGGGGTCGATGTCATCGGCAAGCGCCTCGTAGGAGAGCACGACGCGGTGGCGCAGCACGTCGAGCGCGATCTCGGCGAGATCGGGCGGCAGCACGTAGTCGCGGCCGCGCAGGAAGGCCAGCGCCCGGGCCGCCAGCACCAGCGCGATGCTGGCTCGAGGACTGGCGCCGTAGGTGACGTAGCGGTCGAGCTCGCCCAGCCCGACGGTCCCCGGCGAGCGGGTGGCGGCGACCAGCCGGACGGCGTAGTCGACGATGCCCGGGTCGACGTACACCTCTCGGACCCGGGCCCGCATGGTGAGCAGGTCCGCCGGCCCAATCATCGGCTGGATCTCAGCGGCCGGTCCGAGGGCACGCTCCACGATGGCGTGCTCCTCCGCGACGCTGGGGTAGCCGATGACGACCTTCATCATGAAGCGGTCGACCTGCGCCTCGGGCAGCGGATAGGTGCCCTCGGACTCGATGGGGTTCTGGGTCGCCATCACCAGGAACGGCTCGGGCACCGGGTGGGTCTGCTTGCCGATGGTGACCTGGTGCTCCTGCATCACCTCCAGCAGCGCGCTCTGCACCTTGGCCGGGGCGCGGTTGATCTCGTCGGCGAGCAACAGGTTGGCGAAGACGGGGCCGAGCGAGGTCTGGAACTCTCCCGCATGCGGCACGTAGACGGTGGTGCCGACGAGGTCGGCCGGCACCAGGTCGGGAGTGAACTGGATGCGCTGGAACCGCCCGCCGACCGCCTTGGCGAGCGAGTTGACGGCGAGGGTCTTGGCGAGCCCGGGCACGCCCTCGACGAGGAGATGCCCGTCGGCGAGCAGCGCGATCGCCATCCGCTCGAGCAGTACGTCCTGCCCGACGATGGTGCGCTTGACCTCGAACAGGACCTGCTCGAGTGGTGATGCGGCGGCCATGGGCACTCCTTCTTGTCTAGATCTGGGGTCCTCCCCCGCCGGCGCCGTCCCCATCGCCGCCGGCGAGTGCGGTGGCGATGGGCACGGCGAAGCCGATGCCGGCGAAGGCGTCGTCCTTGCCTGGGTCGGCGATGGCGACGACCACGCCGACGACCAGGCCGTCGCCGTCGAGCAGCGGCCCGCCGGAGCTGCCAGGGTTGACGGAGGCGTCGAACTGGATCAGGCCGGTCAGGTTCCCTGCCGACTCGTCGGTGGTTCGGTCGAGGCCGGAGACGATCCCGCTGGAGACGCTGTAGGTCAGGCCGAGCGGGTTGCCGATGACGATGACGTCGGCACCAGGCTGGGCGCCACCGCCGAGGGTGGCGGGGACGAGTACGTCGGGGAGGCCGGCCGGTGTCAGGGTGGCGATGTCCTGGCCGGGGTCGGCGGAAGCGACCGCTGCCTGGCTCTCCGTGCCGTCGGAGAAGACGACCGTGACAGGGCTGCCGTCGGCGACGACGTGATTGGCGGTCAGGATGGTGCCGTCGTCGGCGACCACGGTGCCGGTGCCGAGCGCACCATTCTCGGTGCGGACGACGACCACCGACGGGGCGACGGCGGCGAAGACGTCGCTGACGGTAGGCGGCGTCTCGCTGGGGCTGGCGGTGGCCACGGGCCTCGCCGTCGGCTCGTCGTCGTCTCCGAGCAACCGGAGCACAAGCGCCGCCACGGCCAGCACCGCGGCCAGCACGGCGACTGTCGCCAAGCCGGCCACCAACGCCGGCCGAGTCCGCTGTGGGGGCGTCGCGGGCTCGGCCGGCACCGGGCCGGCCTGCGCGGGAGTTGGCACCCCTGCGGCCATAGGACAACGGTACGAGCCCTATCTGGCAGCACGCTGTGCGTGCGCCAAGGGCCACGCCCGACAACGACCGGCCCGCCGAGTCGGCAGAAGTGCAGGCCCCCAGACCGCCGAGTCGGCACAAGTGCAGGCCCCCAGACCGCCGAGTCGGCACAAGTGCAGGCCCCCAGACCGCCGAGTCGGCACAAGTGCAGGTCCGCCGCCCGCACTTCTGCCGACTCGGCGTCTTCTGAGCCAGCACTTCTGCCGACTCGGCACTTCTCACACCCGCACTTCTGCCGACTCGGCACTTCTCACACCAGCACTTCTGCCGACTCGCGCCTGGGGGCGGGGCCGGTATTACAGCGAGCGGCGGGCCAGCGCGAGCGCGGACTCCCGGAACCTCGCCGTGATCTCGGCCTGGTCGAGACCCACCACCTCGCCGTTGTCGACCAGCACCCGGCCACCGACGATGGTGTGGGTGACGTCGTCGGCGCGGCTGGAGTAGACCAGTGCCGCCTCGACGTCGTACATCGGCTGCACGTGGGCCCCGGCCAGGGACACCACGGCCAGGTCCGCCGGGGCGCCCACCTCGATCCGCCCCAGCTCCGGCCGGTGCATCGCCACCGCCGCGTCGCGGGTGGCCAGGTCGAGCACCTGCCGGGTCGTCAGGAAGGTCGGATCGTCGGTCGCCTGCTTGTGGGTGATCGCCGCGAACTTCATCTCCTGGAACATGTCCAGGGTGTTGTGGCCGGCCGGGCCGTCGGTGGCCAGCCCGACGTGCACGCCCGCCTCCCACATGCCGCGCAGGTCCATCCGTCCCGACGCGCCTCGGGCGTTGGAGATCGGACAGTGCGCCACCTTGACGCCGTGCCGCGCCAGCGCCTGCCGATCGGTGGCGTCGGTGACCGAGCAATGCGCCGCGGTCACGTCCGGACCGAGGAACCCCATCTCCTCCAGCCAGGCCACCGTCGACGGGCGACCGTGATAGGTCCGCAGGTAGTCCACCTCCCGCAGCCCCTCGGCCACATGGGTGTGGATCGTCAGCCCGCGCTCGCTCGCCAGCTCCCGGGTGCCTCGCCACAGGGCCGGCGAGGTGGAGTACGGCGCGTGCGGCGACAGCGCCAGCCGCACCCGGTCGCCGTCGTGCTCCACGCCCTCGATGGCCGCATCCCAGTCCTCCAGCGCCTTGAACGACCAGTCCGCCAGGTCGGCGTACAGGCCGGTCTCCGCACCGTCGGCGAACCCGAACCCGAGCGTGGCTCGCAGCGGCAGCCGCTGGAGCGCCCGCGCCTGCGGCCGTACGGCGTAACCGTCGAAGTGCTCGTTGAAGCAGGTGATCCCGGCCTTGGCCATCTCGACCAGTCCGGCCAGCGAGGCCCAGTACAGCGTCTCGTGGTCGACATTGAGCTTGATCGACCACATCCGCTCCAGCCAGGTGAACTGCTCGGTCCCGGCCAGGTCGTCCAGCAGCCCCCGGAGCAGCATGTTCGAGGCGATGTGGGTGTGCGGGTCCACGAACCCCGGCATCAGCACCGCATTGCCGGCGTCGATCAGCCGCTTCGCCGCCGCCGGCGCCGGGGTGGGACCGGAGGTCACCGAGCTGACCAGCCCGTGCTCGACGGTGACCGTGACGTCCGGCAGCGGCGCCCGGCCGCCGCCGAGGATCATCCAGTCGGCCCGGATCAGCAGGTCGGGCAGCGTCGCGCTCATCGGCTGCTCCCGGCGCCGGCCCGATCACTGGCCCGATCGCTGACCCGGTCCCGGAGCGCGTAGGCCCTCTCCCGCAACAGCGCCAGGGTGCGCTCCTCGTCCACGCCGACCACCTCTCCGTCGAAGACCACCGTCCCGGCCACCACGGTGTGGGTCACGTCGTCGGCGCGACTGCAGTAGACCAGCGCATTGGCCACGTCGTAGGCCGGCGCCGTGTGCGCCCGGTCCAGGTCCACCACGACCAGGTCCGCCGGGGCGCCGGGGGTCAGCGTCCCCAGCTCCGGGCGATGCATCGCCCGCGCCGACCCGGCGGTGGCCAGGTGCAGCAGCTCCGAGGCGGTCAGGAAGGTGGGATCCAGGTAGGCGCCCTTGTGGATGTTGGCGGCGAACTTCATCTCCTCGAACATGTCCAGGGTGTTGTGGCTGGCCGGTCCGTCGGTGGCCAGCCCGACCGTGACCCCGGCTCCGATCAGCGCCTTGAGGTCCATCCGGCCCGAGACCAGCTTCTCGTTGCACACCGGACAGTGCGCCACCTTGACGCCGCGCTCGGCCAGCACCGCGATGTCGCTCGCGCTCAGCTGGGTGCAGTGGGCGGCGGTCACGTCCGGGCCCAGCACGCCCAGGGAGTCCAGCCACGCCACGGTCGTCATCCCGTACGTCGACTCCATGAACTGCTGCTCCCGCATCCCCTCGGCGACATGGGTGTGGATGATCAGCCCGCGCTCGGTCGCCAGCTCCCTGGTGGCGCGCCACAGCTCGGGGGAGCACGAGTACACCGCATGTGGCGAGATGCCCAGCCGGACCCGGTCGCCGTCGGCCTCGACGCCGGCGGTGGCCTCGTCGAAGCTCTCCACCGCCCACCACGACCAGGTGCCGACATCGGCGTACACGCCGCCGTCGGCGAATCCGTAGCCGAGCGTGGCCCGCAGCCGGACCTGCTCCAGGGCCCGTGTCTGCGGGCGTACGGCGTAGCCGTCGAAGTGCTCGTTGAAGCAGGTGATGCCCGACCGGGCCATCTCGATCAGCCCGCACAGCGAGGCCAGCTCGAGGGTCTCGTGGTCGAAGAGGCGCTTCATCCGCCACATCGTGTCCAGCCAGGCGAACAGCTCGGTGTCCTCCAACAGGCCCCGCAGCATCACATTGGAGGCGATGTGGGTGTGGGAGTCCACGAACCCGGGGATCACCGCCGAGCGGTCCGCGCGGATCACTCGCCTCGCCCGTACCGGGGTCTCGCCGTCTTCTATCCCGGCGATGACGCCGTCGTCGACGAGCACGGTCATGCCGGCCCGGAAGCCGGCCGGAGTCAGCACGCTCCCGCCGACCACGGCGAGGTCGACGACGTGCTCCTGCCCGGCGGGGGCCGGCGGTCGAGTGGGGTCGGTCATGAGGCTTCTCCGGAGTCGATGGACGGGGTCGTGGGCAGGGTCGTCGGCCCGACGAGACCACGGGCCTCGAGTACGGCGATGGCCGCGATCAGGTCGAGGTCGTGGTGACGGCGGCCGATGAACTGCACCCCGACCGGCATCCCGGAGTCGGCTCCGCGGCCGATCGGCGTGGTCACGCTGGGCGCCTGCGGCAACGAGGTGACCTTGGCCCAGACCAGCATCTGCGAGGCCGGGTGCTCGACGCCGTCGATCAGGATCTGCCGCTCGGCCACCGGGACCTCGGAGAGCCGCGGCGCGACCACGGGAGCGACCGGGGCGAGCACCGCGTCGACGCCCTCGGTCAGTCGCTCCCACTCGGCCACCGCCCGCTGCTGCCGCTCCAGCAGGTCGAGCAAGGGGGGTGCCGCGGCGGTGTCGCCGGCGCCGTGGGCGATCTCGGCGGCGATCAGGCCCTCGTAGACCTCCGCACCCGACCGGTCGGCGAGCGCCGGGGCGATCTCGACGATCTCCAGGCCCGCCTCGCGGGCGGCGTCGAGCCAGGAGTCGATGACGGCGGCGACCTCGGCGCCCAGGAGCGGCCACCCGGAGCGCCAGACCCCGATCACCCGCGGCTCCCGAGAGCGGGGCGCGGCGGTGCCGGCCAGCACCGCCGCCGGGGCGACCAGGTCGGCGACCCGGGGAGCCAACAGGCCGGGGGTGGAGGCGGGCGGCACCACCGTCAACGACCCTGGCCAGGGCAGATGCCGCTCCTTGGAGACCAGGCCATGGGTCGGCCGCCAGGCGGCGATGCCGCAGTAGGCCGCGGGTATCCGCACCGACCCGGCCATGTCGCTGCCGAGGTCGAGGAGGCTCTGCCCCGCCGCGACCGCGGCACCGCCTCCCGACGAGCCGCCCGCGGTGCGGGTCGGGTCGGCCGGGTTGAGGGTCTGCCCGAACTCGCCGGAGCTCGCCTGGTAGTCCGCCAGCCGGGCAGGCACGTTGGTCTTGCCGAGGATCACCGCACCGGCCGCGCGCAGCGCGGCCACCGCGGGGGCGTCGCTCTCGGCCAGGTGGTCGGGCCGGTCGAGCCCCTGGCCGCTCTCCAGGCCGGCGACGTCGAAGGAGTCCTTTACGGTGATCGGCAGCCCGGCGAGCGCAGGCAGGTCCTGGCCGTCGGCCAGCTGCCGGTCGATCTCGGCGGCCCTGGCCAACGCCCGCTCGGCGTCGAGCCGGACCACCGAGTTGATCGCGGCGCCGGCCTCCACCGCCGCCAGGCAGCCGGTGAGCAGGCCGACCGCCGTGACCTGTCCGGACCGGAGCGCCGCGAGGGCTCCGGCCGCGCCGACGGGCGTCGTCATTCGGCGGCGCTCGGGTCGAGGGCGTGGTCGCGGGCGTAGCCGGCCAGCTCCTCCAGCAGCTCCTGGCGCCGGCGGGCGCTCACCCAGGCGATGTCGACCGCGTGGACCTGGGTCAGCCACAGCTCCTGGAGGGTGAAGCCGCCCACCTCGGCCATGAACTGGAGGTTGTCGCCGAGGTAGCCGCCGAAGTACGGCGGGTCGTCGGAGCCCACCGAGACCAGCAGGCCGGCGTCGAGCATCCCCCGGATCACCTCCAGCTCCGGAAGCCCCCGGGTGGGATGCGTGGAATAGGGCAGCGGGCAGACGGTGAACCCGATCCGCCGGGTCCTGGCGAGCTCGACCAGGGCGTCGGACTCCATCACGTTGAGGCCGTGGTCGATGCGCTGGGTGCCGAGGTCCTCGATGGCCTGCCGGATGTGCTCGGTGCTGTCGACCTGGTCCACGTCGCAGTGCATGGTGATCTGGAAGCCCTCGCGCCGGGCCCGCCCGAAGACGGCGGCGTACTCGGCCGGCGGGTGCCGGAGCTCGTCGGAGTCCAGGCCCACGCCGATGATCCAGTCCCGGTAGCGCAGCGCCGACATCAGCGTGGTCATCGCGTGGTCGGCGCCGTAGTCCCGCAGGAAGCACATGATCAGCTCGGCGGTGACCCCGAAGTCGCTGCGTGCTCGCACGATGGCGCGCCGGTAGCCGCGCACGATGTCGTCGAACGGCACGCCCCGGCTGGTGTGCAGCTGGGGGTCGAAGAACATCTCGGCGTGCCGGACACCCTGACTCGCCGCCGTACTGAGGTAGGCGTAGCAGAGCTCCTCGTAGTCCAGGCTCGTCCACAGGACGTCCATATTGGAGTAGTGCACCGCCAGGAAGGTGGGCAGGTCGTGGAAGACGAACGAGTCGCGGATCTCCTCCTCGCTCGACTGTGCAATGGTCACGCCGTTGCGCCGGGCCAGCGCCAGCTTCATCGCGGGCTCCAGGGTGCCGTCCAGGTGGATATGCATCTCCACCTTGGGCAGCGCCGCCAGCTCCGGCGTCATCGGCCACCGGCTGGTGTGCGCGGTCGCCTCGGCCGGGGCCGGCGAGACGGCCGTCATCAGAGGCTCTCCAGGATGGAGGTGTCGAAAAGGTCGTCGGCGGTGATGTCGGTGCCGATCTGCTTGAGCGTGTCGATGTTCTTGCCGATCATGGTGTCGGTAAGGGCGAGGATCTCCTCGGGGCCGACCTCGTCGGAGACGACCAGGTCCTTGGTGGCCTCCGAGGCCAGGGTCTGCTGGGCCAGGTCCAGGCCGGTGTCCTTGCCGTAGACCTCGACCGCCAGCCGGGCGCCCTCGGCCGGGTCCTGGTAGTTGCCCTGCCAGCCCTTGCGCTCACCGGTCAGGAATGCCTTGAGCAGGTCCGGCCGCTCGGAGATCGTCTTGGTGGTGGCGAACAGGGCGCTGGAGTAGATCGAGTAGCCGAAGTCGGAGAAGAGCATCGTGTGTACGTCGAGGCCCTGCGCCTTCAGCGTGGCCGGCTGGTCGATGGAGAAGCCCGCCTGAGCGTCGACCTCGCCGTTCGCGGTCGGTGCGGGGTCGAACTGCACCGGCACGATGGTCACGTCCTTGACGTCGACCCCGTTGATGGCCAGGAAGGTCTTGAAGGGCGCCTCGTTGGCGGCGGCCACGCCGATCTTCTTGCCCACCAGCTCCTGCGGCGTGGTCAGCGCCTTGTCGGCCAGGGAGTAGACGCAGAACGGGCTCTTCTGGAACCGGGCGGCGATCACCTTCACCGCGGCACCGTTCTGGATCATCTCGGCCACCGCGTCGGTGTTGGAGTTGCCGACGAAGGCGTCCCCGGAGATGACCACCGAGTCGACCGCGGTGTTGGGGCCACCGGCCAGGATCGTCAGGTCGAGGCCGGCAGCGGCGAAGTAGCCTTTGTCGTCCCCGACATAGGTGCCGGCCTGCTCGACGGTGGGCACCCAGCCGGTCTGGAAGGACCCGGCGAGCGAGCCCGAGCCGGACGAGCCGTCGGAGGAGGAGTCGTCGTCGGAGCCGCAGGCTGCCAGCAGCGGCGCGCCGACGGTGAGGGCGCCGACGCCGAGGACGCCTCGCAGGAGCGAGCGTCGTGAGGGTGTGAGGCGAGTGGGTGAGGCGAGGGTGTTCATGTGGTGCCTTCCTGAGGTCGTGTCGCGGTAGATGAGTCCGGTTTCGTGGTCGGCGTTGACCGGTGACTCCCCGAGGAGGGTTCAGGTGCGGGCGCGTTGCACGATCCGCTCGCACAGCGATGCCGCGCCGTACAGCAGCACGGCCAGCACGGTGACCAGGACGACGAGCGTCCACATCACGTTGTAGTTGCCGGTCGCTCCGGCTCGCAGCATCATGAATCCGGTGCCGTTGCCGGTGGCCAGCCACTCGGCGAGCAGGGCTCCGGTCACCGCGAGCGGCGCGCTGACCCGGGCGGCGGCGAACATCGACGGCAGCGCGGCGGGGATGCGCACCAGCCGCAGTGCCGCCCAGCGGCCGCCGCCGTAGACCTGCACGATCTCGACCGCCGCCGCCGGCACCGCCCGGAGGCCGCCGACGATGGTGACCAGCGCGGGGAAGAAGGTCACCACCCCGGAGACCACCAGCACCGACCAGAAGCCGCGGCCGAAGACCAGGGCGATCAGCGGGGTCATGGCGACCAGGGGGACGGTCCGCAGCGTCATCGCGATCGGCATCAGCGTCGCCTCCGCGGTGGGCGAGGCGACCACCAGCAGCGCCCCCAGCACCGCCAGGACCAGTCCCGCGACGAAGCCGCTCAGGGTGTGCGCGACCGTCTCTCCGAGCGCCGTCCACACCGGCGCCAGGACGTCCTGGTCGGCGGTGGTGACGAACCTCCACACGTCGGCCGGGCGCTTGCCGAAGTAGGGGTCGGTGGAGGCGACCAGCGCCTGCCAGCCGCCCAGCACGACGCCGAGGGTGGCCACCAGTTGGACCGGCGCGTGCCACCACCGGCGGGGCCTGGTCAGGCTGGCGGCGTCGGCGACCGACACGTCGGCGGCCCGCTCCTCGCCCTTCCAGAAGTAGACGTAGCGCTCCGCCAGTGCGGTGATCAGGTACGCCGCCGCGGCCAGCACGGTGGCATAGAAGGCCAGCGCCCAGGTGCGGTCCACGTTGAGGGACTGCTGGGCATAGACCATCGCCACGCCCAGACCTCGCTTGGCGCCCAGATACTCGCCGATCATCGCGCCGAGCACCGCCAGCGGCCCGGCGATCCGCAAGGCGGAGAAGAGCGCCGGCACCGCGGCACGGAACCGGACCCGCACCATCGCCTGCCAGGTGGTGCCGCCGGCCGCGTGGACGACGTCCAGCTGGGAGGCCGCCGCCGACCTCAGCCCGAGCAGCGCCCCGATCAGGGTGGTGAAGAAGACGCCCTGGGCCGAGACCACCACGACGGCCCAGTACTGGGAGAACAGCACCGCCAGGATCGGCCCGACCGCCACCACCGGCAGGCAGTAGAGCACCACGCTGGTGCGCACCAGCACCGCCGAGGTCCAGGACGCGAGCACGCACGCCATCGCCACCACGATCGCGACCGCATTGCCGAGCAGCCAGCCCCACCACGCCTCGGTGGCGGTGGTCCAGATGTTGGCGCGAGCGAACCCGAGGTCGGAGACCGCGGTGGTCAGGATGCCGATCGGATCGGCGATCGTGTAGAGGTCGGCGTACATGACTCCGGCCAGGATCTGCCAGACCGCCAGGAACAGCACGATCGCCACGATGGCCCGCCCTCGCGCGGTCAGCGAGGGCAGCGCGAATCGGCGCCTGCCGGAGGCGCCGGCGCGCAGGGCGGTGGTGGGCGCGGGCATGTCAGGCCTCGAAGCTGCCCAACTCGTCGAGGATCTCCTGCTTGATCGCGGCGGCGGCGAAGCTGGCGTTGACCGAGTTGGCCGCCAGCTCCTTGACCGTCTCGATGCTCCAGCCGAAGGCGTTGGCGCAGTCGACGTAGTCGTCCTCCAGCCGGACGCTCATCGGCGCCGGGTCGTCGGTGTTGATCGACACCATCACGCCGGCCTCACGCAGCGCCTCGATCGGATGCTCGGCCAGCGACGGATAGATGTGCAGGCCCTCGACGTTGGAGCGCGGACAGATGTCGAGGGGGATCTGCCGGTCGACCAGCTCCTTGACCAGGTCGGGGTCCTCGATCGAGCGTACGCCGTGGTCGATGCGCTCGGCATGAAGCAGGTCGATGGCGCCCCAGACGCTCTGCGGCCCACTGGACTCGCCGGTGTGGACGGTACGCCGGAAGCCGGCGTCCCTGGCCAGGGTGAAGGCCGGGGAGAATCGTTCGTTGGTGTCGCCGGCGTGGGTCTCGTCGCCGTCGATGGACAGCGCGACCACGCGGGGGATCTCGGCGTCGATCATCGTCTTGACGACCTCCAGGGCGGACTCGCCGCTCTGCTGGCGCAGCAGCGAGACGCAGAGGCTGGTCTCGCACAGCCCGTCCTTGGCGGCGGCCTCGAAGCCGTCGGTGATGGCGCGCAGGAACAGCTCCAGCCGGCCCTCCCAGGCACCCCAGTGGGTGGGGTTGACGATGATGTCGGCGTACCTCACGCCGGAGGCGCTCTCCCGGGCGGCGGCGCGATAGCCGGCCACGAAGAGCTGGTCGTAGGTGCGCACCAGCGAGCCCTCCCAGTCCAGGAACTGCAGGAAGGTGCCCACGCCCATGCCCTTGACCGCGGCGCCGTCGGGGTCGCGCTCGACGGTGTGGGTGGAGGTGTCGAAGAGGGTCGCCGCCGGGCCGGGCAGCGGCGCGCCGGCCTCGCGCGCCAGCAGCAGCAGGTCGGCCAGGTCGAAGCAGCCCTCCAGGTGCAGGTGCACCTCCGCCTTGGGGAGCGCTCGGGCCTGGTTCCAGGTGAGTGTGGTCATGATGCTTGTTCGTCTCCTTCGTGGGCGAAGAGCAGGTCGGCGGCCCGGTCGACGTAGTCGCGGAACTCGGGAGTGCGCATGAGCTCGGGGGTACGCGGCCGGGGCAGGTCGATCTCGATGACCTCGCGGATGCGGCCGGGGCGGGCGGACATCACCGCGACGATGTCGGAGAGGAACACCGCCTCGGAGATGCCGTGGGTGACCATCAGGGTGGTGGCGGGACGCTCGCCCCAGATCCGGAGCAGCTCGAGGTTCATCCGCTGCCGGGTCATGTCGTCCAGCGCGCCGAAGGGCTCGTCGAGCAGCAGCACCAGCGGCTCCAGGGCCAGGGCGCGAGCGATCGAGACCCGCTGCCGCATTCCGCCGGAGAGCTGGCCGGGGCGGGCGCTCTCGAAGCCCTCCAGCCCGACGAGCCTGACCAGGTCCTGGATCTCGGCCCGGTCGATCGGCTTGCCGGCCACCGTCAGCGGCAGGGCGATATTGTCGCGCACCGTGCGCCAGGGCAGCAGCGCCGCCTCCTGGAAGGCGACACCAAGACTGTGCTGGGTGCGCAGCTCGGCCGGCGTACGACCGTCGACGAGCAGCTGGCCCGACGTGGGCTGGTCCAGGTCGGCGAGCATCCGCAGGATGGTGGACTTGCCGCAGCCGGACGGCCCGAGCAAGGACAGGAAGCTGCCCCGGGGCGAGCCGAGGGTCACCTGATCGAGCGCCCGGAGCTGGCCGTGGGAGGTCTTGAAGACCTTGCCGACGTTGGCCAGGTCGATGCCGGACGGATGGAATCCGGGCGGGGTTCGGGGTGCATGGGTCGCGTTCATCGCGTGCCTTTCGTGGCCAACGACGGCGGTGGCGCGAGATGGGTGGTTCTCCGCGCGATGACGGCGCGCGGGCCGGGTGACCTAGACGGCGGCGATGCCGTCCAGGTCCTCGTCTGAGACTGCGGCCCCGACGTCGACTCCGGCGTCGGCTCCGGCGTCGGCAGGCCGCGGCGCCTCGCCGCGCCGTACTGCCTCGATGATCTGGCGCATCGCCCAGCCGACGGCGTTGCCGGCCTCCTCGCCGCTGAGCCCGAACTCGGAGGTCAGCACGAACCAGGCCAGGCCTTGGTCGAGGTAGCCGAGGATGGCCTCGACCAGCCGGCGTTCGTCGGAGGCCTCGGCGAACTCGGCGTCCAGCAACGCTCGTCGTTGGGCGACGACCTCGAGGAACAGGCCGTGGTGGACGTTGCGGCCGACCTCGCTGACCGCGAGCGCCCGGGTCAATGCCGGTCGGCTCTCATAGGCGGCGAACACCACCTTGGCCACTGCCTCGACGTCGTCCAGGGACGGTAGCGGCACCAGGTTGAGGTAGTTGGCGCGAGCCCACTCGCTGAACGCCGCGAGCAGGTCGCTCTTGGCCGGGAAGTGGCGGTAGACCGTGCGCTCGGCGATGCCGGCCCGGCGCGCGATCTCGGCGATCGCGACGTCCTGGTAGGCGGTGCCGTCCTCCAGCGCCTCCGCGAGCGCGGCCATGATCATCTCCTTGACCTGGTCCGTCTGTCGCTCGCGCAGCGTGCGCCGGTCGCCTGCACTCATGTCAGTAATACTGACATTTCGACAGTTTCACTGTCGTGAAACCTGAGTTCCGGTCGCGTTAAGAGGTTCCGCCGGTAGGTGTCGCCGTCGCGAGCGTCGCGATGTGCGTGCGATGGCGAGGCGCGGCCGCGAAGGCAGGCTGGAGGCCTGTCGAGCGGCCGCAACGAAGCCAGCGTGCGTGCAGCGCGGCGCGCAGCAGGCGAGACCTACCGGCGGAAGCTCTAGTGCTGAAGGCCTCAGACGGTCTCCGCGATCGCGCGGTCCAGGATCTCCACGCCCTGCTCGATCTCGGCCTCGGTGGCCGTCAGCGGCGGCGCGATGCGGAAGGTGCCACCCATGCCCGGGGTCTGCACCACGTTCATGTGGAGGCCGAGCTCGAGGCAGCGCCGGGTGATGGCTGCGTTCATCGACTCGTCGACCGCCTTGGTCTCCCGGTCGGTGACCAGCTCCAGGCCCTGCAGCAGACCGCGGCCCCGGACGTCGCCCACGACGTCGTACCTCTCCTGCAGCCCGAGCAGGCCCTTGCGGAGAACGCCACCCAGGTGCTGGGCCCGCTCCTCGAGCCGGTCCCGCTCGGCGACGTCGAGGACGGTGTTGCCGACCGCCGCGACGAGCGGGTCGGAGACGTGGGTGGTGAAGAAGAGGTAGCCGCGCTCGTGGGCGGTCTCCTCGATCTCCTTGCTGGTGATGACCGCAGCGAGCGGCAGCCCGGCGCCGAGGGTCTTGGAGAGGGTGAGGATGTCGGGTACGACGCCGTCGCGCTGGAAGGCGTACCACTGGCCGGTCCGGCACAGCCCCGTCTGCGCCTCGTCGAGGATGAGCAACATGCCGCGCTCGTGGGCCTTGGCCTGGAGCGCCCTCAGGTAGCCCGGCGGCAGCTCGATGATGCCGCCGCTGCTGAGGATCGGCTCGATGAGGACGGCCGCGAGGTTGCCGGTCGACTGGGCATCGACCAGGTCGAAGGCGAGGTCGAGCTGCCGCTGCCAGTCGTGGCTGCCGTCGGGATGGGTGAAGTCGGGGCGGTAGGCATTGGGCGTCGGGATCGCGATATTGCCGGGCTGGGCCGGGCCGTAGCCCTTCCGTCCCGAGCTGTAGGTGGCCGAGGCCGCACCGCCGGTCATGCCGTGCCAGCTCTTCGCGAAGCTGACCACCTCGTGCTTGCCGGTGACCAGCTTGGCGAGGCGCAGCGCCGCCTCGTTGGACTCCGCGCCGGTGGTGAGCAGCAGCGCCTTCTCCAGCGGATCGGGCAACGACTCGGCAAGCCTGCGGGCCAGGTCCACGACCGGCCGGCTGAGCATCCCGGAGAAGAGGTGGTCGAGCCGGCCGACCTGCTCCCGCACGGTCGCCACGATGTCAGGATGGGCGTGGCCGAGGATCGAGGACATCTGCCCCGAGGTGAAGTCGAGGATCCGCCGGCCGTCCTCGGTGATCACATAGGACCCCTCGGCGCCGGCGATGATCTCCGGCGTCCACGGGCCGCCGTACCTGATGAGGTGCTTGTCCACGTCCGCCCAGAACTCGCTCATGGTCGGAGCGTAGTGGTCGTTGATTGCGCACGGGTCACGACCGCCGCCGCCCAACCGCGAACGGCGGGCCGTTCCTACCCTTCACCCGATTGGTCTGGTAGTCGGCCGACCGCACTTGACCCTGGCGTCCATGACCGGGGCCGTCGTACCGAACATGGCAACCCCGCCACACGACCACAGCTCGTCACCCACCATGACTATTGAGGTTTTCTCACCAGGCGTCTCATCGCCTGGTGAGAAAACCTCAGTGCACGTCTTGTAGGGGAAAGGATACTTCTTGGGCGTCGACAGGTCGGTGCGAGGTATCCTTGTGAATGCTGGGCCCCGCGTCTAATGGGCCCCGCGTCTAAGGTAGTGAAGGTCTTGTCGAACGACCCGATGTGGGTAGCACTGAATTCTGATTCAGCACGTCCAGAGCCCGTGACCGAGCCGCGACTGAATCTCGACGAGGGAACCTTGATCAGGCTCATGTCCGAAGAAGGCGTTGACGCACCACTCTGGACTGACGAGATCGGCCTGCTCTTCAGCGATCGCTCCGAGTTCGTAGCCTTCGGTGCCCCGCGAGAGCTCGCCGACGAGATCGCCGAATGGGCGGCAGCAGCAGACGCAATTGACAGTGCGAACGAAGAGATCGACATCTGGGCCGCGAAGCTTGTTAGGCGGCTCAACGAAGCCTTCGATCGGCGTTTCGTTTTCGTATACAAGCCATCGAGCATGAGTCAGCGCCCCGTTCTGGGCGCGCGTCCGAATAAGATATCGACCTTTTCAACAAGGCGTTGCCGCGCTCGGTCCCCCACCGGAGGTTTACTCGCAAGCTCAGAGCGTCCAAAGGGGCCGGTAGACCCGGACGTAGTCGACCAGCAGGCTGGCCGGCAGGCTGGTCAGGTCAGGGCGGGCAGGGTCGGCGTAACCCCAGTAGGACTGCCCGATCTGCAGGTTGAGGCGGATGTTGAACGGGCCGGCGAGCGCGGTGGTGAGCCAGGGCGTGTCGGCGGTCTCGACCGTGCCGACCACCTTGCCGTCGAAGCTGTAGACCAGACAGGACGGCGACCAGTCGACCGCGTAGACGTGGAAGTCGCCTGCCACCGGGGCGGTGCCGGCACTGGTGCCCCAGCCGGAGCGGCGCTGCATCCCCGCACCGGAGCTGGTGTCCTGGTGAACGGTCCACTGGTAGGAGCCGGAGCGGTAGTCCGAGCGCGTGGTGGGCTCGCCCCAGGCCTCCATGATGTCGATCTCGCCGCTGGCCTGGTCGCCGCGCAGCCAGAACGCCGGCCAGATCCCGCGGGAGGAGCCGACGACGGTCGGCAGCTTGGCGCGCATCTCCCAACGGCCCCACTGACGGGAGTAGCGACCGATGGTGTCGAGATAGCCGCTGGTGTAGGACCGCCCGGCGACGTCCTGGCGGCGCCCGCTGATCGCCAGCAGGCCGTCGCGAACCGAGACATTGCTGGCGAGGATCCGGGCCTGGTCGTAGGACAACGACTCCTGGTCGCGAACCCGCCAGCGGATCGGGTCGACCGCATTGCCGGCGAACTCGTCGGACCAGTCGAGCGCGCCCTGCTCGGGATCGGCGTAGTCGAGCTTGTCGCAGGCGGCCCCGGCGACGTCGGCGGCCGGACCGTCGCCGACGGTGACGGTGGGCGTGACCCGAGCGGTGGCCTTGACCCAGTCGAGCATCAGGTAGCCCTTCCGCCCGGCGTCACGGCCGGCCACCCGGACCCGCAACGGCGGCGCCACGCCGACGGTGGCGGGGACCTGGTAGGAGACCGTGACCCGCGTCCAGCCGTCCTCGGCCGCGGTGGTCCGCTGCCGGGCGAGCACGATCGGCGCGGCGCCCGTGTCGGCGAGCACCTGCAGCCGCAACGGCAGCTCCTCGCCGCTGGTGGCCGCCCGGGCGGTCACCGTCACCAGCTCGCCGGGCGTCGGCAGGACCGGCTCGCTGACCAGTCGCACCCGGCCGGTGCCGGCCGAGCGGCGCAGCGCGAGCGCGCCGTCCTTGCCGTGGTCGGTCATCCGCAGCAGCGTGTGGCTGCCGGCCGACCAGTCGGCGCGGCCGGCGCTGAAGGCGCTGTCGAGCAGCACCCGATCCCCGGTCGCGGCGGAGCCGACGACCTGGGCGCTCGACAGCGTGACGGCAGTCACCGCGGCCAGCAAGACAGCTCCTACGGTGCGGCTTCGCGACAACATCGACCTCAAAAACCCGACTCTCGGTGACTTGGACCCGACGGAGCGTACGACGTCAACGGGCCGAACGGCTAACAGCGGCGCGTCGTCGCAATTTTCTCGAAGAGTTCTCGCGAAGTCGCGTCATGACCCGGGAACTGGCGGCTCTCCCACCTGCCAGGGCGCCAGTCGGCCCGGCTCATCGATCAGAAGGAGACTCAGGTGCAGACCCCGGAGGACACCGCAGCGTCGCTGCAGCTCGACGACATGCTGAGAGCGGTCCGGAGGCGATGGCCAACCGCGCTCGTCGTCATGCTGCTCGGCCTGATGGTCGGCATCGGCCTGGCCTCGGCGGCACCCAAGAACTACACCGCGAGCACGTCGGTCGTGATCGACACCGCCGCCGGCGCCACCGCCTCCACCAGTGCCTCCGAGATGGCCACCGAGGCGCAGACCGTCACCAGCACCTCCGTCGTCGAGCGGGCCGCCGAACTGTCCGGCTTCGACGCGAGCACGCTCCGGGACGGGTTGACGGTGAGCAACCCGGACAGCTCCCGGGTGTTGCGCATCACCTATGCGGCCGACACCGCCGACGCGGCCGCCGCCGGGGCCAACGCGGTCGGCCAGGCCTATCTCGACCAGCGCGGCGAGCGCGCCAAGGCTCAGGCCGAGGCGAGCGCGGCGCCGATCAAGGAGCGGGCCGAGGCGCTGCGCAACCAGCTCTCCCAGATGACGGCCAACCAGAGCGCGCTCGCCTCGGCGTACGGCCAGCAACTGGCCACCCTGGAGGCGAGGCTCGCCGATCTCGACCTGACCGGGGACGCCAGCGACGGCCGGATCGTCAGCCAGGCCTCGCCGCCCACCGCCGCGGCCGGGCCCTCGCTGGCCATCTACGCCGTCGGCGGCCTCTTCCTCGGCGTTGTCGCGGCGGTCGGTGCCGCGCTGCTGCGCGACCGCCTCTCTCGCCGGGCCCGCGACGCCCGGCTGCTCTCCCAGCGCCTCGACGCCCCGGTGGTCACCGCCGGCCGGCGCACCGACGCCGAGGACGCGATCAGGACGCTGGCGCTGCGCCTGGACCTGCACGAGCGTCCCGACCCGCTGGTCGTCGCGGTCGTCAGCCCCGGCCCGACCGGTGTCGCGGCGGGCCTGTCCAAGTTGCTGCGCAACCGCGAGGGCCGTACCCGGCTGCTCAACGCCGCCGGCGTCAGTGCCCGTCGTATCGACCGCGGCTGGCCGCGCGACCGCGGCCAGGCCAATGTCACCGTCGTCGAACTCAGCGAGCGGATCGACAACCCGCTCGCCGTCGCCGTGGCCAGCCGTGCCGATGTGGTCGTGCTGGCGCTGCCCGCCGGCGCCCGGCTGGGCGCGGTCAACCGGTTCTTGAGCCTGCTCCACGCGACCGGGCACGGCCTCGACGGCGCGCTGCTCCTGCACCGGCGCAGCCCGCTGGTGCTGACCGAGGCCCCTGCCAAGGAGGCAGCGAAGGAGGCGGCGAAGGAGCCGGCCGTCGAGGCCGACACCGCCCCGACCGCCCCGTCCCGCGCCACCGGCCGCATCGCCGCCGCGGCGCGGGCGACCCTGAACCTGAACGGAGCATGAGATGAAAGTCCTCCTGATCGCCTCCACCGGAGGACACCTGGCCCAGCTCGTCGCGCTGCGCCCCGCCTGGCAGGACCACGACCGGCACTGGATCACCTTCGACAAGCCCGACGCCCGTGGCGCGCTGGCCGACGAGCGGGTGACCTGGGCCTACCACCCGACCACCCGCAACCTCCCCAACGCGATCCGCAACCTCGGCCTGGCCTGGCGGGTGCTGCTGCGCGACCGCCCGGACGTGATCGTGTCCAGCGGCGCCGGGGTCGCCTTCCCGTTCTTCGTGGTCGCCCGGTTGCTGCGCATCCGCACCGTCTACCTGGAGGTCTTCGACCGCATCGAGCTGCCCACGCTGACCGGCAAGCTGTGCTACCCGCTGGCCGACGCGTTCGCGCTGCAGTGGCCCGAGCAGCAGGCGAGCTACCCGGACGGCGTCCTGGTGGGGAGGGCGATGTGAGCGAGCCGTTCACCCTGTTCGTGACCTATGGCACCGACCACCACCGGTTCGGGCGGCTCGGCAGCTGGCTCGAGGACTGGCTGGCGGACCATCCCGAGGTCACCTGCCTGGCCCAGGAGGGCTACTCCACGCCCCCCGCGGGGTCGATCCCGGTCGGCATCGTGTCGCGGGAGGAACTGCTCGACATGATGCGGACCTCCTGGGCGGTGGTCGGCCAGGGCGGCCCGGGCACGGTGCTCGACGCCGCCGTCGTCGGCAAGCTCCCGATCGTGGTGCCTCGGCTGGCCCGGTACGACGAGGTGGTCGACGACCACCAGGTCGCCTTCTGTCGCCGGATGGCGGCCGACGGCCGGGCGCTGCTCGCCGAGTCGCCGGAGGCCCTGCGCGGCTGCCTCGACGCGGCGCTGGCCGACCCCTCGACCGTGGTGTCGCGGACCCAGGTCGGCCCGATCGACGAGACGGTCGCCAATGTGGAGTCGCTGCTGCGCGACCTGACCACCCAGCGCCCCGGATTCGTCAGCCTGCCCCGGCTCGGCTCGCTGATCCGGCCGCTGCACCGACGGACCGCCGCGGCCTACCACTGATCCACCCCCTCCCCCGAACGGATAGTCCGGGACGGAATGGTCGTTCACCTGCCCCCGGAACGACCACAACGTCCCGGACTGTCTCCATTTCCGGCGAGAGCGGTCAGGAGATGGTGACGGTGACGACTCGGGAGGCACGGGTGCCGCGGTCGTCGGTGACGGTCAGCCGGACGACGTACTCCCCCGATGCCGCGTAGGTGTGGCTGACGGTGAGGCCGCTGCCGGTGGCGTCGTCGCCGAAGTCCCAGGAGTAGGACACGATCGAGCCGTCCGAGTCGCTGGAAGCGGTGGCATCGAAGCTCACCGTCGTGCCGACGACGTCGGCCGAGAACGCGGCCTGCGGCGGCTGGTTGGTCGAGTAGACCGCGACGGCGCGCGCGGTGCTCACCGAGCGAGTGCGATCGGTGACGGTCAGCTGCACGGTGTAGCTGCCCGAGGCGGCGTAGGTGTGGGAGACCGACCGACCTCGGGCAGTGGTGCCGTCGCCGAGGTCCCAGGTGTACTTCCGAGCACCCTTGCCGCCGGTCGCGCTGGCCTGCAGGCTGACCGACAGTCCGGCGGGGACGCTGCTGAAGCTGACCCGCAGCGGTGCCACCGTCGCAGCCTCGGTGGACGTGGCGCCGTCGGTCGGTGCCGTGGAGGTGGTCGAGCTGGCCGGCGCGCTGGAGGTCGGCTCCTCGGTGGCCGGAGCGGAGCTCTGGCCGGTGCTCGGAGCGGTGGACTCCGGCGGCGCCATGGTGACGGCGCCCGCGGAGGACGGCAACGGCGAGCCGGGGCCCGACGGACTCACCGAGCTGGTCGGTGCGCTGCCGCGACCGGCAGGTGAGTCGGCCGGGCTCGGCCAGGCGGCCCACATGCCGGTGGAGGCAGCACCGGCGACGGCGACGCCGACGCCGGCCACCACCACCCGGTGCACCACGGCGGTGGCCGGCGAGGCGAAGTGGATCCAGTGCTGCAGCTTCTCCCACGGGTGGGCGAACAGGGTGAAGGCCGGGGCGCCGACGCCCTGCAGGTAGGGCGTCGCGGCGGCGCCGAGGATCACCGGCGCCAGGAACGCCGAGAGGTGCGAGTTCATGTCGGTCAGCTCGGCCAGCGCGGTGGAGCAGGAGGCGCAGTCCGGCAGGTGCCGGCGCACCTTCTCCTTCTCGCGCCGGCCCAGCTTGCCGCGCACATAGGCCGGCAGCAGGTCGAGCACCGTGACACAGGTCTTGTTCTCGGCGTCGGCGATGTGCTGGAGGAGGTAGGCCTGGCGCAGCGCCTCCCGGGCGCGGTAGGCGAGCGCGGAGACCGCATTTGGCTTCATCCCGAGCAGCTCCGCGACCTCGGCAGGACGCTGGCCCTCGACCTCCAGGTGCCACAGGATCATCTGCCACCGCTCCGGGAGCGATCCGAACGCACGACCCGCCGCGGCGTTGTCGAAGCTCGAGATCACCGGATCATCATGGGTCACGGGCTGGTCCAGGACTTGGAGGTCGTCCGTCGGCGCGACACGCTTCTCGGCGTTGTGGCGCCGGAAGTGCACGTGCCGCAGGGTGGTGAGCAGGTAGGCCCGGAACGCGACATCGGGTCCCTTCCCCTCCCTCAGCTGACTCAAAACTCTCGTAAACGCCTCCGCCACCAGGTCGTCGGCGTCGCTCTCTCCCCGCGCCAATTGGCGGGCCAGCCGCGCCGCTGCCTCGCGGTGACGCTCGAAGAGCGTGGAGTATGCCTCGGTGTCACCCGCGCGGGTGCGCGCGATCAGATCCGGGTCGCTGGTCACCCCGCCGCCAGATCCTGTCACGTGGTCTCCCCATGCTCCCCCTGCCCTGTGTCCGGGTGCGGACTATCCGATCGGCCCGAAAGCACCTGGCGAGCGCGCTTGTTCGCGATCGTCCTCGGATTCGGCGGGGAGTTCTCAAGTGCGCTGGATCTTAACCCCGCTACCCGGAGCCACGGCCAATCGGCTACCCCGTCGCGCCGGCCGCCGCCATACGACCACCGCGGCGATAGCCACCGCCGCCCCGACGACGAGCAGGGCGAGCACCGGCGCGAGCACCGGGTCGCTGGTCCGGCCGGAGAGCAGAGCGGTCGATCCGGCGCTCGCCGCGACGGCCACCGCCGCCAGCAGCGCGCCGGCGCAGAGGCCCGGCCCGACCGGCAGCCGCAGCCGCATCGCGATCAGGATCTGCAGCCAGGCCAGCGCCGCGTCGAGGACCAGTACGAGGCCCCAGGCCACGGCCGCGCCGAGGATGCCGTAGGTCGGCACCAGAGCGAGGTTGAGGCCCACGTTGACGACCAGGCAGCCGACCTTGTTGCCGAGTTGGACAGTGCTCCGGCCGCCCATCAGCAGGATGCTCTGCACGCTGCCGGCGGCGTAGGAGAGCGCCATCGCCACGCAGAGGACCCGCAGCGCGGTGGCTCCCTCACGGAAGTCCGCGCCGAACAGGCCGAGCAGCTCCGGGGCGAAGTAGCCGGCGATCGCGAAGCAGGGCCATGACAGCGCGGCCATCGCGATCGAGACGTCACGGTGGGCTTGGCGGACCTTGCCGTGCTCGCCTCTCGCCAGCGCCGCACTCACGATCGGGCCGATGGCGACCCGGGCGGCCTGCTGCACCAGCTCACCGGAGCGGGCGCACCGCGTCACCACGGCGTAGATACCCGCCTCGGCAGGGGTGCACAGTGCGGCCACGATGAGCACGTCGGCCCATTCCAGGCAGATCTCGGCGGCCGCGCTGAGGCCACGTGGGCCGCTGAAGGCCCAGAACTCCCGGCGCTCGGCGGGAGTCGCGTCGAGGGCGGGACGGCTGCCGCGGTGGCGCCGCTCCCCTCGCCACAGCAGCAGCACGGCCGCCAGCAGGGCGAGCGGCAGCGGCACCAGCCAGGCCAGCGTCACCGGACGCCAGGAGGTCGCGCCAGCCACCACGACGAGACCGACCAGCGCCAGCCGCCCCACCGGCAAGCCGATGTTCTGGACCAGGGTGAACGGCACCGCGGAGAAGAGCGCCCGGACCGCGCCGAGCACCACGGCGAGCAGCGCGGCCAGGCCGGAGGCGGCCAGCAGCGTCAGCACCCAGCCGGGCCCGGAGCCACCGAACAGCCGGCTCACCCAGGGCGTGAGCAGCCAGCCCAGTCCGCATACCAGTATGGTCACCGCTACGACCGGCATCACTGCGGTCGCGACCAGGCCCCGGACCTTGTCGCCGCGCTCCAGCGCGAGCGCGGCCGAGACCTGCCGGACCAGCCCGGTGTCGGCGCCGAGTTCGAGCACGTTCGAGGCGATCGCCACGAAGGCGAGGATCTGGAAGAACGGTCCGGCACCGGCGGCACCCAGGGCGCGACCGACGATCAGCGCCAGCAGCAGGTTGGCGACCGCGCCCACGGCGCCGCCGCCCAGACTGACCGCGGCGGCACCGGCCACCCGCCGGCGCAGGCCGCCGCCGAGCGCTGCGCTCCGGGCCGGGCGTGGCGTCCTCGGCTCGTTGGCAAGCTCGCTCACGCTCGCGCCGCTCGCAAGCTCGCTTCTCACGCTGCCACCACCAGAGCGCGGCGGGACCGGGCCGGGACCCCGCTGGCCTGAGCCAGCCGGGCGGCGCGTGAGCGCAACAGCAGCGCGCCCAGCGTGCCGATGGTCAGCCATTGCATCACGTCCAGTCCGTAGAAGGGCACGATCACCATCGCCCCGACCAGCGAGGCGTGCAGCACCAGGGAGACGTCGTCGGCGACCCGCCAGGTCCGCAGCACCAGGCCGGCGAGGAAGATCGCGAACAGCGCCAGCCCGACCAGGCCGTAGGAGAACATCACGCTCCACACATAGCCCTGGGTGCCGACCGAGATCTCGTGATGCAGGGAGGGGCGTGGCGCGCCCCAGCCGAAGATCGGGGAGTCGAGGGTGCGCTGCCAGGTCTCGGCGTAGAGCGAGGCGCGGCCCTCGGTGGAGCTGCTGTACTCCTGCCGGTTGGAGATCGCGCCGAGGGCGCCCAGCTGAATCAGCGCGACGACCAGTGCCGCCAGCCCCACCAGCGCGACGACCAGCACCCGCACCCGCCCGCTGAGGGCGAGCCGGAACACGACGTACATCGCGGCGGCGCCGAGGCCGAGGAACATCCCTCGGTTGGAGGAGGCCACCGCCGGCACCACCGAGGCGGCCAGCAGGAGGCCGACCAGCCAGCGGGTACGACGCCGGTGCGCGGTCATCAGCGCGGTCACCGCGACCGGGGTCAGCAGCACGATGGCGGCACCCCAGCCGTTGGCGTAGGGGAACGGCGCCGCCGGGCGGTTGAACGGCTCGGGCGCGCCCCAGGGGGTCTGGATCTCGGCCATGGTCGGCACGAGCATGTCGTGGACCAGCTCGTTGCCGAGCAGGTCGCGGGGCACCAGGTGGCCGACCACCGTGGTGAAGGTCAGGTCGGGCGCCAGCACCGCCGCCCAGCCGCCGGCCACAACGGTGGCCCAGACCACGGTAAGGCCACCGATCAGCCGGTCGCGGGTGATCCGCTCGGGGGCGTTGAGCACGTAGACCACGACGATCGCGATCGTGGCCAGGGTGCTGACCCGCAGGCCCCAGCCGATCATCCGGCCGGCGGTGTCGATCATCAGCGCGCACGGCACCGTCCATGCCACGAAGAGCAGCAGCGGCACCACTCCGGGGGCGATCCGCCACCGGCGGGCGCGCACCATCAGCGCCACCATCGTCACCGCCAGCGCGGCGGGGACGAACATCGTCACGCCCAGCAGCCACCACAGCGGGAAGCCGACGAGCATCGCGCCCAACGGCCACCAGGGCAGCACCCTGGCGGGCGCCGCCCCGGTGGCCGGCTCACAGACCGCGGCCATGGCGCTGCACTCTCTCCACCAGCTTGTCGGCGCTGACCAGGCCGGTGGCGACCGCGAGCGCGCCGTAGCCGCGCAGCTGCCGGGGGTCGCGACGCAGCGTCGCCAGCGCCCAGCGGAGGGCCGCCCCACGGCGTGACCGGGCAGCGTGGGCGAACGCGATCTGCCCCGCCACCCGCGCCCAGCCGCGCCGGTCCTCCCCGAACTCCGGGAACTTCTCCAGGAGGTAGGTGAGGCCGTCGCTGATGGCGTCCCACTGGCCGTCGAAGTACGACGTCCGGGCCCAGTCGACCATCAGCAGCGGCTTGCGGACCGCCAGGATGTCGCCGCGCCGGGCCAGCCGCAGCAGCATGTCGTAGTCCTCGCCGAAGGAGCGCGGCAGCACCTCGTCGACGAGGCCCACCTCGCCGAGCAGGTCGGCACGGCGGATCAGGAAGGCGGAGGGGTGCAGCCCCAGCACCCGAGAGCGGAGCAGGTCGGCGAAGCGGGTGCGTGAGGGCGGCAGGTGCTCGTGGCTGCCGTCCTCGGTGCGGATCTCGATGCCGGTGGCGATGGCCGCTGCCTCGGGGTGCTCGCGCCACAGCTCCACCTGCTCGCACAGCTTGGTCTCGGCCCAGGCGTCGTCGTCGTCGCAGAACGCGACCAGCTCGCCGTGGCCGGCGAGGATGCCGGTGTTGCGGGCGCCGGCCAGGCCGGGGGTGCGGCGGTTGCTCACGATCCGGACCGAGCGGCCGGGGGCGAGCCCGGGCAGGTCGATCTGGCGCGGCTCGGTGCGGTCGTGGACGACGATCACCTCGACCTCGCCGTCGTAACGCTGCTCCAGCGCGGCGAGTACGGCGCGGCGCAGCAGCACCGGCCGGTCGACGGTGGCGATCACCACGCTCACCGTCGGCCAGGCGGTCGTGGTCTCGACGGCGCCGGCGGTCCCCGTGGTCAGCGTGGTCATGAGCGCACCGCCGCTCGGTCGAGCCGGCTCAGCTCGGTGAACCGGCGCGCCATCGTTGCCACCAGCAGGCCGGCGTTGGCCAGCGCCAGCAGGCCGTAGACGACCACGAAGACGGTCGGCGCAGGGAGCAGCAGCAGGCTGGCGTTGAGCACGCCGGTGTCGGCGGGGAGCTGGAGCAGCGCGCCACCGCGGCTGCCCGCCGGGCTGCTCGCCAAGCTCGCGGCAGGGCTGGCGGACGGCGTGGCGGAGGCGGGCCGCAGCTGCTCGGCGAGCACCTGGGCGACGAACCTGGTCGAGGAGACCGTGGCGAAGCCCAACGGGATCAGCAGCGTGGCGGCGGAGAGGTCGGTGAACCGGTACAGCGCCACCGCGACCGCGAGGTGGACGGCGACGTGCCGGCCGGCGTCGAGCACGTGGTCGAGCCACTCCCCGGCGCGGCCGCTACGCCCGGTCAGCCGGGCGAGCTGGCCGTCGGCGGCGTCGAGCCCGAACGACAGCACCAGCAGGGCGACCACCGCGACCGCCGACCAGAGCGTCGTGGGCACCAGGCAGAGCACCACCAGCGCTGCCGCCCACAGCACTGCGCTGCCGACCGAGACGGCGTTGGGGCTGAGCCGGCGCGTCGCCGCCGCGGCGGCGAAGACCCGGCCCAGCCGGCGGTTGACGACGCGGGTGTAGAACGGCACCCCCAGTCCCGGCTTCTGCCGACGGGCAAGGGTCCGGTAGGCCTCGCCGAAGCGGGGGGCCTGCGTAGGTCCCGCTTCAGTGAGGAGGTGGCGCGGTGCTGAGGTCGAGGCTGTCACGACGGTGAGAGCAGCCTGGCCACCCGACATGACGCCACTTCCGAAAACCTTCTCTCAGCAGGTGTTCTCAGCGCTGCTGGCGACGCCGGCGGAGCAGCGCCGCCAGCAGGAACAGCCCCGCCAGGCCGGCGCTCAGCGACCAGCGCAACGCCGGACTGGCGTCGAGGAGGCCGCCCCGATCGCTCCCCGCGGAGACAGCACGGGTCGTGACGGCCTCCGCGGCGGGCTCGGCCTGGCAGCCGACCCCGCACGAGTCGCCGTGCTCGAACTGCTCCGGCGCCTGCTCGACCTGCGGCGCCGCGCCATCCCCGGTGCTGCCGCCCGACGTCCCGGTGGCGGCGGAGGCCTGGTCTTGGCCGCCGAAGACGACGGTGTCGGCCTGCGCCTGGAGCTGACCCTCGGCGGCCGAGCTCGAGGAGCCGGCGGTCTCGATCGACCTGCCGGCACTGGTACCCGAGGTCGAGTGGCCGGCCGTGCACGAGCCGCCGGCGAGCGCTGAGCAGCCGCCGTCGCGGTTGCTGACCTGGTTGAGGAGCTCGCCGTTGCCGAGCTGCCGGGAACCGACCTTGACGGCGTACGTCACCGTGGCGCGCTGGCCGGGCGCCAGGGTGCCGCGGATCGACAGCACCCCGCTGGCGCCCGACTCGACCTTGAGGTCGGCGCCGCCGGTCAACGCCGGGACACCGAGCAAAGTGGCGTCGTCGAGGACGTCGGACAGGTCGTCGACCAGGTTCACCGCGCCGACCGCCTGACCGGTGTTGACCAGCCTCACCCGGTAGCGGACGACCTCGCCGGCGCGGACCTGGACGCCCGGGCCAGGCTTGGCGGTGACCCCGACCCGGACCTGCGGCAGCCCGGTCGTGCCGCAGTCGGCGCAGGCGGCCGTCGCGCCGGCATCGCCACCCACGCCGGTGCCGCTCAGCCCGTCTTGCAGGGTGCTGTCGCCACGCTGGTCGGCAGGCTTGAGGGTGACCTGGTAGGCCACCGTGGTGGTCTCGCCGGCGGCGAGCGTGCCGGTGATCGACCAGCGGCCCCCGGCGTCGGTGACGGTGATGCCCGGCCCGGAGACGACCGGCTGCTGAGTGAGGTCGGCGTCGTCGAGGATCCCCGACATGTCGTCGGTCAGCGCCACCGTGGCGGGGCCGCGGCCGGCGTTGGCGAGGATGAGGGTGTAGGTGACCACGGTGCCGTCGCGCATCGGCGTCTCCGAGGCGGCGGTGGTCTTGGCGACCGAGAGCCGCCCCACGGCGCGCAGCGTGCAACCGGGCTGGGAGCCGGTCTCGGAGCAGGTCGGCTCCGGCGGAGTGGCCGCCGGGCCGCCACCGGCACCGGCCGGGGCGAGGAAGTCGGCGATCAGGTCGTCGCCGGCCTGCTCGTCGGGCTTGACCCGGACCTGGTAGGTCACCTCGGCGGTCGCGCCGGCGGCCAGCTCACCGGTGACGTGGACGAACCGGCCAGCCAGGGCGGCCTGCAGCCCGGTGGCGTTCGGCGAGCCGATCAGCTCGGCGTCGTCGAGCAGGTGCGTCAGGTCGTCGTAGTAGTCCACGGCACCGGCGGACCCGCCGGTGTTCGCGACGTGGACGACGTAGGTGAGCACGTCGCCGGCACCGAGGGTCGCGTCCCCGCCGCTGACGCTGGTCCAGGCCGTCACGGCGGCGCCGCGGTGAAAGCCGACCTCGGCGCAGCCGGGCAGGTCGAGGCCCACCACCCCGCCGAGGTCGGTGCCGCAGACACGGTACGTCGCCTCGGCCTGGTCGGCGGAGGCGACCGGCACCGTGATGGTGCAGGACTCGGTGCCGGCCTCGATGCTGCCGTCGGCGACCGCGATCGTCGAGCCGCCCTCCGCGGCCGTGGTGGTGGCATCACAGCTGCCGCCGACCGCACCGGCGGCGACCACCAGGCCGGCGGGGAGGGTGTCGGTGAAGACCCAGCCCCGCTTGGCGCCGAGCTCGTCGGTGTTGGTCACCGTGAAGGTGAGGGTGGCGGTCTCCTCGACGCTCGGCGAGGCGGGCTCGAGCGCCACGTCGAGCTGCGGGGTCACGTCGAGGACGCGGACGTTGTCGAACGCGCCGTCGTTGCCGACGCCGCTGCCCTGCTCGTTGCGCATCTCGATGTCGAAGCTGCCGCCACGCAGCAGGTAGCTGTCGTCGGAGACGAACCGGCCGGCGTACACGGCGGCGTCGTGGCCGGCCCGGGCCGGCACCGTCACCTGCTCGCCGTCGGCGCAGGGGTTGATCGGCTGCTGGGTGACCGCGGTCCGGTTGTCCTGCTCGTCGCGCAGGTAGAACCGCAGCAGCGGCGCGCTGGCGAAGCAGTTGGTTGCGGCGGCGTCGACCCCGAAGGTGACGAAGCGGCCCTCGTTGCCCAGACTGATCGGCGAGGCGGTGGCGAACTCGATCTCGTCGGCGCCGGGGTCGCCGACCTGGGTGTAGGCGGCCACCGCGGCGTTGCGGGTCGGGTCGGCGGCCTCGCCGACGACGCCGAGGGCGTAGCTGAGCCGCTGCAGCGCGCCATAGGTCTGGGCCTGGCTGCTGGCCGGGTCGCAGTAGCCCTGCTGCGGCGTGGCGTCCCAGTCGACGACGATGCCGTTGCAGTGCGACGGCGATAGCCAGGCCGGGTCGGCGGAGTAGGTCATCTGGTCGGCGCCGGTGTAGTCGGAGAGCAGCTGGCTCGACGCCGCCGGCCCGTTCTCGAAGTCCTCGGCGAACAGCGCGGTCGGCTGGTGTGGCGTGCCCGGGTGGCCAGGATCGGCCAGCGCCCCGGGTGCCATCACCGTCGTGACGGCGAGCACCGCCACGGTCAGCACCGTCAACTGCGCCGTCGTCGCGACGCGCTTCGCCCGCGTGCCCGACCGGCGCGCGTCGAGCGCGCGCCGGTCGGCACGGGCATACCTGCCCTCATGTCTCACTGTGTCCCCTACGACAACCGGCGCATGGACCCGTCGCTGACCGCCGCACGTCCCCCCGGACGCGACGCTGCCAACGACCATGTGCGTGTCCTGGCGCTTCCCTCCGTCAATGCCCCATGCGTTTAGGAGGTGAGACGATGCGGGGGTGTCAGTCCCGCACGGCCTCGAGAAGCAGATCCATGCTGGTTGTCGGAGTGGAACGATAGTTGGAGTGCACCTCGACGGACAACACGTTGTTGCCAGGTTGTAGCAAAGACGTGTCAATGTCGATGGTGAGCGGATTCTGCACCGCTACCGAGGTCTTCGGAGCGGCGGTTGCGTAGGTCGTCGAGGTCAACGTGCCGCTCGCCAGGTTCTTGCGACCGACCTCGACACCGTTGAGGTAGACGGCCACGCCGTCGTCGGCCCGGGTGGTCAGCGTGACGTCTTCCAACTCGGTGGGATCGGTCACCGTGAAGGCGTGCCGGTAGTACGTCGTGAGCGGCCTTGTCGAGCCGCTGGCCACGTCCACGTTGGTGACGATCGAGGAGTCGCCCCAGCCCAGCGGCGCCGCGCCGGTGGGCCAGCCGCTGTCGTCGAAGCCGAGCGCTGCCCAGGTCGAGTCCGGAGCGGTCGTGTCGTTGCGGTAGGACCAGGTGCTGCCCGCCGCGACCAGGGTGACCTCCTCGGGCTCCACCTCCACCGGCGCCAGCGCGGTGGTGGCCGACCGGTTGCCGTAGCCGTCGGTGGCCCGGACGAAGAACCGGTCCGTCTCGGCGGAGTCGGCGACGGTGACGGTGGTCTCGGTGGTGGTGGCGACCACCCGTCCGTTGCGGATGACCTCGTAGTCGGCAGCATCGGAGGAGCCCGTCCACGACACCGTCGCGACGCCGGAGGCCAGGCTCACCGCCGGGCTGCTCGGTGCCGCCGGTGCGGTGTGCGGCCTGGCCGCGAACCGGACGAAGCCACCGGCCCACTGGTTCTTGCCGTCGCGGGCCACGATGCTGGTGTAGCTGCCGCCCGCCCACAGGGTGCCGTCGTCGGCGACGTGAAGTGCCCAGGCGCCGTACCCGTTGCGGGCCTTGGAGGTCGGCGCGAACGCCGGAAGGTACTCGCCGGTCTCGGCGTCCCAGGCACCGACGAAGCCGATCCGGTCGGCCGAGGACCAGGTCGGGCTGGTGGCACCGGGCGAGACGCTGTAGGCCTGCTGACCGGAGAAGTTCCAGTCGTCGCAGTGGCAGCCGCCGTAGACCACACGGTCGTCGTTGTCGGTGATGGCCTGGATGTCCCCGCCGGCCTTGGTGATGTTGAGGCTGGTCGGCGTCATGGTGGCGGCGTCGTAGCCGAACATGGAGTGCTCCGAGCCGCCGAACCACACCAGGTCGCCGACCTCGCGCACCGCCTGCTGGTACTTCGAGGTCGACTGGGAGAAGACCGGCGTGAACGGGATGACGGCCGCTCCGGACTCGGTCGAGATGATCGCCTCCCGCATGGCCGTGGTGCTGCCCGAGGTGGTGAAGTAGCCGGCCATGTAGACCTTGCTGCCGTCATCGCTCACGTCGAGGGAGTGGACCTTGCCGTCGAAGCTGGGGTTCCAGTTCTTGTCCGGGGTGGCGTCGGCGGCCTTGAGCCGAGCCGCCTTGCGGGCGTAGACGGTGTAGGCGTAGGAGCCACCGGTGAAGTGGGTGAAGTTGCCGCCCAGATAGAGCCAGCCGTCCTGTACGTCGAGCGTTTGCACGTTCAGCGTCTCACTGGAGATCCGGTTCTCGACCTTGATGTTCCAGCTGGTGTCGGTGGCACCGGTGTCGGGGTCGAGCGCGACCAGGCCAGGCTGCGAGAGCCCGTTGACGGTGGTGAACTCGCCACCGACGACCAGGTCACCGTTCGGCAGCGCGGCCAGCGCATTGACCTGGTTGTCCAGCACCGGGCGGAATCCGGAGATCCAGTCACCGGTGGTCGCGTCGAACGCGGCCAGGTAGCTCTGCGCGATGGTCTGGGTCGCGGTCCCGCTGGCCGAGCGATCGGAGTGCTCCTCGACGTTGGCGAAGTTGCCGCCGACGTACATCACGTTGCCGATCTGGGCGAACGCATGTGCCTCGGTGTTGAGCTCGGTGCTGCTGCCGTTGGCACGCCCGGTGACGCCCCAGGTGCCCGCGAGCGCGCCGGACTCGGCGAGCGGCAGCTGGGTCAGCTCCTCGGCGCCGTCGTCGGAGATGCTGGGGTAGCTCACCTCGTCGGTGGTCAGCTTCGGCCGGATCCAGACCTGTGCCATCGGCGTGGCGTAGGTGCCGGTGGTGGAGTAGAGGAAGCTGCTGGCCGCCGTCGTGCCGGCGACGGACTGATCGTAGTTGAAGCCCTTCACCCAGTCGTTGGCGTCCGCGCCGAAGGTCCAGGCCCGCCACAGGCCGCCACTGGAGCTGACGTCGCGGGTCGTGGTGTTGTTGACCGTGCGGGTCTCACCGGTCGGTCCGGTCAGGACGACATTGGCCGGCTGTCCGGCGCCCCAGGCCCAAGACCATTTGGTCATCTGCTTGAGTGCGTAGCTGACCACGGTCGTGGTGCTGCCGGTCACGTCGGCGGCACGGACGACCCGGACGCCGTCGGCGAGGTCCTTGGGCGCGCCGCCGTCGAGCAGGCCGTCGATCACCTCGTCCGAGAGCTGGCGGGGCTTGAAGCCCGCCTGGCTCCAGATGTTCTGGCGGACCTGAGCGGTGGTGCCCTGGCCGTCACCGCCCTCGAGCCAGCCGTCGCGGCCGCGGCCGACCAGTACCCAGCCGCCACCGTCCGTGGTCATGTCGCAGTAGAACTGCTGGGGCGCGACCAGGGTCGGCGTGACCAGCCAGTAGGTGCCGTCGGCGGCGTCCGGCAACTCCTGTTTGATCTCCCAGCAGGAGGCCGCCGCGCGCTCCTGCGAGGACCCGTCGGGTTGCCAATCGTCCGATACCGCCGAGGCGGTCGGTGCCGCCCATCCGGTCAGTGCGGTGGCGAGCACCGTGCTCAGTGCTGCCACCAGTGCCAGTTTCGTGGCCTGCTGCCCCATTGCTTACGTCTCCCATACTTGGTTCTCGGCCCGAGACTGTTCCCCGCGGCCGAGGCTCGGCACGCGTTCTGCACGTGTGAGTCCGTCGCGGACGGACTATGACGCGGTTGCGCGGAATTCATTTCCGCCATCACGCTGGCGCGGCAGCAGCGCAGCAGCGCCGCCGTCCACCGCTCCACCGTGGCCGGGTCCGCGTCCAGCGCCGCGGCAGCTGCCGCGACGCTCCACTCGGCCGTGACGACACGCACCACAGCCCGGATCCGACGACGGGTCTGGTCGGCGAATCCCGAGAACTCCTCCGTACCTCGCACGCCGACGAGAGTCACGAGCTCGTGGGTTATGACGCGGTTGCCGCAGGTTGTCCTAGTAGGCTGTCGCGGCTAAAGCGCGTGGTAGCGCGGCGTCCGGGTGCGTGCCTCGCAAGGCGCCGGCGCGAAGGCAGGCCGGTGGCCTGTCGAGCGT
>NZ_JASGDQ010000125.1:0-4475 GCF_047607185.1 Nocardioides sp. | reverse complement strand
TCCGGGTGCGTGCCTCGCAAGGCGCCGGCGCGAAGGCAGGCCGGTGGCCTGTCGAGCGTCGGCAACGCCGCGAGGTGCGTGCCCGGGCGCCGCGATAGCAGCGAATTAGCCGCGACAGGCTACTAGGCTGCCTGTGTGGAGGCAGTCCTGACCATCGCCGACGAGGTCGAGGCCTACGACGGGGTCGCCCCCCTGGACGAGGCGACCGTGCTGACGCTGCAGAACCGGCCGGACGCGGTCGAGACCTGGCTGATCGACGGCGGCTTCGCGCTGCTGATCGGGTCCGAGGCCTCGATCGTGGTGCGGCCCCCGGCGCGGTCGCGGGGCGTGGGCACCACGCTGCTGGAGAGCCTGCTGGCGTCGTACATGGGGCCGGTGACGGCCTGGTCGCACGGCCACCACCCGGCAGCCTTCGCGATGGCGGCCTCACACGGGTTCAAGGTGGTGCGGGAGTTGTGGGTGATGCGGCGGCCGATGTCGCTGCCGCTGCCCGAGACGCCCGCCACCGAGATCGAGGTGCGCAGCTTCCGGCCCGGCGACGAGAGGGAGCTGCTTCGGGTCAACGGGGCGGCGTTCGCGCGCCACCCCGAGCAGGGGTCACTGACGATGACCGGGCTGCGCGAGCGGATGGCGCAGCGGTGGTTCGAGCCCGACGGCCTGATCGAGGCGTGGCACGGCGACCGGCTGCTGGGCTTCCACTGGACCAAGCGGCACTCGCCGAGCCAGGGCGAGGTCTACGTCGTGGCGATCGATCCCGCGGCGCAGGGCCACGGCCTGGGCCGGCTGCTCACCCTGGCCGGGCTGCGCCACCTGGCTGACACCGACCAGGTGCACCTCTACGTCGAGGCCGACAACCTGCCCGCCCGACGGCTCTACGAGAGCCTCGGGTTCAGCCACGCCGAGCGCGACACCCACGTCCAGTTCGCCCGCCGGGGCATCCCGATCTAACCGGAATCTGTGACTCGGGGAAGGGGGCCGCGCCGGTACGCCGGATCGATCTAGGGAAACGCTGATCAATGGCGCCGTGGCGCGCAGCAGGCGGGATTGATCAGCGCTTCGCTAGCGCAGCGGGCGGACGTGGAGGCCGACCTCGGGGTCGACCAGCACCTCCTGCGCGGCGGGGATGCCGTCGACCGACAGCACCGCCTCGACCGGGACGCTGCGCTTGAGCAGGCCCAGCGCGATCGGGCCGAGCTCGTGGTGCCGGGCCGACGAGCCGACGAAGCCGACCTCGCGGTCGTCGTACCGTAACGGGGTGCCGGGCTCGGGGAGCCGGTTCTCGGAGCCGTCGAGGTGGAGCAGCGTGAGCCGGCGGGGCGGTCGGCCGAGGGTGTGGACCCGGGCCACCGTCTCCTGGCCCCGGTAGCAGCCCTTGTCGAGGTGGACCGCGGCGACCGGACCACCCGGCAGCCAGCCAACCTCGTTGGGGATGGTGCGGACGTCGGTGTCGATGCCGAAGCGGGCCTCGCCGCGGCCGATCCGCAGCGCGTCGAACGCCCAGAGCCCGGCGGCCGGGCCGGCCGCCTGCGCGAAGACCGGCAGCGACTCGCGCGCGATGACGGCGTAGCGACCGGGGTCGGCCTCGGGGTGGTCGGGCGCGGGCCGCCAGACCACCGCCAGCTCGGGCGCGAGGGTGACGGTGACGTCGGACCAGAACCTCATCTTCTCCAGGTACGACGCCAGCGGGGCGCCGTACCCGGGCTCGGTCCAGGCGGTGAAGGCGGTGCCGTCGTCGACGCCCATGAGGTAGTGCTCGACATGGCCGGTCGGCGACAGGATCAGCGCCGCGGTCCAGACGCCGGGCGCGAGCCCCTCGAAGGCCTGCGAGGTCAGCGAGTGCAGCCAGGTCAGCCGGTCCGGCCCGGCGATGACGACGACATCGCGGTGGGAGAGGTCGACGAACCCCTCGCCGGAGACGAGGGTGCGCTGCTCGGTGTTGAACGAGCCGTAGTGGGCGGCCACGCCGGCGTCGGCACCCGAGGCGGCGACGGCGCCCGGCAGCGCCAGCAGCGGGCTAGCGGTGGTCATGCGAGTGCTCCTCCGTCGGCGGGGGGCACGGCGGGCTGTGCTCCCCGAAGATCGTCAGGTGGGCGACGTCCGCCACGAACCCCTGCTCCACGCGCAGTCGCTCGACGAACGTCGCCGCCTTCTCCTCGTCAACAGAGATCACCCCGCCACACGTCCGGCAGGAGAGATGGAAATGGACCGGGCCGTTGCTCACCGAGTGGTAGGTCGGCGCCCGGTCGGACAGGTGGAGGTGGCGCACCAGGCCAAGCCCCTCGAGCACCTCCAGGGTGCGGTAGACCGTCGACATGTTGACCGCCGCCGAGGTCTGCGACACCTCGGCATAGATCTCGTCGGGGGTGGCGTGCTGCAGCCGCTCGACCGCGCCCAGGATCAGCTCGCGCTGCGGGGTGAGCCGATAGCCCTGTGCCCGCAGCCGCTGGCGCCAATCGCCGTCCACCGTGCTCATGCTCGCTGCAACCTTGCCCAGAGGTGCGGCTGGAGCGGCTGGCCCACCGCCGCCATGTCGTAGGCGTAGAGCAGCTCGCCCTCGACGTTGCCGTAGAGCCGCTTGCCGGCGACGACCTCCTTCGCCGACTCGGTACGGGCCACCGCGTCGGTGGCGATGTCGAGCTTGCCGCCCTCGGCGACGCCGTACCAGATCTCCACGACACCGCTGGAGTGCGTCAGCACCAGCTCCACCTGGCCCTCCGGGCGGCACCGCAGGAACCCCGTTTCCAGCGCCCCCTCGCGGACGAGCTCACCGGCCTCGTCGACGATCCAGGCGCGCGAGAAGTAGTGGAAGAACGGCCGGCCGTCGTGGGTGAAGATCAGCTCCTGGCCGAACTGGAACGGCTCGATGGTCGGGTAGTCCCCGTGCCCGTTGCCGCGCCACGTACCCAGCATCCAGGCGACGGGCCCGCAGTCGGGATGGAGGTTGTCGGGGAGCTCGAAGACCACATCTGGAGTCTAGTAGCCTGTCGCGGCTAAGCCTTGGCCTGTCGCGCCGCCCGGGCACGCCCCTGGCGGCGTTGGCCGGGCTCGACAGCCGGCGCGGCGAGGGGCGTGCCGCGGGTGCGCGAACCGTTCAATGATTTCGGACGCGCGACACTAGTGTCGTGAAGTCGCCTCCGAGCGTCGCCCGCCGTCGATAGAATTCGCTGGTCATGGAGGACCCAGCCAGCTCCAACGACCGTCGGTGGTTCCGCCGTACGGCGTCCGAGAGCACCCCCGAGCCCGCCCGGTCGATCGACGACACCAACGAGACGCCGGCGGTGCCGGTCGCCTCGCTCGAGGATCTCGACCACCGCGTCCGTGAGCACACCCTGCGGGCCGAGGCCGCTGAGCGGCTTCGCGCCCTGGCCGAGCAGGCCGCCGCGGCCCAGGCCGCCGAGCGGATGTCGGCGGAGGAGGCCGCCACGCAGGCACATCGGCTCGCCGAGGAGGCCGACCGCCGGGCCGCCGAGCGAGCCGAGGCGCTGACCGCTGCGCTGGAGGCGCGCGCGACGGCGGAGGCCGCCGCGGCCGAGGCCAGCCGGCGGCTGGCCGACGCGCAGACGAGCGCCGAGGCGGCGGTCGCGGCTCGCGCCGAGGCGGAGCGGGCGGCCGAGGCCCACGCCGCCGCCACCGAGACCGCGACCCGCCGCCATGCCGAGGCCGCCGCGGCCGCGGCCGGCCGCGAGGCGGAGCTGCGTCAGCAGGTCGAGGACCTCCACAGCGCCCGCGTCAACGCCGAGGCCGCGGCCCGCTCGCTGGCCGCGCTGACCCAGGCAGCGCAGCAGGCACGGGTCTCCGCCGAGCAGGCCGCGCAGCAGCGGGCGGAGGAGGCGGCCGCCGCGCAGCAGGACCGGCTGGCGACCGAGCAGACCCTGGCCGCCGCCCACGCCGAGGCGCTGGAGAGCCTCGGGACACACGTCGAGTCCGCGAAGCAGGCCCACACCGACCGCGAGGCGGCCGAGCGGGCCGCCGCCGAGCTCGCCGCCCGGCTGGAGAGCGCCCACGCGGCCCGGCTGGAGGCCGAGGAGGCGCTCGCCGCGCACCGTGAGCAGGCCCGGGCCGAGCTCACCGCCGCACACGAGGAGGCGCGTGGCTTCGTCTCCGCCGCCCAGGCGCAGGCCGAGGAGACCATCGCGGCGGGCCGGCAGCAGGCGCTCGACACCGTCACCCAGGCGCGCCAGCGGGCCGACGAGGCGATGAGCACGGCCCGTCAGCACGCCGACGCTGGCCTCGCCGAGGCTCACCGGATCGCCGAGGCCAGCGCGGCTGCCACGGCCGCAGCGCTGGCCGAGTCGCGTCAGCAGGTCGCCGACGCCACCCAGGCCCGGGTCGAGCTCGAGCGGATCGCCGCCGAGCGCGTCGAGGCCGCCACCACCGCCACCGAGGCCCGGCTGGAGGCCGAGCGGCGCGCCCGCGAACGGGCCGCGGAGGCGGAGGCCGCGCACCAGGCGCGGCTGGCAGCCGAGCAGGCCGGG
>NZ_JASGDQ010000124.1:0-2563 GCF_047607185.1 Nocardioides sp. | reverse complement strand
TCCGGGTGCGTGCCTCGCAAGGCGCCGGCGCGAAGGCAGGCCGGTGGCCTGTCGAGCGTCGGCAACGCCGCGAGGTGCGTGCCCGGGCGCCGCGATAGCAGCGAATTAGCCGCGACAGGCTACTAGGGTGGCGACATGCGCGCCTGGCTGGACGGACACCTGCTCGACGACCCGCACGCTCCGGCGGTGGCGGTCACCGACCACGGGGTGACGGTGGGCGACGGCGTGTTCGAGGCGATCAAGGTGGTCGAGGGCGTGCCGTTCGCGCTCGACCTGCACCTGCAGCGGCTGCACCGCTCCGCCACCGGACTCGGCCTGGCGCCGATCGACGAGGCCGCCATCCGGCAGGGCATCAAGGAGGTGCTGGCCGAGCCGCTCCCCCTCGGCCGGCTCCGGATCACCGTCACCGCCGGCACCGCGCCGTTGGGCTCCGGTCGGGGCCACGGCCCGCGAACCACGATCGTGGTCGCCGACGGCATCGCGCCCGCGCCCGACAGCACCCGCGCCGTCACCGTCGCGTGGCCGCGCAACGAGCGGGGCGCGCTCGCCGGTCTGAAGACGACGTCGTACGCCGAGAACGTCGTCGCTCTCGCCCAGGCCCACGCTGCCGACGCCAGCGAGGCGATCTTCCCCAACACGGTTGGCAACCTCTGCGAGGGGACCGGCACGAACGTGTTCTACGTCGTCGACGGCGAACTGCGCACCCCCAGCCTGGCGAGCGGCTGCCTGGCGGGCGTGACCCGGGGCCTGATCGTCGAGTGGTGTGGCGTCCGCGAGGTCGACGAGCCGATCGAGGTGCTGACCGAGGCCAGCGAGATCTTCCTGGCCTCCACGACCCGGGACGCGCAGGCCGTCGTACGCCTCGACGACGCAGACCTCCCGCACGGTCCGGTCACCCGGGATGTGCAGGAGGTCTGGCGTCGGCGCGAGAGGGAGCTACTCGGCCACTGACCCCAACAGCCGGGCAACCAGCCCGTCGAGGTCGAGGAACTCGGACTCCCGCCCCACCGGGACGACCGAGAGGGTGCGGGCCAGGAAACCCTGGATGACGTAGGAGTCGGCCTGAGCGACGAGCCGGCCGTCAGGTGAACAGAAGTCGAGGATGGTGACCGCGCGAGCGTCCTCGTCGATGCTCGGGTAGACCCTGACGTCGCCCTCGCCCGTCGGGGAGGTCAGACCCTGCAGGAGCAGCGTGCGGGAGACCACCCACTCCACGTCACCGGAGCCGGCGTGGAAGACGAGCGAGAGAGCGTATGGATCCTCGGCCCGATAGGCCATCGTCGTCGGCATGTCGACGGTGCGACCCCAGGGGTCGACGCACGACAACGTGATGGCCGTCGTGAGAACCTGCATGGCCGCCGCCTTCTTCCGCATCTCGTCCCCTCAGATCGCTTGTCCTGTTAACGAGACGTACGAGGAAAGGATCCGTGACGGAGATCCTGAATGTTTTTCCACGTCACACGGCGCGCGGGACGCCGATGTGAGTCCGCTGCCGACATGCGCTAGTCTTTCCGACCGGCTCACCGATGGGTGATTGGCGCAGTGGTAGCGCGCTTCGTTCACACCGAAGAGGTCACTGGTTCGAACCCAGTATCACCCACAGCGAGAGAACGGCCCCCGATCCGCGGCGACGTGGACGGGGCCATTCTCACTTCTCAGTCTCGGCACGATCACCGAGCCGGACTGACCTACGATGGCCTACGTCCGGTCAACCCGCATCGTCTCCCGGGAGCACATCCATGAAGCTCAGACTCCTTGGTGTCGGACTGGCAAGCGGCTTGGTCGTCGCGATCGGTGCCGTTCCTGCCTCCGCGTCTGCGGTCCTGCCGGAGAGGGCCGCCATCGCGTTCGCGTCTCAGGACACGCCGACGACACCGACGATGCGCCGAGCGGGAAAGACACGACTCTCAGTCACGATCTCGACCTGGTCGGTGTACGGCGTGTGGGACGTGGCCATCACGCTGACGCGTCATGGCAAGCCGCTGGTCGGCAAGAAGATTCTCGAGCAGATGCGCGTCGGCGGCACCTGGACCACCCCGTCCTACTCCCGTACCGACGCCTCCGGCACGGTGCACTACTACCCGGTGATGATCGGTGAGCAGCCCTACAAGGAGCGGTTCGTCTTCAAGGGGGACAAGCACTCCGCACCGGTGAGCAAGGTCGTCAAGATCCCGACCTACCCCGGCTGACGCCACTCCGAGGGCGAGGATCCATGACCGTCTCGGCTCAGCCGCGACGGACCTTGGGGCCGAGCGGGAGCGGGAGGCCGTTGGCCGGCCACACCGCCTCGGGGACCTGCTCAGCGAGCGTCACCGAGGTGATGTCGCTCTCGGCCACGCCCGGCGCGGGCGTCGGCGTCAGGTCCTGGTGGCGGCGTACGACGGTCATGTCGGGCTGGCGGACCGGCTCGGAGTCTCCGACTGACCGGTGGCTCATCTAGATGACAAATTCCAAGGGGTTCTCAGTGGTCGTAGGCGGTCAGGGACCGTAGGACGGGTGCGTCGACGCTGTCGTTGTGCCAGATGGCGGCGGTGAGTGCGAGGACGCGCTGTGCGACTCGGGC
>NZ_JASGDQ010000123.1:0-79860 GCF_047607185.1 Nocardioides sp. | reverse complement strand
TCTGCCGACTCGAGCCCTCTCAGACCCGCACTTCTGCCGACTCGAGCCCTCTCAGACCCGCACTTCTGCCGACTCGGCTTAACAGACGACGCCGAGGGCGCGCCGGGATGAAGATAAACATCTTGCTCCGCGATGTCGGATAGCGGCGGGATTTCGGCAGACACCCCCATGCTTTTCTCCGCTCTCTTCCGGCCAGGGCGGAAATCGCTTTTCACATATGTCCAGTCGGCATTTCGGGGGACACGGGCGGCACGTACGGCGGCGCGCGGTTGATGGACTGCGTCCCCTCGTCAAGATCACCAGAGACGGCTTGGAGCCGGCGCGCTTCTTCTCCGAGTCGATTGCGACGCGCCAAACGGGATAACGAAAAAACTGGTCTCGCCCAGATCGGGCGATCATGCCCAAAATCATGAACAAAGACCTCATCCGGCTACTAATCTTCCCGTCGACTCGGGGCGAGCGACCCATCGACATCGGTCATCCCCTCGGCAGTATTCATTGGCCGGATCCGCAATGGCGCGGAACCGACAAATAGCAAGGTCGGCGTGGCCGCTCGGGGCTGCGCGCCGCAACTCGGGGTACGGCCACACCCGGGCCATCCCTCGCTCCGCCGACGGCAACTACGACGGCACCAGCGAGCGACCTGGACCCTGGACAGCGAGCAAGGACGGTACTACCGATGAACCTTCCTCAGCCTGGTTCGACCTTCGGCCAATACGAGATCATCGCCGAGCTCGGGCGAGGCGCCATGGGTGTCGTCTACCGCGCCGTGCACCGCAGCCTCCAGCGCGAGGTGGCCCTCAAGCTGCTCTCGCCCGCGCTCGCCGACGCGGCGGACTACCGCAGCAGGTTCCTGCGCGAGGCCCAGGTGCTGGCCCGGCTGGACTCGCCGTACATCACCCGTGTCTACGACGCGGGCGAGCAGGGCGGCTATCTCTACATCGCCACCGAGCTGATCGCCGGCGGTGACCTCTTCAAGCGGCTCAAGGCGACCGGCCCGATGCCGGTGCCCGAAGCGGTCGAGATCGCCCGCCAGGTCGCCGAGGGACTCGCCGTCGCGCACTCACAGGGGATCCTGCACCGAGACGTGAAGCCGTCCAATGTGCTGCTGCGGCCGCGGCCCGCGGGCGGGTCGGACGCGGTGCTGTGCGACCTCGGCATCGCCACCGTCCTCGACTCCGAGCACACCGGCACCCAGGGCGTCATCGGCACCTTGCAGTACATGGCGCCGGAGCGGCACGAGGGCCGACCGGCCACGGCCGCCAGCGACATCTACGCGCTGGGCTGCCTGCTCCTGGTCTCGCTGACCGGCAAGCCTCCATATGACGGCACCGGGTTCCAGGTCGCGCTGTCGCACATCACGAACGACATCCCGCAGGTACCCGGCACCGGCCCGCTCGAACAGCACGTCAACGCCTTCCTGCGGACCGCGATGGCCAAGGACCCCCGCAACCGCCACCCCTCGGCGGTGGCCGCCTCCGCGGCACTGCGCGCGATCTCGTACGACGCCGCTCCGGCACCAGCGCCACAGCACGCCGACAGCCTCGACCGCACCCTCCTGGTGCCACCGCCGACCGGCTCCGAGGTCGGGTCCCACGAGAACACCCTTCGCCAGCCCCCGCCGTACGCCGCCCCGCTGCCGGTGGCAGCGCCCGTGCCGCCACCGATCGGGCCGAGCGGACCGAGTGGGGAGGCGCGCCGGGGACTGCTGGCCGCCCTCGGCGCGATCCTCGTCCTGGCCCTCGTCGGGACCACCGTCTTCCTCCTCACCCGCCACCACGACACCGGGACCGCGGCCGAAGCCGTCCAGGCGCCGACCACGCCGATTGCGGCGACCTCGGAACTCGTCTCGCCAACCCCGGTGACCACGCCACCGGCGACGAACTCCAGCGGCGAGAGCGGAGTGCGCTACGTCTGCTGGGGTCCCGAGGAGACCGTTGTCGACACCGTCGACGCCTGTCCCGACCCCGCCAACGCGCCGTCGATGTACCCCGAGGACCCCCGCGCCGGAATGAACTGGGTCTTCTTCAAGCGCTCCGAGCGGGTGATCGCCGAGCACGCGAAGCGGTTCTGCCGGCCGCTCACGCCGGCCGACAACCAGGTGCTCGAACAGCAATGCGTCATCCCCTCCACCGACGGGAGCGTTTGTCTGCGCTGGACCCAGTGGCGAACCGCCGAGGACGGCTACACCTACTACTCACGACTGGGCCCCGCCTCGAAGTCGGTGGACGGCAATGCCAAGGCCCCTGGGCTGCACTGGGGACCGACCGCGGCCAAAGGCGAGTGTGGCGGCTCCTATCCCTACGAGTCCGCCAAGATGATCGAGGGGACGGTGTGGGCCGCCGCCGCCTTCGCCGACACCCCGGAGGCGGCCGAGCAGGCGTTGGCCTATTTCGCCGAATACCGACACATCGCGGAGTGGCGCGGCCGTCCCCTGTCCGCCTCGTAGGGAAGCGCTGATCAATGACGCCGTCGCGAGCGCCGCGAGGCGAGCGCGCCCGCCACTGGCGGCCCGATATCCAGGGGCTGCGGGCGCTCGCGGTCGGCGGCGTCGTACTGGCGCACGCCGGGTTGCCCTGCCTACCCGGTGGCTTCGTCGGCGTCGACGTCTTCTTCGTCATCTCCGGCTTCCTGATCACGTCGCTGCTGCTTCGCGAACTCGACGCGACCAGACGCCTCGGGATCGCGGCGTTCTATGCACGCCGGGCCCGCCGGATCCTCCCGGCGGCCACCTATGTGGCGGTGGCGACCCTGCTGGCCACCTACTTCGTCGTGCCGTTGATCAGGATGAGGGACTACGCCGCCGACGCCGGCTGGTCGATGGCGTTCCTCGCCAACGTCCGCTTCGCCGCCACCGACACCGACTACTGGGCGACCAACGTCGGCTCGCCGTTTCGTCACTACTGGTCGTTGGCCGTCGAGGAGCAGTTCTATCTCGTCTGGCCGCTCGTGCTCGTGCTGATGTGGCGCCTGCTCGGCGCCCGGGGTGCGTTCTGGGGCACGGCGGCGCTGACTGTGGCCTCCTTGGCCTGGTCGGTGAGCAGCACCGCCGAGGCCCCGATAGGCGCCTACTACTCCTCGCCCGCACGCGCCTACGAGCTGTTGATCGGTGGGCTCCTCGCGATGGCCGCCGGCCGCCTCACGAGGCTGCTCACGGCGGCGCGACTCGCGACGCCGCTCGGCCTGGCAGGCCTTGCCGGAGTGCTCGCGACCATGGCCTTCCTCCCCGCCGCCAGCGCCTTCCCGGGTTGGCTCGCGCTGCTGCCGACGCTCTCGGCCGCGTTGCTGATCGCCGCCGGCATCGCCCGAGCGGGACCGGTGTCGACCGCACTCGGGCTGCCGCCACTGCGGCTGTTGGGCGAGATCTCCTACTCGCTCTATCTATGGCACTGGCCGGTGCTCGTGCTCGGCGGGAAGCTGCTGCCGGATCGATGGCACACACTCGGGGTTGCGCTGCTGGTGCTGGTCAGCGTCGTCCTGGCGGTGGTCACCCGCCTGCTCGTGGAGCGGCCCGTCCTGCGCGCGCCCTGGTTGACCCGTCGAGTAGGCCGTTCGTTGGCGCTGTGGCCGGTGAGCATCGGGATGGTGACCGCCGCAGCGCTGACGGCCAGCGCGGCCGCCGAGGTCACCCTCGAGGCGCAGCGGCCGGTCGCGACCGGGCATCAGACCGCCCAGGACATCCCGACCGAGCTCACGACGACGACCGTCGAGGAGGCGCTCAGCCAGGCGGTCGCACTGGCCCGGGCCGCTGCGCCGGTAGACCCCCTGGTCGACTATCAGGGGCACCGACCCGACATCTGGTTCAAACGACACATCTGCTCGGCCTGGTGGCAGGCCTCGACGGTCAGGATCTGCCCGGTCGGCGACACCGCGTCGCGCCACACGGTGGTGGTGCTCGGCGACTCACACGCCGGGATGTGGGTCCATCCGCTCGACATCCTCGGCCGGCAGGCCGGCTACCGCGTCGTACCTCTGGTCAAGCATGCTTGCTCGCCCTTCGACTACGAGCAGACCCTGGAGGGGAAGCCGTTCCAGGCCTGCGAGAAGTTCAGGGCCTGGGCACGTGGGCAGATCGCCAACCTGCGGCCCGATGCGGTCGTCGTGGCCAGTCGAGGCTTCCAGCAGCCCCGGCTCGACGACGGGGAGGAGATCGCCGACCTCTGGTCGGCGGCGGTGACCAGCGCGGTCACCACGCTGACACAGCTCACGCCCCGGGTCCTGGTGCTCTCCGACGTACCGGGGAGGGCCGAGAAGGCCGACGACTGCGTCTTCACGCCCGGCAACAGCCAGCTCGACTGCCTCGCCCCCGAATACGGGAGCAAGGAGCAGGACAGCAACGCCTACACCCGGGCAGCGGTGGCCGCGGTGCCCGGCGCGCGGTACGTCGACGTGGTGCCGTTGGTCTGTCAGGACGGTGGCTGCCCGGTGCTGGTCGAAGGTCGCTTCGTGTACTTCGACGACAACCACATCACCTGGGGATGGAGCGAGACGATCGCCCAGGAGTTCGGCGAACGACTGGGGCAACTGCTGCCGTGACACCTCTCCTCCCTCGCGCGAGTCGGCAGAAGTGCAGGTGTCAGGAGCGCCGAGTTGCAACACTTCTGCCGACTCGAGCCCTTTCAGACCAGCACTTCTGCCGACTCGAGCCCTTTCAGACCTGCACTTCTGCCGACTCGGCGCAGGAGAGGCTCAACCAGCGCCAAGCCAAGCCGAGCCGAGCCGAGCCGAGCCGAGCCGAGCCGAGCAGCAGCGCAACCCCGAGGAGCCGTCGAGGGCGCATCAGACCCGGTGGAGGCGACGGGCCGCCTCGGCGATCGAGCCGCTCATTGAGGGGTAGACGGTGAAGGTCTGCGCGAGCTGGTCCGCGGTGAGGTTCTCCGAGACGGCCAGCGAGACGGGGTGGATCAGCTCGCTGGCGCGGGGGCCGACCACGACACCACCGAGCACGGTGCCCGGTCCGGGACGGCAGAACAGCTTCACGAAGCCGTCGGTGACGCCCTGCATCTTGGCGCGCGGGTTGGTGGCGAGGTCGAGCTTGACCACCTCGGCCTGCACCTCGCCGGCGTCGACAGCCGCCTGGCTGACGCCGACGGTGGCGATCTCGGGCGCGGTGAAGACGTTGGAGGAGACCTTCGACAGGTCCAGCGGCGCGACGGCGTCGCCGAGCAGGTGCCACATCGCGATGCGGCCCTGCATGGCCGCCACCGAGGCGAGCATGAAGACGCCGGTGCAGTCGCCGGCGGCGTACACGCCTCGCGCCGAGGTGCGTGAGACCCGGTCGACCTTGACGAAGCCGCCGTTGTCGAGCACGACGCCGGCCTCGGCGAGTCCCATGTCGGCGGTGCGCGGGATGGAGCCGAGCGCGAGGATGCAGTGGCTGCCGGTGACGGCGCGGCCGTCGGTGAGCCTCACCGTGACCGAGTCGCCGGAGCGGGTCACCGACTCCATCCGCGACTTGCCGAGCACAGTCATCCCGCGCCGGGTGACCACGTCCTCGAGTACGACGGCCGCGTCGGCGTCCTCGCCGGGCAGCACCCGGTCCCGGCTGCTGACCAGGGTGACCGGAACGCCGAGCGCGAGATAGGCCGAGGCGAACTCCAGGCCGGTGACCCCGGAGCCGACCACGATCAGGTGGCTCGGGATCTCGGCGAGGTCGTAGACCTGCTCCCAGGTGAGGATCCGCTCGCCGTCGGGCATCGCGCTGGGCAGCGTGCGCGGCGTGGCACCGGTCGCGACCAGCACCGCGTCCGCGTCGAGTCGCCGCTCGGTGCCGTCGGCGAGCTCGGCGACCACCGCGGCGGGCCCGTCGAGCCGGCCCCGGCCCTTGAGCACGCTCACCCCGTGCCGCACCAGCCTGCTCTCGATGTCGGCGGACTGGGCCGCCGCCAGCGCCTTGACACGCAGGTTGATCCGCTCCAGGTCGGCGGTGAGCAGCCCGGCCGGATGAGCCCCGTCGCGGAGGACGATGCCGAGATCGCTGGCCCGGGAAACCTCGGTCATCAGCTCCGCGGCGGCGATCAGGGTCTTGCTGGGGACGCAGTCGGTGACGACGGCGGAGCCGCCGATGCCATCGGAGTCGACGAGGGTGACCTCGGCACCGAGCTGGGTGGCGACCAGCGCCGCCTCGTAGCCACCCGGTCCACCGCCAACGATCACCACACCGGTCATGACGCTCATTCTTGCAGCCCTTCCCGGGCTGGCGCCGACTCCCCACGCACCCTCACAGCATTGGCACAGTCGACGCAAAGAGGTGTTACGGCATCAGCGAGTTCAATAGTCGTCAAGTCACCTAGCAACCCGACCTCAAACAGGAGCAGCTATGAGCCACATCCCTGAGCCCGAGCAGACGCCCGACGGGCTCGCCTACGAGGGGCGTCTACTGACCCGGCCCACCGAGGAAGTGGTCGACCAGGGCGCCGGCTTCGACATGGCCACCCTGCTCACCCGGCGCCGAGTGCTGAGCGTGGTCGGCATGGGCGCCGGCGCCCTCGCGCTGGCTGCCTGCTCCTCCGACGGCTCCAGCTCCACGAGCTCGGACGGGTCGAGCGACACCGCCGGATCGTCAGCCTCGAGCACCTCCACGAGCGCTGAGGCCGCTGATGGCGAGATCCCCCAGGAGACCAACGGCCCCTACCCGGCCGACGGCACCAACGGCGTCAACGTCTTGGAGGAGTCCGGCATCGTGCGCAGCGACATCACCTCCAGCCTCGATGGCGGGACCACGGTCGACGGCGTCCCGCTCACCTTCACCTTCACGCTCACCGACCTGGCCAACGACAGCGCGCCCTACGAGGGCGTGGCGGTCTACGTGTGGCACTGCGACGCGCAGGGCGACTACTCGCTCTACTCCGAGGGGCTGGAGGACGAGACCTACCTACGTGGGATCCAGGTCGCCGACGCCAACGGTCAGGTGACCTTCCAGACCATCGTGCCGGGTTGCTACCTGGGCCGGTGGCCCCACATCCACTTCGAGGTCTATCCCGACGCCGAATCCGCGACCAATGTCGAGAACGCCATCGCCATCTCCCAGGTCGCCTTCCCCGAGGAGGTGCTCAACGCGGTCTACGCACTCGACACCTACTCCGGCTCCACGGACAACCTCGCCCAGGTCACCCTGGAGACCGACAACGTCTTCAGCGACAGCTACGAGCAGGAGATGGGCACCTTCACCGGTGACGTCACCAGCGGGTACGTCGGCTCGCTGCCCGTCGCGATCGACGCGACGACCGACGCCGCCCTCGACACGGCGCCCGACGCGGGCGGCGGCGATAGCGGCGGTGGCGGCGGCACTCCGCCCTCGGACGGCGGCGGCGGTGGCGGTGGCGGCGGCACTCCGCCCTCGGACGGCGGCGGCGCCCCGCCGAACGGCGCTCCGTCCGCCGACACCACCAGCTGAACGATCCACCGACACCATCCCACCACCTAGGAGAATCCCATGTTGCAGAACCTCACCGGCTGGCACGCGCTGGTCATCCTGACCATCGTCCTGCTCATCTTCGGGTCCGCGAAGCTGCCCGCGCTCGCCAAGAGCGTCGGCCAGTCGATGCGCATCCTCAAGGACGAGGTCGCCGAGGGCGGCGCCGACAGGCAGGCCGTCCAGCCCGCCCCCCAGCCCACCGTCACCACGGCGGCCGAGTCCGTCACGAGCCTTTCGGCCGAGCGTCGCTCGTCATGACCACGACCACCGTCGCGCGTGGGACGATGCCCCTCGCCGATCACCTGCGCGAAGCCCGGCGGCGTGGCACGCGCGCGGCGGTGGCCCTGCTCGTCGGCGTGATCGCCGGATATCTGCTGTCCGACCAGATCCTGGACATCCTGCGGGCTCCGATCGAGAAGCTGGCCGCCACCCGCGAGGCGAGCCTCAACTACGACACCGTCACCGGCGCATTCGACCTCAAGCTCAAGATCGCGATCTTCACCGGGGTGGTGCTTTCGAGCCCGGTCTGGCTGCTGGAGCTGTTCGCCTTCGTGACCCCCGGCCTGACCCGCCGGGAACGGAGACACACCTATGGCTTCCTGGCCGCCGCGGTGCCCCTGTTCGTGGCCGGCTGCGCTTTCGGCTTCGTGCTGTTCCCGCACATGGTCCAGATGCTGACCGGCTTCTCCTCCGACCAGGACAGCACCATCCTCACCGCGTCGTACTACGTCGACTTCGTGCTGAGGATCGTCTTGGCCATCGGGATCGCGTTCGTATTGCCTGTCTTCATGGTCATGCTGAACCTGCTCGGCCTGCTCTCCGCGCGGACGCTGGGCCGCAGCTGGCGGGTCATCGTCGTGGTCATCGTGCTCTTCAGTGCACTGGTCACCCCGGCAGCGGACGTGTTGTCGATGTTCCTGGTCGCGATGCCGATGTCAGCGCTGTTCGGAGCCGCGCTGCTCATCACCCAACTGCACGACCGCCGGCAGACACGCCGTGCTCTGACCGCCCCATCCACCGGCTCCGATCTGTCCCAGAAGCGCTGAGGCGCTCATGAACGAGGAGTCCACGCCATGTTCGGTCTGACCTTCGAGAAGCTCTTCCTCGTCGCCGTCATCGCCGGCTTCGTGATCGGTCCGCAGCGTCTCCCGCACTACACCCAGAAGCTGGCGGAGACCGTCCGCGCCCTGCGGCGCACGGTCGACGCCGCCCGATCCACCGCCGAACGGGACATCGGCGTCTCTCTTCAGGGCGCCGACTGGGACCTGCGCCACTACGATCCCCGTCGCATCGTGCGCGACGCGCTCCGCGAAGACCCTGCCACCCCGGTCCCAGCCCCAGTCTCGGGCCCGGACCATCCGTCGGCCGACCTGCTCGAGGAGGCGCGCCGAGTACGACCTGGACAGAAGTACCTCGTCAGCGGCTCGTCTGCCCACCCGCGCCGCATCCTGATCGAGTCGCTGCCCGTCGACGACCCGCGCCGCGTCGCAGCCCAGGTCGCGGTGTCGCCTGGTCCCTCGGAGGGCACCGGCACAGACGTGGGCCTGCCCGGGCGCTGAACCCGCTTGATCAGAGATTGATCATGTGTCCCGCGATGCCCTCGACGGCCTCCTTGACCGCCTCCGAGAGCGTCGGGTGGGCGAAGACGTTGCGGGCCACCTCGTCGGCGGTGAGGTCCCACTTCTGCGCCAGCGTCAGCACCGGCAGCAGCTCGGTGACGTCGGGGCCGATCAGGTGGGCGCCGAGGATCTCGTTGTACTTCGCGTCGGCGACGACCTTGACGAAGCCGACCGGCTCGCCGAGGCCCATCGCCTTGCCGTTGGCGGAGAACGGGAACTGCGCCACCTTGACGTCGTACCCCTTCTCCCGGGCCTGGGCCTCGGTGTAGCCGAAGGAGGCGATCTGGGGCTGGCAGTAGGTCGCCCGCGGGATCATGTCGAAGTCGATCTCCATGGTCTCGGCGCCGGCGATGGTCTCCGCCGCGACGATGCCCATCGCCTCGGCGACGTGGGCGAGCATGAACTTCCCGGTGCAGTCGCCGATGGCGTAGACGCCCTCGACATTGGTGCGGCCGCGCTCGTCGACGGCGATGGCGCCGCGCTCGGTGAGGGCGACGCCGGTCGCCTCCAAGCCGTAGCCGGTGACCCGGGGCGCGAAGCCGAAGGCGGCCAGGAACTTGTCGGCCTCCAGCACCTGCTCCTCGCCTCCCGCGGCGGGAGCGACGGTGACCCGCACGCCTGCACCAGTGTCCTCGACGCCCTTGACAGCGGTGGAGGTCAGCACGTTGACGCCGAGCTTGCGGTAGTGACGCGCGATCTCCTTGGAGACGTCGGCGTCCTCGGTGGGCACCATCCGGTCGGCGAACTCCACGATGGTGACGTCGACGCCGAAGTTCTTGAGCACGTAGGCGAACTCCACGCCGATCGCGCCGGAGCCGCCGATGATGATCGAGCCGGGCAGCTGGTCGGTGAGGATCTGCTCCTCGTAGGTGACCACGTTGGGGCTGAGCGTCACGCCCGGCACCAGCCGGACGGTCGCGCCGGCGGCGATGATCAGGTTGTCGAAGGTGTACGACGTGGTGGCGCCGTCGGCCGCCTTGACGTCGATCGCCAGCTTCCCGTCGGCCCGTCGGCCGGTCAGCGTGCCCCAGCCGTCGATCTCGGTGATCTTGTTCTTCTTCATCAGGTAGTGGACGCCCTTGACGATGCCCGCGCTGACCTGCCGCGAGCGCGCGTGGGTCGGGCCGAACGACATGGTGGCGTCGCCCTCGATGCCGAACTTGTCCTTCTCAGCAGTCAGCACGTGAGCGAGCTCGGCGTTCTTCAGCAGCGCCTTGCTGGGGATGCAGCCGACGTTGAGGCAGACACCGCCCCAGTACTTCTCTTCAACGACGGCGACGGTCTTGCCGAGCTGGGCGGCGCGGATGGCGGCAACGTAGCCACCGGGGCCCGCACCGAGGACGAGGACATCGAAGTGGGTCACGGGGACCAGCCTAGACCGGGCCGTTCCGCCGTCGTACGTCGCCTCGGACCCCTCCGGCGCGGCCTTCGGATAGCCTCACGCAGGTGACGCTGTACGCCGCCTACGGGACCAACCTCGACCCGGCCCTGATGGGCGCGCGCTGCCCGCACTCGCCGCTGCGGACGACCGGTTGGCTGATCGGCTGGCGGCTGACCTTCGGCGGCGAGGAGCACGGCTGGGACGGGGCACTGCCGACCCTGGCACAGGACCCCGCCGACCCCCATGCCGCCGTCTTCGTGGCGATCTACGACATCGCGCCTCAGGACGAGCGGACCCTCGACGGCTGGGAGTCCGCCGACACCGGGCTCTACCGCAAGACCAAGGTGCGGGTGAACACGCTGACCGACGACGTCGTCGCGTGGACCTATGTGCTCGACGCCTACGAGGGCGGACTGCCCTCCGCGCACCTGCTCGGCACCCTGGCCAACGCCGCCGAGGCCGCCGACGCCCCGGTCGACTACGTCACCGCGCTACGGCTGCGGCCCTGTCGGTCGAACGACTAGATGATTCCGGCGTTGACAGCACAGCAGGCCGCCGTCTAGGTTGAAGAGGTAAGCCTTGCCTAAATAAGGTCACCCTTATGTGATGGCAAGACCGGGGTGCGCCCTCCCTCCGCACCGGCCGCCAACCTGAAGAGAACCGATGTCACGACCGCTCCTGCGCCCCGCCTCGCCGCGGGCTCAGCGCCTCCTCCCGCTCACCATCGTCCTCGCGCTCGCCGGCTCGCTGATCGCACTGACCTCGCCGGCCACGCCGGCCAGGGCGGCCGACGACACCACGGCCGCCGCCACCGAGATCACCAGCGGCGCCGGCCTGGACTGGGGCTACAAGGCGTCCTGGCGGGATTACATCGGCGACTCGGGGGTGACGCTCTCCGACGGCGCCACCCTCAACGACGACGACACCTACCACTTCACGTTCGCCTCCGGCAGCTACGACGCCGACACCGGCGCGACCGAGCTGAGCTTCACCGGCACGGTCCACTGGGAGAAGTACTGCGGCTACTGGGCGGCCGACCCCGACCTCTGCGTGCTCGACACCACCATGAGCGACGTACGCCTCGTGATCGACGAGGACGAGCAGAGCCTCTACGCACACCTGATCAGCCGCGCCCGCGGTGGCAGCCAAGGCGACGACGTCACCGACTTCGGCGAGATCCTGCTCGCCACCCTCGACATCACCGACGCCACCGTGACGGCCTCCGAGGAGCTGACCTCGTGGAGCGGGATCGCCGCGAGCGTCGCCGACGACACCGCGGCCAGCGCGACCAGCTACGCCGCCGGCACCGCCATGGACCCGGTCTCCTTCTCCTACGACGGCCCCGGCGGCGCGCCCGACCTCACCGAGACCTGGGACGTCGAGGGCGCCCCGGCCTACACCGACGGGGCGGTCTGGGCCGGCCCCGACACCTGGCGCTTGGAGAATCAGGTGTTCGCCTCCGACGACGGTGTGCTGATCGCCTACTCCTACATCTACAGCGGCGGGCTCGTCGACCGGTTCACCGCGATCGACGCGGCCACCATGACCACCCTGGGGTCGCCGCTGGTGTTCACCCCCACCGACAACCTCGAGGGTCAGAGGGCCTTCGATCCCGAGACCGGCACCCTCTTCTACGTCCAGCGCAACATCGGTGACGACGGCCTGCAGAACGCCGTCCAAGCACTGACCTGGGACGCCGACTCGGAGGCCCTGGTCACCAGCACGGTGGGCTACCTGCCGGCCAGCGAGTCGACGACGGCCGCCTACCCGTTCCGGTCGATCGCCTGGAACGCCGCCCTGGGCGAGCTCGACGTGATGTTCGGCAACGCCACCGTCGCCCCGCAGCTCTACCGGTTCGTCAGCGCCGACGACGGGTGGCAGACCAGCGTCGTCGACCTCCCGGTGGTCACCACGAACGCGGCGTACTACGGCAACTCGGCCTCCGACAGCCTGGCCGCGCTCGGCGACGGATCCCTGCTCGTCGCCCGCGCCGCCAACTACCTGGACGACTCCGGCACCAGGACCTACCTCCCGGTGCTCTACCTGGTGATCGGCGAAAGCACCGTCGAGGTGCAGGAGGTGGCCGACTCCACGATCGGTGAGGGCACCTTCGGCTTCCAGAACGTGGTGGCCGTCGACGACGACACCGCCGCGGTCTACACCACCCAGACGTCGGACAGCGCGAGAGGTCTGGCCTTCGTCACCGTGACCGACGGGACCGCCGCGATGGACGGCGACCTGGTCACCGACTTCACCCGCATGGGCAAGATGGCCGGCGACGCCGAGCTCGGGCTGGCCTTCGGCTACGACTACAACGCGCAGAAGGTCCTCGCCTACCGCGGCGACACGCTCGTCTCCTCCTTCGCGGTCACCGACGGCTACGCCTCCACCGTCTACACCCAGCAGTACTTCGGGATCGACAAGGACCACAACCTCTACGCCCAGGTCCAGAGCGGGGGCTACGTCGGCATCCTCAGGCTCGACTTCGTCGGCACCGCGCCGGAGGTGACCACCCAGCCGGAGTCCCAGACGGTCACGCTCGGGTCCGACGAGACCACCACCGCGGCTACCTTCACCACCGCCGGCACCGGCGACCCCGACGTCGCGATCCAGTGGCAGGCCAAGGCGGCGGGCGCCTCGACGTTCGCCGACCTCGACGGCGAGACAGCGGAGAGTCTGAGCGTCGCGGCCGACCGCTCGGACAACGGCACCGTCTACCGGGCGGTGCTCTCCAACGAAGCCGGCAGCGTCGTGACCGACGAGGCCACCTTGACGGTGCTGTACCCCGCGGTGGTCTCCAACCAGCCCCGTGCGGCGACGGTCACCGAGGGGAGCTCGGCCACCTTCAGCATGATCTACGCCGGCAGCCCGGACCCGACCGTGACCTGGCAGCGTCGGGTCGACGGGTTCTGGACCGCGATCACCGACGACGATGACGACGTCACGGTCGCGACCAGCGACGGGACCTCCTCGCTGACGGTCGCCGAGACCAACACCGACATGTCGGGCACCCGGTTCCGGGCCAAGCTGGTCAACGACGCCGGCACCACCCACTCCGACGCGGTCACCCTCACCGTCACCGAGTCGGTCACCATCCCGGCCGACGGCCTGGACCTGACCGGGGTCACCCTGGACTGGAGCGGGTCGGCCGAGTTGCAGGCGGCGCCGCCGTACGGGTCGAGCAACTACTTCTCCGCCGGAGTCTCCGACGGCACCCAGGCCACCTACGCCGCCACCTCCGGCGACGTGGAGATCCTCCAGATCGCCGCCGACGGCACCGAGACCACGGCGACGTATGCGACTCGGGCGGCGCAGGTCGACGGCTCGGTGACCCAGACCGTGCGGCTCTCCGATGGCCAGGCCGAGGTCGCCGCCGACGGCTCGGCGACCGTGACCTGGGAAGGCACTTGGAGCGTCAACTTCTACGACGGCCTGGTCCCGTTCTGGCTCACCGACCCTGTCCTGACCGTGGACGCCGACGGCACCGGCACCCTGACCGCCGACCTGGACGGCTACAGCTCCACCATGGACGACCCCACCAACCGGACCGCCCTGGACGCCACCGCCGACGTCACCGTGGCCGCCTTCTCCGGCGTCGAGTTCGACCCCTACGGCGAGGTCAGCGTCGACCCCGACTACGAAGGCGTCGCCATCACCGTCGCCGACGGCTACACCGCCCAGGACACCACCAGCGACGGCTGGGGCTCCTGGCCCCAGTCCTTCGTCGACTTCCACTTCGACACCGGCCTGTCCTCCTACTGGTACTCCTCCGGCGGCACCGCCGACCCCGAGAAGGCCCCGAGGGAGTTCACCGTGGACTTCACCGACGCCACCGAGGCCGACACGGCGTCCGACACCACCGACACGGCGTCCGACACCGCCGACACGGCGTCCGGCAGCTCCTCGACCTGGGCCACCCTGACCCTGGCCCGGCCCACCATCACCGGCAAGCCCCGCACCGGGAGGAAGCTCACCGCCCACCTGGTCCTGCCCACCGGCCTGGACCCCGCCCTGGCCGACGTCGACTACCAGTGGTACGCCGGCAAGAAGAAGATCAAGGGCGCCCGAGCCGCGACCCTGAGACTGACCAAGAAACTCGCCAAGAGACTCGCCGGCAAACGCCTCAGCGTCACCGTCACCCTCAGCTACACCGGCTACCAGTCGGCCACCGCCACCAGCGCCAAGACCACGAAAGTCAGACGCTGAGGCACCGACACGCGGACTCCTCCCACCCGGTCGGCTACCTACTACCCGCCAGCGCCACCCGTGCCTACCATGGACCATGAGCACCATCCGTCCCGTCTCCAGCGCCGAACAACTCGCCAGGCGGGGAGGCGGCCCCTCGGTCGGCAAGCAGGTCACCCTCGCGGGCCTCGGCGTCGCCTGTGCCGGCGGCGTCGGCTGGTGTCTCAGCCGCATCACCTCCGACCAGCCCCCGCTGTGGGCCTTCGCCGCGATCCCGTGCGGGATCGTGATCTGGGGGCTGTTCCTCGCCGTCGTGGCCTGGTCCTCGAACGCCGCGCTCGGCGCGCCGGTGACCGGCCCGCTGGTGGTGCGTCCCGGGCTCTACCTCGCCGCGGTGTGCGGCGCGGGCGGCGCGGCCGTCCTGGTGTGCGCCCAGTCACGGCCGAGCCTTCCCGCCGCGGCGTACCTCGTCCCGCTCGGCCTGGCGGTGGTGTTCTCGGCGCTCGCGGGGGTCGGCGCGCTGCGGCGTGGCTGGCGAGCCGCCGCCCGGAAGCGGGCCCGGCAGCGCACGCACACCACCGGCCTGGTCACCGACGACGGGCTCGCGGGCTTCTTCCCCGGCCCGAACCCGAAGCTGGCCCGGATCACCGTGAGGTTCTCCGACCAGGCAGGTCAGCAGCGGTGGGTGCAGCCGTTGACCCGGCAGCTCCTGAGCCGGCCGCTCGCCGAGGGTGACCAGGTCGACGTCTGGTACGACGCAAGCGATCCGGGCAACCTCCGCCGGATCGAGGTGGCGGCCGACAACGGCGTCTCGCGGATCGTGCCGACCAGACTCCGCTGAGAGCGGGATCGACGCCCCGGGCGAGGCGGAGCCAGTAGGCTGCGGCGGTGACCGACACCGCGCCGTACTCCCCCTACGACCTGGCCACCGAGGCCGCCGCGAAGCTCGCCGAGCTCACCGGCGTCGAGCGCCACGACATCGCCCTGGTGCTGGGCAGCGGCTGGCTGCCCGCCGCCGACATGCTGGGCGAGCCGATCGCCGAGATCGCCACCACCGACCTGCCGGGCTTCTCCGCGGCAGCGGTGGCCGGCCACTCGGGCAAGATCCGCTCGATCCGCTCGGGAGATCGCACCCTGCTGGTCTTCCTCTCGCGCACCCACTACTACGAGGGCAAGGGCGTCGACGCCGTGGTCCACCCGGTTCGTACGGCGGCCGCGGCCGGTGCTCGGGCGCTGGTGCTCACCAACGGCTGCGGCGGGCTGAACCCGGCCTGGTCACCGGGCACGCCGGTGCTGATCAGCGACCACATCAACCTGACCGGCCGCTCCCCCATCGTCGGCGCCCACTTCGTCGACCTGACCGACCTCTACTCCTCACGGCTGCGGGCGGCCGCGAAAGAGCTCGACCCCAGCCTCGACGAGGGCGTCTACGTGCAGTTCCCCGGACCCCACTACGAGACCCCGGCCGAGGTCCGGATGGCCGGGATCATCGGCGGCTCGCTGGTCGGCATGTCGACGGCGCTGGAGGCGATCGCGGCCCGCGAGGCCGGCCTGGAGGTCCTCGGCCTCAGCCTGGTCACCAATCTGGCCGCCGGCATCTCCGACCAGCCGCTCAACCACGAGGAGGTCCTGGAGGCCGGCCGCGCGGCCGCGACCCGGATGGGCGAGCTGCTGACCAGGATCGTGCCGCGGATCTGAGCCCCGGAAGCTCTAGGATCGGTCCATGCCGCGCATCGAGGCCGAGAGCCTGCCCGAGCACCGCCGGCTGGTGCACGAGCGGGTCTTCGGCGCGTTCGCCGAGCTGATGGCCGAACGCTCCTACGACGCCATCACCATGGCGCAGATCGCGGAGCGGGCGGGCCTGCGCCGTACCGCCATCTACCACCACTTCCACGACAAGGACTCGGTGGTGGTGGCCTTCGCCACCCACGAGACCACTCGCTACGTGGAGGCGTTGGAGGAGTTGCTGGCCGGCAGCGACGACCCGGCCGAGCGGCTGCGTATCTACCTGCGCAACCACCTCGCCTCCGGCGAGCGGTTCCACATGGGTCTGGGGCCGCAGCTCTACGGCGTGCTGCCGGAGTCGTCGCGGGCGGAGATCCGCGAGCACGTGCTGGCCGTCGAGCAGGTGCTGGCGGGCATCCTGAAGGACGGCATCGACGCCGGTGCCTTCGCCGCCACCGACATCTCCGCGACGACCTCGCTGATCCACGCCTGCCTGAGCCCGCGTCACCTGCCGCCGACCCAGATCGAGGAGTTCGTGCTCCGCGCCGTGTCGCGGAGATGACGAGTGCGGTGGATCCGAGCCAACTGGTGACTCGGATCCACCGCACTACGTAGTTGGGCTACTTCTTCTTGACCTTCTTGGTGGCCTTGCTGGTCACCGCCGCAGTCTCGTAGCCGGTGGAGACGACCGTCGCCGTGACGGTGATCTTCTTGCCGGCCTGCTTCTTCTTCAGCTTCAGCGTGGCCTTGGTGGCACCCTTGATCGCCTTCTTGCCGGCGAACCACTGGTAGGTGACCACGGCGCCCTCGGGCGCCGTCACGGACGCGGTCAGCTTCTTGCCCACCTTCGCCTTGCCCTTGACGGTCGGCGTCGCCACCGTGAGCGTGCCGGCCGCCACCGGCGCCGTCGGCGCCGAGGTCGCGGTCTCGCTCACCGAGCCGGTGGTGCCGGTGACGCTCACGGTGAGCCTCGCGCCCACCTTCTCCCCCGGGACGACGTAGGTCGCCGAGGTGGCGCCGGTGATCGGCTGACCATCGGCGCTCCACTGGTAGGCCAGGGTGACGTCGGCCGGCTCCCAGGTGCCCGGCACCGCAGTCAGCGTCTGGCCGACCTGGGCGGTCCCGGTGACGGTCGGCGTCGCAGGCAGGACGTCGGCGAACGTGATCGGCGTGTAGGTCTCGTACAACGGCTGGACCGCACCACTGCCCGGGTAGGTGTAGATGCCGTAGTTGACCAGGCTCGAGTCGGTGGCCACCGCGTCGAGAGCGGCCTTGTCAATCGTGATCTCGGTGGTGAAGCTGCCGTCCTCGGCCAGCAGGATGGCGCCGGCACTGCTGCTCAGCGTCGTATAGCCCGGCTCCGGGATCGCCCACTTGACGGCGGTGCCGGTGGCGCCGTTCTGACGGCTCGACGAGGACGCGCCCTCCGACGGCTTCCACACCTCGGCGTACTTCCCGAAGGCGACGTAGGTTCCAGCCTCCTGCCCCGCCAGCGGGGCGCGCGTTCCGATCGCCAGCGACGGGTCGAATCCGGTACCGGTCACGGTCACGGTCGTCGTCCCGTCGGCGAGCACCGTGGTCTTGCTGACCTGCACGGTGGGCACCAGATCGGCTGCCTGGGCCGGGGACCCTGCCGCGAGGGCGAGCGCCGGTGCCGCTACGGCGGCGGTGGCCGCCGCGGCCAGCAGCCGGCGAGGTCGGGTCATCACTGACATGTGTCTCTCACTTTCCATAGGTGGTCCCGAGACAGGTCGCTGGGTCGGCCCGCTACTTGGCCTTGACGGCGAAGCCGGCGGAGGCGGCGGCGTAGGAGTCGCTGCCGGCGTAGGCGACGGTGATCTTCCACCTGCCCTTGCCGAGCTTCTTGGTCTGCTTCTTGGTGAGCGTGAGCCTGGCCTTGCCGCCGGCGAGGGTCAGCGTCTTGGCGACCTTCCTCTTGCCCTTCTTCACCACGACGGAGACCGTGCCGTCGGGGGTGCCGGCCGTGCTGGCGACGCTCACCGTGAGCACCGCCGACTTGCCGGCCTTCAGCTTCTTCTTGGCGAACGCCGCGCTCACCGTGGCCGCCGACGTGGCCGGCGCGGTCGTGCCGGTGGCAGTGCTGCCGGTGTCGTCGACGACGGCCTCGGTCGGGGTCGCGGTGGCGAGCACCGTCAGCGGCAGCGCGACCTTGCCCTTGTCGAGGGTCGTCCCCGAGGAGTACCAGTACGACGACTGGCCGGTGAGCTGCTGGAAGTCCACGAAGCTCTGCGGGAAGGACCCGTAGTAGTCGCTGTCCGTGGCCTGCTCCTCCCCGTCGCCGGTGTCGACGGTGACGCCGAGGTAGTCGACCTCGGCCGCCGCGATGCCGGTCTCGGTGACCTCGACGTCACTCAGGGTGGCGAGGGTGACCTCGGTGTCGTCGAGGGCGCTCCACTGGGTGGTGTCGTCCATGGAGGTGCCGTAGCCGCCCAGCGTCGCCGTTACCGTGCCGACGCCGCCGGTGACGTTGAGCACCGGGTCGGAGACGTAGAAGAACGTCATCCCGGAGTAGTAGAGGACCGTGAAGTCGCCGTCCCAGGAGAGGGTCGCGTCGTCGGCGTCGGGGTCGAGCGTGCCGGTGCCGGCGTCGAGGACCACCTGGGTGTCGGCGTAGACGTCGTCGCTGACCGAGGCGTCGACGCTGCCGGTGGCCGGGTCGGTGTTGCGCGAGGCCCAGTTCGACACCGCGTAGCTGCCGTCGGACCGCAGCTTCTCGATGGTGACGTTGCCGGTGCGCGCCGACCAGCCCGCCGCCTGCCCGTTACCCCAGGTGGCGCCCGAGTCGCTGGTGCTGAGCTGCTGGCCGCCCGCGCCCGGGTTGCCGATCTTCCCCGCGGAGAGGAAGTTGAAGCCGTAGTAGGCCTTGTTGTTGGTCTCGTCGTTGATGCCCCAGCGCAGTTGTGCGGTGGTGGTGGTGACCTCGTCGGCGTGGGCCGGCGCGGCGGCCAGCGCCAGCGCCGGGGCGGCCAGGCCCGCGGCGACGACGGCGGCGAGCGGGGTGTGCTTCCTCATCTTTTCTGCCTTCCTGTGATGGCGGTGGTGACGGTGAGTACGGCGGCGGCGAGCAGCACGACCGCGCCCGCCCACCACGGCCACCGGGGGGCGTCGGCGGCCGTGACCTCGGCGGCGACCGGCAGCACGGTCGGCATCGGACCGCTGGCGGGCCGGTACGCCGTGCTCGCGACGACCGGCGACACCGCAGCCAGGTCGGCTGCCGGTGTGGCGGTCGCGGTCGCGACGGTGATCGTGGCGACGGTGGTCGCGGTCGCGGTCGCCGTGGCGGTGGCGGTCTTGGTCTTCGTGCTCGTGGTGGCGGTGGAGGCCGGCGTGGTCTGCGCGACCGGGTCGCTGGCGTCGTAGCTGACGGTGAGCGGCAGGGTGGGCTTGGACTTGTCGACCGAGCCGCCCGAGCTGTACCAGTACGCCGCCTGCCCGGTGAGCTGCTGGAAGTCCACGAAGCTCTGCGGGAAGGACCCGGAGTAGTCGTCGTCGGTGAGTTGCGCGGCGCCGCCGGACGGGGGGCTGTAGGCGACGCCGAGATAGGCCGGCGTGACGGTGAACCCGAGGTCGGCCGTGAGGTCGATGGCGCCGAGGTCGGCCAGGGTGACCTCGGTGTCGGTGAGCGTCTCCCACTGGGTCGTGTCGTCCATCGAGGTGCCGTAGCCGCCCAGGGTCGCGGTCAGCGTCCCGACCCCGTCGACCACGCTCAACACCGGGTCGGAGACGTAGAAGAACGTCATCCCGGAGTAGTAGAGGACCGTGAAGTCGCCGTCCCAGGAGATGGTCGCGGTGCCGGCGGCGGGGTCCACCTCGCCGGTGCCGCCGGTGAGGACCACCTGGTGGTTGCTGTAGCTGCCCGAGGTGGGGCTGGAGATCGTGGCGCCCGAGGAGTCGGTGGACAGCCCCGCCCAGGTGGCGGCGGTATAGCCGGTGCCGGTCACGTACTTCTCGATCGACACGTTGCCCACCGCGTTGCTCCAGCCGGCGGTGGCGCCATTGCTCCAGGTGGCGCCGGCGTTGCTGAGGGTCAGCCCGCCGGCGCCCGGGTTGGCGATCTTGCCGGCGGAGAGGAAGTTGAAGGTGCCCGGCGCGAACGCCCTGTTGTTGGACTCGTTGTTCAGACCCCAGCGCAGCGACGCGTCGGCGACGTCGAACGCCTCGGTGAGCGCGGCGGAGGCGGTGACGGTCTCGGTCACCGTCTCGGTGGCGGTCCCGGTGGCGGTGACGGTCTCGGACACCGTCGAGGAGGCGGTCTCGGTGGCGGTCGCCGTCTCGGACGGGGTCGCGGAGACGGTCTCCGTCGCCGTCGCCGTCGCCGTCCCCGTCGCGGTCTCGGTGACGGCGCCGCTCGCGGTCGTCGCGGCGCCGCTGGTGACGACCTCCTCGGCCGCGGCGACCGGGGAGCCGAGCCCGCCGAGCAGCACGGCCAGCGAGGAGATCAGCAGGCTGGCCAGCACGGTCGCGGCGCAACCGAGGAGCCCGGCGGCGTACCGGGGATCAGACCGCATGGCTCGCCTCCCCCGCTCGCGCGGCCCGGCGCCGGTGCCGCAACCGCAGCAGCGCGGCCGCGCAGGCGGCGGCGAGCACCAGCAGGCAGCCTGCCAGGAAGAGGTACGGCGACCGGTCGGTGTCCTCGGCGGCCGCGACCGTGGCCGAGACGGGCTCGGTGACGGCGAAGTTGACGCTCGGCGTCACCCCGGAGGCGGCGCCGGTCAGCCGCAGCACGTGGGTGCCGGCCCGGGTGCCGGCCGGGAGCGCCAGCACCCCGGCGATCTCGCCGCTCGGCCCGGCGGTGAGCGGCCCGACCGCCGCCAGGCCGTCGTCGAAGGTTGCCACGACCTGCTCGCCGGGCGTGAAGCCGACCGCGGTGAAGGAGAGCACGTGGCCGACCACCGCCGTGGCGCGGTCCACCGAGGCGCTCGCCGCGGCGACCGGCGCGGCGCTCCCGGTGGCCTCCGGGGCGGCGGCCTCGGCCGAGGCGGTTGCGGACGCGGTGGCCGACGCGGTGGCGGACGCGGTGGCCGAGGCGGTGGCGGTGGCGCTCGCCGTACTCCCCGACAGGTCTCGGAAGGCGACGGGTGTGAAGGTCTCGTTGTTGGCGTTGACCACGCCGTGCGCGCCGATGGTGATGACGCCGCAGGTGACCTTGCGGCAGTTGACGGTGGTGGTGTTGCCGTCGCGGTCGATGGCCTCGAAGGTCGCTCCGGGGATGACCAGCTTGGTCGACCAGGTGCCCTTGGCCGAGATCAGGCCGCCGTTGGCCGAGCTCGCGGTGTCGCTGCCGGGGAAGGCGACGAACCTCTGCATCCCGGCGTTGCTCTTGCTCTCGCTGTCGGGGACGTAGAAGTAGTCCACCCCGGTCACGCCGCCCTGGCTGGGCCGCCAGCCGCTCTTGACGGTGCCGAAGAGGACGTAGATGCCGCCGTGGCCGCCCTTGATCGACTGGAAGCCGGTGCCCTTGAGCGTGACCGTGGTGGCCTCGTCGGGGTCGGCGACGGCCTGGCCGGCGCTGTTGGCGACGGTGACCTTCGCGCTGGCCGCCTGGGCGGGCGCGGCCAGCGCCAGCGACCCGGCGAGCAGGGACAGCAGGATCAGTGCGCGGCGGACCATGGTCCCTGCCCTTCGTCGAGTGGGGGTACGGCGTGCAGCCGGCGCGGCACGACCAGCAGCCGGCCCTGGTGGTGGAGAACGTCGACGGGATGCTCGTAGACCCGGCCGATCAGCTCCGGCCGCAGCACCTCCTCCGGGGTGCCGTCGGCGGCCACGGTCCCGTCGGCCAGCACGCAGATGCGGTCGGCGTAGGCGGCCGCGACCGAGAGGTCGTGGATGACGGTGACCACGGCGTGGCCGGCGGAGGCGAGCCGGCGGGCCTGCGCGAGCACCTGGTCCTGATGGCGCAGGTCGAGCGCGGCGGTCGGCTCGTCGAGCAGCACCAGTGGCGTCTCCTGAGCGAGGATGCGCGCGAAGGAGACCCGCGCCTTCTCCCCGCCCGAGAGGGTGGGGAAGACCCGGTCGCGCAGCTGCTCGATCTCGGTACGCCGCAAGGCGTCGGCGACCACCGTCTCGTCGTCGTCCTCGCGGGGGGTGCGAGCCCACGGTGCCCGGCCCATGGCGACCACCTCGCCCGCCCGGAAGCCGAACGCGAGCCGGTGCTCCTGGGTGAGCACGGCGCGGTGCCGGGCCAGCGCGAGGTACTTCCAGGCCGCCAGGTCGACGCCGTCGAGGGTCGCCTCTCCCCGGCTCGGGGCCAGGTCGCCCGCCAGCACCGCGAGCAGCGTCGACTTGCCCGCGCCGTTGGGGCCGACCAGCGCCACGTGCTCGCCCGCCTCGATCCGCAGCGAGACGCCATCGAGGATGCGGGCCGGGCCGATCTCGACCGAGACGTCCTTGACCGACAGCATCAGGCCCAGCCCCCCGCGCTGTTGCGAGCCCGTCGCAGCAGCCAGAAGAAGAAGGGCCCGCCGACCAGGGCGGTGAGCATGCCGATCGGCAGGTCGGCGTAGGCGACCGCCGTGCGCGCGAACAGATCGGCGGTCACCAGCAGCAGTGCGCCGCCGAGCGCGCTCGCGGGGACGAGCACCCGGTGGCCGGGGCCGACCACCATCCGGATCAGGTGCGGGATGACCAGGCCGACGAAGCCGATGATCCCGGCGAAGGAGACCGCTGCGGCGGTCAGCACGGCGACCAGCACGATCGAGGTCATCCGCAGTTTCTCCACGTCGATGCCGACGTGGCGGGCGGCCCGGTCGCCGAGGGCGAGGATGTCGAGCTTGCGGGCCAGCACGATCGAGCCGAGCACGCCGGCGACGACGAAGGGGGTCACCACACCGACGTACTGCCAGCGGGTGCCGTTGAGGCTGCCCAGCTGCCAGAAGACGATCTCCTCGCGGGCCTGGGTGTCGGCCAGGAAGATCATCAGCGCCAGGCCGGCGCTGCAGACCGCGTTGACGGCGATGCCGGTGAGGATCAGGGTCACGACCTCGGTACGACCGCCCGAGCGGGCAAGCAAGTAGACCGTCAGCGTGGTGACCAGGCCCCCCACGAACGCGAAGACGGGCACGGTCCAGGCGCCGAACAGGCTGATCTGGTAGACGATCACGACCGCCGCCGCGAACGCCGCGCCGGTCGAGACGCCGACGACGCCGGGCTCGGCGAGCGGGTTGCCGAAGATGCCCTGCATGAGCGCGCCGGCGGTGGCGAGTGCCGCGCCGACGATCACCGCGAGGGTGACCCGCGGGAACCTCACCGACCACAGCGTGGCGTCGCCTTGCGGATGGGCGGGCATCGGGCCGATGTCGAGGCCCATCCGGTGCAGCACCGAGCCGAGCACCTCGTCGGCCGGGACGTGGAGCTGGCCGCGGCCGGCCGCGACGAGCACCATCACGACCAGGCCGGCACCGAGGAGGACGAACAGCAGCGTCGCACGACCGACGCGCGAGCGCGGCAGCACGTGCTCCTGGGTGGCGACGGTCACTTGGCGGCCTCGCCGGGCTCCAGATCGACCTCGACGTCATCGGTCCTGGCGTCGGCGATCGCCGAGTCGGGCGCGTAGATCGCCACGGCGAGTGCGTTGAGCACCTCGGCGGTGCGCGGGCCGTAGCTCAGGATCGCGGTGTCGCTCATGTCGACGATGCGGCGCTTCTGGCCGGCCGGGGTCTGCTGCAGCGCGGGCAGCCGGTCCAGCAGCCCGTCCACGCCGTCGACCGACTCCAGCCCCTTGGTCATCATCAGGATCAGGTCGGGTTGGGCCGAGATGATGCCCTCGTCGGTGACCGGCTTCATGCCCGACCAGTCGATCTCCCCGGCGACGTCGTAGCCGCCCAGCGCGGTGATCAGGCTGTCGGCGCCCGAGCCCTCGCCGAACATGTAGTAGATGCCGGACTGGCCGCGGACGTAGAGGAAGACCATCCGGAGCTTGTCCGTCAGGTTCTGTGGCGCGATGGCCGCGATCTCGGCGATCTTGGCGTCGGCCTCGGCCTGGATCCGCTCGCCGAGCTCCGTGCCCTCCTCGGGAACGCCGAGTGCCGCGGCGACCTCCTCGGTGAGCGAGGCGAGGTTGTCCATGCTCCGGGTGGAGTCGGTGACGACGACGGGGATGCCCGCGTCGCGCATCTGCAGGATCACGTCCCAGGGGCCGAGCGTGCTGTCGGTGATGATCAGCGAGGGGTTGAGCTCGAGGATCTTCTCGGCGACCAGCTCATGGCCGTTCTCGGTGACCAGCGGGAGGTCGCGAGCCTCCTCGAACTGCGTCGAGATGTCGCGGCCGACGACATAGTCGCCCAGCCCCAGGTTGAACACCGTCTGCGAGAGCGTGCCGTAGAGATCCAGCGCGAGGATCCGGCTGGTGTCGGTCACCTTGACCTTGGTGCCCTGGGCATCGGTGACGGTGACCGGCAGCGCCTGGGCGGGGTGGTCGGCGATCGGGTCGATGGACGCCTCCGCCAACCCGGCGTGGGTCGGCCCCTCGTAGGCCTTCGGGTCGTCGAGCAGCTTCGCGTCGGAAAGGTCGATCGAGGCGGTGTCCCCCTCGCCGTGCGGCGAGGCGGAGGTCGCGTCGCAGCCCGCGAGCACGACCACGAGGAGGGTCGCCACCAACCGAGCCGCTGACCCGCTCATCCGGCCGCGCAAGCGGTTCACACCCTTTCCACATCCGTTCGACACTCTTGACCAGGCACCATTGAGTTAGGTTAGCCTAAACACAATGAGGTGAGCCTTCCCAAATACTTGCCAGGATCCTGACGCCGTGTCAATATCTTCTCGACAACTCGTCAGCATCTGGGCCGAGCCTCAGGCCGAGAGAGGGAGACCCATGACCGTGATCGACCCGGTGGTCGACCAGACCAGGTCGCTGTCGGCGGCCATGCGGGAAGGCTCCCGGGCCGAGCATGAGGCGGCCGAGCACTCCTCGTTCTTCGAGGAACTGCTCGCCGGACGCATCAACGAGGCCGGGTACGCCGCCTACCTGCGGCGCTATCGCATCGTGTACGCCGCGCTGGAGGAGACCACCCGGGCCTCCGCCGGTGACCCGGCCGTGGCGGCCGTCTTCGACCCCGGCCTGGAGCGGCTCGCGCTGCTCGAGCGGGACCTCGCCTTCTGGGACTCGGTCACCGCCGCCGACCCGGTCGAGTCCCCCGCCGCGACCGCCTATGCCGCGCGGATCCGCGCGGCCGCGGCCGAATGGGCGCCGCTACTGGTGGCCCACCACTACACCCGCTATCTCGGCGACCTCTCCGGCGGCCAGGCCATCGGCCGGCTGCTGACCCGGCACTTCGACCTCGACGGCACCGCCGGGGTGGCGTTCTACGACTTCGCCTCGATCGAGAAGCCCAAGATCTACAAGGACGGCTACCGCGCCCGGCTCGACGCGCTCGGTCTCTCCGAGGCCGAGATCGGCCGGGTCGTGGAGGAGGTGAAGCTCGCCTTCAGCCTCAACCAGGCGATCTTCGAGGAGCTCGGCGCCCAGATCGACGCCTTCCGCCGCTGACTCGGGGCGCGGTCCGCCGGCAGGGCGCGCAACGGCTCGGCAGCGGCCCCGCGCCCGGGGCGTCAGCTCACCCGCAGCCTGACGACGCGCTTGGAGGCCGCCGTGGTGTCACTGCCGCTGTAGACCGCCCGGATTCGGTGCTTGCCGGTGCCGAGCCGGGGCAGTTGGAGGACCAGCGTGCCATCGGCCGCCGCGCTCAGCGCACGGGTGCGGACCACGGCGCCGTCGACCCGCACCACCACCGTGCCAGTGGGCACGATGCCGGCGTCGGCCGTGGTCACCCTGATGGTGGCCCTGAACCGCTTGCCCGCCCGGGCGGGAGCTCGGGCCAGCGACACCTTGGTCGTGGTGGACGCCTTCGCGGTGGTCGTCGTGCCGGTGCCGGTGGTCGTGCCGGTGCCGGTGGTCGTGCCGGTGCCGGTGCCGGTGGTCGTCCCGGTGCCGGTGGTCGTGCCGTCCGAGCCCGTGTCGTCCGAGCCCGTGTCGTCCGAGCCGTCGCAGGCGGCCACCGTCGAATCCGCCGCCGCAGCGGTGCTGGTGGCGGTCGCCCCGGTCGTGGCCGCCCTCGGGCCACCCGGAACACCGCCACCGCCGCCACCACCGGAGCTGGACTGACCGGCCGTCACCGTCGCCAGCAGCGTGGTGCCGGCAGTGCCGCTCTCGGCGAGCCCGCCCACCGTCGTACACGTGGCGGAGCCGCCGACGTAGAGCCGGTACGACGACCCGTTGGTCACCGAGCTCGCGGAGTAGACCACTCCCTGGAAGGCCTTGCTCGCGACGTAGGTCGCCAGCAGGTCGCCGGACGGGCCGACCACGGAGAGCACCGTCCCGGCCGACTGGGAGGCACTGAGGCTGGCCACCAGCCAGCCCTGCATGGAAGCCGAGCCGGGCGACTGGAGCATCCCGTTGGAACCGACCGCCAGCACCGTGCCGCCGTTGATCAGGAAGTCGCCGTCGGCGTCGAGCGGGCTGTTGTCGGCGCCGGTCGGCCCGGCGACCACCACAGTGCCGCCGGAGATCGTCAGGGTGCCGTTGGAGTCCAGGCCGTCGCCCTGGGCGTCGACCGCCAGCGTGCCGCCGCTGACCACCAGCGTGGGCGTCGCGAGGTCGCTGGAGGCGTTGACGCCGTCGTCGTCGGTCGTCACCGTGCTGGCGCCGCCGCTGATCAAGATGTCCTGGGCCTCCAGGCCCTCCTCGGCCTGGGTCACGGCGACGGTGCCGTCGGCGATGGCGAGCTGGGCGTCGGCGTGGATGCCGTCGTCGCCGGCGGCGATGGTGAGCGCGCCCCCGGTGACGGCGATGTCGACGCCGGAGTTGACGCCGTCAGCGGCGGCGTCGATGTCGATGGTGCCGGCGCCGATCGCGATGGTGTCGTCGGTGTTGGTGCCGGCGGTGATGCCGTGGGGCGAGGAGTCGGAGGTCTCGTCGTACTCCGTGTGGCCGCCGCCGGCCTCGACGCTCAGCGTCGCGCCGTCGAGGACGACGTCGGTGACGGCGTCGACGCCGTCGCCGGTGGCGGTCACGTCGAGGGCGCCGCCCAGCAGCGCGACGTAGCCGCGCTTGACCTTCTCGTCGTTGGTGGACTTCAGCCCGTCGCCGCCGGCCGAGACGGTGATGGTGCCGTCGCGGACCACCAGCGAGTCCTTGCCCCGGATGCCGTCATCGACCGCGCTCACGTCGTAAGTTCCGGAGCGGATGGACAGGGCGTCGGAGCTGGCGATGCCGTCGGCGTACCGTCCTGTGACCTTGAGCGTGCCGGAGCCGTAGAGGACCAGGTCGGCCGCCGAGTAGAGCGCGGCGCCGGGGGCGTCGTCGCTGGTGTCGATATAGCTGGTGGCATCGGTGAGGGTGTTGGTGGTGCCCGTCTCGGTGACCACCTCGGCCAGCCCGGCGGCCGCCACGTTGACGGCGGCGGTGGTGCTGCTGGTGATCGTGGCGCTGTCGAGCACCAGCCGGACGGTCGCCTCGGCCGCGTCGACGACCACCTGGCCGGTCAGCGAGCCGGTCAGCACGTAGGTGCCGGCGGCCGTGATCGTCACGGTGCCCGAGTCGACGGTCACGGCGGCGACCTGGGCGCCGGTCACGGTGGCCCCGGTGCCGGCGAGCGTCACCGTCGTCTCCTCGGCGGTGTCCCACACCTCGTCGGCGGTCCAGTCCTCGTCGACCGCGCCCTGGTTGACGGCCAGCACCTCGGCGGGCGTCAGCACGGCAGTGGCGGCGTAGGCCGGGGCCAGGGCCGGCGCACCGAGGCCGGCCAGCACCAGGGCGGCGCCCGCCACGACGCACAGGGGACGGGGCTTGCTCATCGATTCGACCTCCGAGTCCGTCCGCCAAGGCGCGGACACCAGCGGCAATATAGGCGCGCAACTTGTGAGGGCAAAGAGCCCTCCCTGTGAAGGCGACCTGAGATGATCGCCGACATGCCCCGGGTGACCCTGCTCACGCCGTACCTCCTGGTCGCGGCCGTCCATCTCGTCGCGGCGCTGCACGGACCCGACGCGCTGGCCGACCTCACCCAGGTGCTGTTGATGCCGGCCCTCGCGGCGTACCTGCTGCTGGTGGCGCCCCGGCAGCACCGGCTGGTCCGGCTCGCCGGCGCGGCGCTGTTCTTCTCGTGGCTGGGCGACACGGTGCCGCGGTTCCTCTCCGAGGACGCCGGCTTCCCCGCGCTGATCGGCTGCTTCCTGCTCGGCCAGGGCTGCTATATCGCCGGCTTCTGGCCCTACCGCCACCGCAGCGTGCTGCGCACCCGCCTCGTCACGCCGTACGCCGTCTGCCTGGTCGTGCTCTGGGCGCTACTGCTCCCTCACGCCGGGATGCTGGCGCCGGCGGTGGTCGTCTACGGCGCCAGCCTGGCCGGCATGGCGGTGCTGGCCACCGGCATCGACCGGCTGGCCTGGGCGGGCGGCGCCGTCTTCGTGGTCTCCGACGGGCTCATCGCGCTGGACGCCTTCGAGGTGTGGACCCAGCCCGGCCACGACTTCTGGGTGATGCTCACCTATATCCTCGCGCAGTTGCTGATCGTGCTGGGGGTGACGGCGCGGGCGGCTTCGGTAGGTTCCTCCCATGACGAGCCCCGACCCCACGGAACCGATCTCCGGGCTGATCAACCGCGCTCGCGCCTGGCTGGCTGAGGACCCCGATCCGGCCACCCGCGCGGAGCTGACCCAGCTGCTCGACGCCCGCGACGTCGCCGCGCTCGCGGACCGGTTCGCCGGCACGCTGGAGTTCGGCACGGCCGGGCTGCGCGGTGCCCTGGGCGCCGGCCCCAACCGGATGAACCGGGTCGTCGTCATCCGGGCGGCTGCCGGGCTGGCCGCCTATCTGCGCGAGCAGGGGCTCACCGGTCCCGTCGTGATCGGCTACGACGCCCGCCACAACTCCGAGGTCTTCGCCCGCGACACCGCCGAGGTGATGAGCGGCGCCGGCATCGACGCGCGGGTGATGCCGGGCATGTTGCCCACCCCGGCGCTCGCCTTCGCGATCCTCGACCAGGGCGCCGCCGCGGGCGTGATGGTGACCGCCAGCCACAACCCGCCGCAGGACAACGGCTACAAGGTCTACCTCGGCGACGGCTCGCAGATCGTGCCGCCGGCCGACGCGGAGATCGCCGCGCACATCGCCGCCGTCGGCCCGCTCGCCTCGGTGCCCCGCGGTGACTCGTGGACCGTCCTGGACCAGGGCGTCTTCGAGCGCTACCTGGCCTCGGTCGTCGGGGTGGTCTCCTCCGGCGGACCCCGCGATCTCAAGATCGCCTACACCCCGCTGCACGGCGTCGGCGGCATGGCCGTCATCTCCGCGCTGAGCTCGGCCGGCTTCGGCCATCCGGCGATCGTGCGCGAGCAGTTCGCCGCCGACCCCGACTTCCCGACGGTCGCCTTCCCCAACCCCGAGGAGCCGGGGGCGATGGACCTCGCGCTCGCGCTCGGCGCCGAGAAGGACGCCGACATCGTGGTCGCCAACGACCCCGACGCCGATCGGTGCGCGGCCGCCGTACCCACCGCCGACGGCTGGCGGATGCTGCGCGGCGACGAGGTCGGCACGCTGCTCGGCCACGCCCTGCTCGGCCGCGGCGTCCAGGGCACGTACGCCGCCTCCATCGTGTCCTCCTCGCTGCTGGGCAAGCTGGCGGCCGCTGCCGGGCAGCCGTTCGTGGCGACGCTGACCGGCTTCAAGTGGATCGGCCGGCTGCCCGACCTGGTCTTCGGCTACGAGGAGGCGCTGGGCTACTGCGTCGACCCGGCGCACGTGAAGGACAAGGACGGCATCTCGGCGCTGCTGCTGCTCTGCGAGCTGGCCGCCGCGCTGAAGACCCAGGGCCGGACCCTGCTCGACCAGCTCGACGACATCGCCCGCGAGCACGGCCTACATGCCACCGACCAGCTCTCCGTGCGGGTCGGCGACCTCGCCGAGATCGGCGCCGCGCTGTCCCGGCTGCGCACCACCCCGCCGACCTCGCTGGGCGGTCTGCCCGTCACCTCCTTCGAGGACCTCGCCACCGGCTCGGCGGACCTGCCGCCGACCGACGGGCTGCGCTACCACCTCGACGGCGGCGCCCGGGTCATCGTGCGGCCCTCCGGCACCGAGCCCAAGCTCAAGTGCTACCTCGAGGTGGTCGTCCCGGTGACCGACTCCGTCGACGCCGCCCGCACGGCCGCCGCCGACCGGCTCGACGCGATCAAGACCGACCTCAAGTCCGCCGCCGGGATCTGAGAACGTGTTCTGAGAGGCTCCGGTCAGGTCAGCAGGAGGACCACCAGCGCCAGCGCCAACACGACCACGCCGGCGATCTCCGGCCAGGCCCACTGCCGCCGTACGGCGCCGGCGGTCTGTCCCTCGCGGCGGGCCTCCCTGGCGCGTCGGTCGATCGTGTCGGCGACATGGTCGGCGTAGCGGGGCGGACCTGAGCTGGTCGGTGGCGGCAGGTCGCGGGGCCGGCGCCGCTGGTGGGCGATCTGGCCGTAGGAGTGCCCGACCGCCGCGCTGACGTAGCGCCGGTCGGCGGCGCGGACCGCCAGCACCTGCCGCACCGCGACGCTCTCGACGGCGGCGACGGGGATCACCACCGTCGAGACGATGCCGCGCAGCAGCAGGTCACTCCCGCGTACGCCGACGCGGGGACGCAGCAGCACCATCCACGACAGCAGCGCGACCAGCAGACCGAGCGCGAGATAGTCGGCCGGGGCGTGGCCGAGGACCGCCAGCCCGAGGATCACCACGGCGGCGAGCAGTCCCAGCACTCCCGAGATCCGCCCGCTGGTCGGCACGAACCACTCGGTCTCCGCCTCGCTGCCTGGGCTGCTCACGGGGATCAACACTAGGGTGTCCGGGTGAGTGTCTCTGCCGCGGCGGTCGCCCGCATCATCGACCACACCCTGCTCAAGCCCGAGGCCACCCGTGCCGACGTCGAGGCGCTGGTCGCCGAGGCGGCCGAGCTGGGCACCTACTCGGTCTGTGTCTCGCCCTCGATGCTGCCGGTCGAGGTGCCCGAGACCCTCAAGGTCGCCGTCGTCTGCGGCTTCCCGAGTGGCAAGCACACCTCCGCGACGAAGGCCGCCGAGGCGGCCGAGTCGGTGCGGCTGGGTGCCGACGAGATCGACATGGTCATCGACCTCGGCGCCGCCAAGGAGCACCGCTTCGACGACGTCCGCGAGGACATCCGCGCCGTCCGAGGCGCCGCCCCCGCGCCCACGGTGCTCAAGGTCATCATCGAGTCCGCCGCGCTCACCGATGAGGAGATCGTCGGCGTCTGCCGGGCCGCTCGCGAGGCCGGGGCCGACTTCGTGAAGACCTCCACCGGCTTCCACCCCGCCGGCGGCGCTACCCTGCACGCGGTCGAGCTGATGCACGCCACCGTGCCCGAGTTGCAGGTCAAGGCCTCCGGCGGCATCCGCAACCTGGAGCAGGCTCGCGCCATGATCGATGCCGGCGCGACCCGGCTCGGCGTCTCCGGGTCGCGGGCGCTGCTGGCCGGGGAAGCCGCCACCGGCTACTGACCGCATGGCCGCTCGCGTCATCGTCCTTGCCGGTCCCTCGGGCGCCGGCAAGTCCCGGCTCGCCCACCGGCTCGGGCTGCCGGTGCTGCGGCTCGACGACTACTACAAGAACGGCTCGGACCCGTCGCTGCCGCGCATCCCGCACGGCCCCAACGCCGGCCTGGTCGACTGGGACCACCCCGACTCCTGGCTGCCCGACGACGCGGTCATGGCACTGGTCGAGCTGTGCCGCGACGGCCACGCCGACGTGCCGGTCTACGACATCGCCGGGGACGGCAGGACCGGTCACCGGCTGCTGGACCTGGCCGGCAGCCCGCTGTTCGTCGCCGAGGGCATCTTCGCGCAGGACGTGGTGGCGCGGTGCCGTGAGGCGGGCATCCTGGCCGCGGCGTACTGCGTCACCCAGCATCCCGTCGTCACGTTCTGGCGGCGGCTGGCGCGTGATCTCCGCGAGCGTCGCAAGCCCCCGCTGGTGCTGATCCGCCGCGGCTGGGCGCTGCTGCGCGCGCAGCGGCAGGTGGTGGCCGACGCGGTCGCCAAGGGCTGCGAGGTGGTCAGCCCGGACCAGGGGTACGCCGCGGTTCGACGCCTGTTGGTCGCGGCATGACCCTGGCGTTCGGGCCGGCCCTCAAACAGCCCGACCAGCGCTGCTGCGGTGCCTGCTGCGTCGTGGTGGCGCGGCTGCTGCGTGCCGCCGAGTCCGCCGGTCCGACGCGGTCGCTGGCCGGGTTCCCGGCCGAGGCGCTGGCCACGCATCGCCGGCTCACCTCGGCCGCCGACGGCCTGGGCGGATTGCAGCTGCCCTGGCCGCGGGCCCTCGGCACACCGCCGTGGGCGATCGCGCGGGCGCTCGGCATCCTCGAGGGCGTCCGCTACCGCGTCCGGCTCGCCCGCTGGACCTCGCGCGACGACGAGATCGCCGAGGCGGTCGTGGACCACCCGGTGGCGATCTACGTCGGCTCCCCCGCGCTGCCCCGCCACGTCACCCTCGCCATCGCGGCGGAGGGTGACGGACTGCGGGTCTACGACCCCGCCTCGGGCGGTCTGGTCACGCTCGCGCGAGACAGCTTCCGCGTCGCCGGCTGGTCGGTCCCCTGGTTCGTCGTGCTGCCGCGCTGACCTGCGCAGGCACCTGCCGAGGGTCAGCGGAGCGCGGCGTACCCCGGTCTGATCTGGTCGTGGATGATCCGGACGCGCTCGTCGTAGGGGTAGAAGGCGGACTTCATGCCGTTGATGGCGAACCGCTCCAGGTCGTCGACGCCGTAGCCGAAGGCCTCCACCAGCTGCCAGGTCTCCTTGGTCATCGAGGTGTTGCTCATCAGCCGGTTGTCGGTGTTGACGGTGACCCGGAAGCCGAGGTCGGCGAGCAGGCCGAACGGGTGCTCGCCGATCGACGCGGCGGCGCCGGTCTGCACATTGGAGGTCGGGCACAGCTCGAGCGGGATGCGGCGGTCGCGGACGTAGGCCGCCAGCCGGCCCAGGCTCGCGGTGCCGTCCTCGGCGAGGGCGATGTCGTCCACGATCCGCACGCCGTGGCCGAGGCGGTCCGCGCCGCAGGGGTGGACGGCCTCCCAGATCGAGGGCAGCCCGAACGCCTCGCCGGCGTGGATGGTGAACCGGAGGTTCTCCGCGGCCAGGTGTTCGAAGGCGTCGAGGAACCGGGTAGGCGGATAGCCGGCCTCGGGGCCGGCGATGTCGAAGCCGGCCACGCCCCGGTCGCGCCAGGCGACGGCGAGCTCGGCGATCTCCCGGGCCCGGGCGGCCTGCCGCATGGCGGTCAGGATCTGCCGTACGACGATGGGGCGAGCGCCCCGAGCCGCCCCAGCGGCGACGGCCTCGTCGAAGCCGGCCTGGACGGCGGCGACGACCTGGTCGAGTGTCAGCCCCTGCTCCACGAACAGTTCGGGGGCGTAGCGCACCTCGGCGTAGACCACGCCGTCCTCGATCAGGTCCTCGGCGAACTCCCGCGCGACCCGGTGCAGGTGCGCCTCGGTCTGCATCACCGCGATGGTGTGCACGAAGGTCTCCAGGTAGAGCACCAGCGAGCCGGAGGAGGCGCTCTCGTGGAACCACCTGCCCAGCGACTCGGCGTCGTTCGCGGGGAGCTCGTGGCCGATCTCGGCGGCGAGGTCGACGATCGTCCCGGGTCGCAGCCCACCGTCGAGGTGGTCGTGGAGGACCACCTTGGGAGCCGCCTTCACCTGCTCGTAGGTGAGATCGGTGCCTGTCATGTCGGTATCCAATCAGAGGAGCGGCCCTCAGGCGGCCCAGGGGTTCAGCAGCCGCACCCCGGTCCGCTCGAAGTCCCGCGTGTTCCGGGTGACGACCGTGAGGTCGTGCACGAGCGCCGTCGCGGCGATCAAGGCGTCACGATCCGGCGCCGGATCGGGCACGTGCAACGTTGCGGCACCACGCGCGACGCGGGAGTCGACGGGGATGATCTGGCTCGCGAGCCCCACCGCGACCTCCTTCTCCAGCCAGGCACGCCAACTCCTGCCTTCGGTCGCTTCGCGGCGCTCTCGCCGGAGCACCCACACTTCCAACTCCATCAGGGTGACGACGCTCAACGCCACCTCTTCGGCGCCGACGCTGCCCAGCCAGGTCAGGACCGCGGGGCTCCCGTGCTGCTTGCGCGCTTGGCTGACGACGTTGCTGTCGAGCAGGTATCTCATTCGTCGTCGTCCTCCGGGACCCGGAGGCTTGACGGCTGACGGCGCATCTCCTCGATGAACCGGTCGAAGTCCTCGACCTCTTCGTCACTCAGAAGGAGCGTTCCGGGCGGGCGCAGCGCCTCCAGAGCACTCTTCCCGCGGCCGGCCAACCTGCGATAATCCGCGTGAGTCATCAGGACATAGGCCGGCTTGCCGCGGTCGGTGATGATCACCGGGCCCTCGTCAGCCGCCCGCTTGGCGGCGCTGACGTCTTGGTTGAGCTCACGCGCGCTGATCTGCTTCATGGCGGCCACCTCCGATGTAGGCACAGTGCCTTCATCGTACGTCGCGGCGCGGAGTGGAGTCATGCAGCCGACGGTGGGCCGCAGCGCGAGCCGCCGGAACCGCGCCGATGCGATCTGTGGATAACTCAGCTGATCCGGTCGAGCAGGAGCGGGGTGGGCTCGAAGGGGGTGCCCTCGACGGCCTCCTCGATGTCATAGCCGCCCTCCAGCGAGGCCAGGGCGCGCTCGAAGCGGGCCGGGTCGTCGGCGTGGAGGGTGAACAGCGGCGCGCCGGCGGTAACGGCGTCGCCCGGGCGGGCGTGCCAGACGACGCCGGCACCGGCCGAGACCGGATCCTCCTTGCGCTCCCGGCCGGCGCCGAGCCGCCAGGCGGCCAGGCCGACGGCCAGGGCGTCGAGCCGGGTGAGCACGCCGGAGGAGGGCGCGAGGACGACGTGCTGCTCGGCCGCCACCGGGAGCGGGGCGTCCGGGTCGCCGTCCTGGGCGGCGATCATGGCACGCCAGGCGTCCATGGCCCGGCCGGAGGCGAGCACGTCGGCAGGGTCGACGTCGGTGACGCCGGCGCCGAGCAGCATCTCCCTGGCCAGTGCCAGGGTGAGCTCGACGACGTCGGCGGGTCCGCCGCCGGCGAGCACCTCGACCGACTCGGCCACCTCCAGCGCATTGCCGGCGGTACGGCCGAGCGGGGTCGCCATGTCGGTCAGCAGCGCGACGGTGTGCACCCCCGCGTCGGTGCCGAGGTCGACCATGGTCCGGGCGAGCTCCCGGGCGGCGGGCAGGGTCTTCATGAACGCGCCGGAGCCGACCTTGACGTCCAGCACCAGCACGCCGGTGCCTTCGGCGATCTTCTTCGACATGATCGAGGAGGCGATCAGCGGGATCGACTCCACGGTGCCGGTGACGTCGCGCAGCGCGTAGAGCTTGCGGTCGGCCGGCGCGAGCCCGGAGCCGGCGGCGCAGACCACCGCCCCGATCGACTCGAGCTGGTCGAGCATCTGCTCGTTGGTCAGCGAGGCCCGCCAGCCCGCGATCGACTCCAGCTTGTCGAGCGTGCCGCCGGTGTGGCCCAGGCCCCGGCCGGAGAGCTGGGGCACCGCCACGCCGCAGGCGGCCACCAGCGGGGCCAGCGGCAGCGTGATCTTGTCGCCGACACCGCCGGTGGAGTGCTTGTCGGCGGTGGGCCGCGACAGCGACGCGAAGGAGAGCCGCTCGCCGGTGGCGATCATCGCGGCGGTCCAGCGGGCGATCTCGCGACGGGTCATGCCGCGCCACAGGATCGCCATGTTGAGGGCGGCCATCTGCTCCTCGGCGACCACCCCGTCGGTGTAGTTGCGGATCACCCAGTCGATCTGGCTGTCGGAGAGCTCCTGGCCGTCGCGCTTGGCAAGGATCACCTCGACGGCGTCGTGCTCAGCCACGGCTCCCCCTGACCGGGACGTGCCGGTTGCCGCGCAGCACGAAGGTGCCCCGGCTCTCGGGCTCGCCGGCCAGCTCCAGGTCGGGGAAGGTCTCGAAGAGCGCGGGCAGCGACTCGCCGAGCTCCATCCGGGCCAGCGGCGCGCCGAGGCAGAAGTGCACGCCGACGCCGAAGGCGAGGTGGTTGTTGGGGGTCCGGTCGACCAGGAACTCGTCGGGCCGCTCGAAGACGGCGGGGTCGCGGTTGGCCGCGCCGAGGAGGGCGGCGATCTTCTGCCCCTTCTCGACGACGACCGGCTGCTCGCCGTGGGCGAACTCGACGTCCTCGGTCGCGGTGCGCTCGAAGAGCTGGAGGGCGGAGTCGAAACGCAGCATCTCCTCCACGGTCGCCGCCACGTCCGCGCCCGGCCGCAGTCCGCGACGCAGCATCGCGGTCAGCCCGTTGCCGAAGACGTTGACCGAGGCCTCGTGCCCGGCGTTGAGCAGCAGCACCACTGCGGCGACGACCTCGTCCTCGTCGAGCTCGGTAGCGACCAGGTCGGTGATCAGGTCGTCGGCCGGTGTGGCACGCCGCTCGGCGACCAGCTCGCGGACCAGTCCGGCGAACTCGGTGGCGGCACGGACCGCGGCCTCGACGGTCTGCTGCGAGGGCGCCACCTCGTACATCTTCACGATCGCCTGGGACCAGTCCCGCAGGTCGTGGGCGTAGGAGCGCGGCACCCCCAGCAGGTCGGCGATCACCAGGACGGGCAGCGGCTCGGCGTACCCCTCGATGACGTCGAAGCCGGCCGGGTCGACGTCGTCGAGCAGCGACTTGGCCAGCTCGCGGACCCGGGGCCGCAGCCGCTCGACGTGGCCGCGGGCGAACGCGGAGGCGACGGGCCGGCGCAGCCGAGTGTGCTCGGGCGGCTCGTTCTCCATCATCTGGTTGCGGTGCAGGAGGTTGAACGGCTCCATGTAGTCCGCGGGTCCAGCGGCCGGTGCTTCTCGGTCGTGCCAGATCCGGCCGAGCCGGCGGTCGCGCTGCACCTGGCCCACCGAGGCGTGCGAGAAGGTGAGGAACATCCCGGAGGCCTCGTGCCAGGCGACGCCGCCGGTGGCGGCGTGCTCCTCCCGCTCGCGCGCGAAGTGCGGGTAGGGGTCGGCGACGACCTCCGGCGAGGTCAGGTCAAGCGAGGTCGTCGGGACCGAAGGCATCCGGCAGCACCTCGCTCATCGACTTCACGCCCGAGACGGTCCACAGCAGCATCGCCGGACCCCCGTTCTCCCACAACAGCTGCCGGCAACGACCGCACGGCATGATGACCTCACCCTTTCCGTTGACGCAGACGACGTGGGTCAGTCGACCCCCACCGGTGATGTGCAGCTGAGAGACCAGCCCGCACTCGGCGCACAGTCCGACGCCGTAGCCGGCGTTCTCGACATTGCAGCCGGTCAGCACCCGGCCGTCCTCGGCCAGTCCGGCGACGCCGACGGGATAGTGGGAGTACGGCGCATAGGCGTGCGTCGCGGCCTCGACCGCCCGCTCCCGCAGCCCCTCCCAGTCGAACCCCGAGTCGATCTGGCTCACCCGGCGCTGCCCTTTCGATAGACCTGCCCGTCGGCCGCGGGCATCCGCAGCCGCTGTGCCGCGAGCGCGAGCACCAGCAGGGTGACCAGCTGCGGGGTCATGCTGGTGAAGTCGTTGGCGATAGTGTCGGTGACCAGGAAGAGCACCAGCAGGGCCACCCCGATGCCGCCGGTGATGACCGCCTGCCGCCGGCTCCCCCGGCGCAGCATCCACGCCGCGACGACGACCAGCAGCACGACCACGAGCAGCAGCAGCGCGTGCACCGACTCCTCGCCGCTGCGCAGCCGGACTGCGTCGGCGTACCCGAACAAGCCGGCACCCGCGGCCAGGCCCCCCGGCCGCCAGTTGCCGAAGATCATCGCGGCCAGGCCGATATAGCCACGACCGCCGGTCTGGCCCTCGCGGTAGATGGAGGCGTCGTCCACGAGATAGGCGCCGGCCAGGCCGGCCAGCGCGCCGGAGACGATCACGGCGATGTACTTGTAGCGGTAGACATTGACGCCGAGCGACTCCGCCGCGGCCGGGGACTCGCCCACCGAACGCACCCGCAGCCCGAACGTGGTGCGCCACAGCACCCACCAGGTGAGCACGAAGAGCGCGACGCCGAGCAGGGTGAGCAGCGAGAGCCGGTTGGTGAACGAGGCGACCACCGCGCCCAGGTCGGAGAGGAAGAACCAGTTCTTCCCCTCCAGCCTGCTGGACCAGTCGCCCAGCAGCGGCACGTCGAAGGTCGTGATCGAGCCCACCTTCGGCGACTGGGTGGGGCCGCCGCCCTCCTTGCCGGTGAAGAGCAGGCCGGCGATATAGCGCGACGCGCCGGCGGCGATGACGTTGATGGCGACACCGGAGACGATGTGGTCGACGCCGAAGCCCACCGTGGCGACCGCGTGCAGCAGGCCGGCCAGCGCCCCGAACAGCAGCGCGAAGAACAGCCCCGCCCACATGCCCCACTGGTAGCCGGCGTAGCCGGCACCGAGGGTGCCCATGATCATCATGCCCTCAAGGCCGATGTTGACCACGCCCGCCCGCTCGGCCCACAGCCCGCCCAGGCCGGCCAGCGCGATCGGCATGGCGGCGCGGATGCCGGCCCGGATGGTGCCGGAGGAGGCCACGTCGTCGGCCCCCGTGACGGCGCGCAGCACCGAGATCAGCAGGATCGCGGCCGCCACCGCGATGAGCACCATCGGCCAGCTGGCGCGGACCTTCCTGGCCGCCGCCAGGCCGGACACCTTCTCCAGGACACTCACGCCGTCACCCCTCGCTTCGCTCGTGGCCGGCGTGTTGCCTGTGGTTCGTTCGCAAGCTCACTCACGCCGTCACCCCCTCGGGGGTCTTGGCCGCGGCCGCCAGCTGGGCCGCGACGGCACGCTGCTCGGCGGTCTTGTTGACCTGCTGGACGACCGCGTAGGCGATCACGACGGAGAGCACGATGACCCCCTGCATAATGCTGACGATGTCACTGGACACACCGGCCTGGATCTGGAGTCCGTTGGCCTGCTCGTTGAGGAAGGCGAACAGCACGGCCGCGAAGCCGATGCCCACCGGATGGTTGCGGCCCAGCAGGGCGACCGCGATGCCGGCGAAGCCGAGCCCGGTCTGGAAGGTGAGCCCGTAACTGTGCGAGGAGCTGAAGATCAGCGGCATGCCGATCAGGCCGGCCACCGCCCCGGAGAGCAGCATCGCGGCCAGGATCATCCGCTTGGAGGAGATGCCGCTGGCCGCGGCGGCGGTCTCCGACATGCCGGTCGCGCGCAGGCTGAAGCCGAACACGGTCCGGTTGAGCAGGACCCAGTAGACCAGGCCCGCGACCACGGCGAGGATGGTCAGCGTGTAGACCTTGTTGGGCGCGCCGGAGACGAGCTGGAGGCCCTCCAGCCAGCTGCTCTTCGGCAGCGTCGTGGTCGCCAGGTTGTTGCCGTCGACCTCCCCGAACTGACGCAGCAGGTAGGCCACCAGCGAGCCCGCGATCGCGTTGAGCATGATCGTGGCGATCACCTCCGAGACGCCGCGGGTGACTCGCAGCGCTGCGGCGATGCCGGCCCACAGCGCCCCGGTCACCATCGCCACCAGGACGGCGGCGAGGATGTTGAGCCACCCGGGCAGCAGGCCGTAGCCGCCGAACCAGGCGGCACAGAAGGCCGCCACGCGGTACTGCCCGTCGACGCCGATATTGAACAGGTTCATCTTGAACCCGATCGCCGCGGCCAGGGCGGACAGGTAGAGCGTGCCGGCGCCGTTGACGATGTTGACGACGTTGCGCGCCTTCGGCTTGCTGAAGATGACGTCCCACACGCCGCCGACCGGGTCGCCGGCGACGGCGAGCACCAGCGAGGTCACGATCATCGCGAAGACGACCGCCAGGACGGGCGCGGCCACGGTCAGCCCGGCCCGGCGCAGCGACTGGCCCCTCATGCCGGCACCTCCGCACCGGTCATCGCGGAGCCGAGCTGCTGCGGGGTGACGGTCTGCGGGTCCACGGTGCCGACCAGCCGTCCGCGCAGCATCACGTGGATGGTGTCGGAGAGCCCGATCAGCTCGTCGAGGTCGGCGGAGATGAGGAGCACGGCGAGTCCTTCCCGGCGCGCGGTCTTGATGTAGTCCCAGATTGCCGCTTGGGCGCCGACGTCGACGCCGCGGGTGGGATGGGAGGCGATCAACAGCACCGGGTCACCGGACATCTCCCGGCCGACGATCAGCTTCTGCTGGTTGCCGCCGGACAGTGCCCGGGCGGTGGTGTCGATGGAGGGGGTGCGCACGTCGTACGCCGCCACGATCCGGTCGGTGTCGGCCCGGGCGCCCCGCCGGTCGATGAAGGGTCCGTTGACGCAAGGCTCCCGGGTCTGGTGGCCGAGGACGCGGTTCTCCCACAGCGGCGCGTCGAGCAGCAGGCCGTGGCGGTGACGGTCCTCGGGGATGTAGCCGATGCCGGCCTCGCGCCGGCGGCCGGTAGACCAGCGCGAGATGTCGGTGCCGTCCAGCGATACAGTGCCGGTGGCCTTGCGCAGGCCCATGATCGCCTCGACCAGCTCGGCCTGGCCGTTGCCCTCGACGCCGGCGATGCCGACGACCTGGCCGCGGTGGATGTCGAAGCAGACGTCGGTGAGCAGCGGCCGCCCGCCCAGCGGGTCGGGCAGGTCGAGGTGGCGCACCGAGAGCTCGACCACGTCGGTCACGGTGGACGCCTCGGTGCTCGGCGAGGGCAGCTCGGAGCCCACCATCATCTCGGCGAGCTGCCGGGAGGTGGTGGTCGCCGGGTCGGCGGTGCCGACCGTGCGCCCGCGGCGCAGCACGGTGACGTCGTCGGCGACCGAGAGCACCTCGTCGAGCTTGTGGGAGATGAACAGCACCGTCAGACCGTCGGCCTTCAGGTCGCGCAGGTTGTCGAACAGCTCGTCGACCTCCTGCGGCACCAGCACCGCGGTGGGCTCGTCGAGGATGATCGTGCGGGCGCCGCGGTAGAGCACCTTGAGGATCTCCACCCGCTGCCGGTCGCCCACGCCGAGGTGCTCGACCAGGGTGTCGGGGTCGAGGTCGAAGCCGTACGACGTGGCGAGCTCGCGGATCCGGCGGCGGGCCTTCTCGCCGCTGCCGTAGAGCTTCTCGGCGCCGAGCACGACATTCTCCAGCACGGTCAGGTTGTCGGCCAGCATGAAGTGCTGGAAGACCATGCCGATGCCGACGGCGATGGCGTCGGACGGCGAGGAGAACGACACCGGCGCGCCGTCGATCTCGATGGTGCCGGAGTCCGGCTTCTGGACGCCGTACAGGATCTTCATCAGGGTCGACTTGCCGGCGCCGTTCTCGCCCACGAGCGCGTGGACGGTGCCCTTGCGGACCGTGACGTTGACGTCGTCATTGGCGATGACGCCGGGGAACCGCTTGCCGATCCCCGTCAGCTTCACGGCGACGTTGTCCACTGAAATCCTCCTCGGGGCGGGCCCCACAGAATGGCTGGGAGACGGCGCTGCCCGGGACGGCACGCTATCGCGTCCGGCCCGGGCAGCGCTTCCTGCCACAGCGAGTTTTGTCGGTCAGCTCTCGGGCGTCGTCGGCACCTCGATGGTGCCGTCGATGATCTGCTGCTTGTAGTCGTCGAGCTGGGTGGCGATGTCGTCGACCAGGCCACCGGAGGTCGCATAGCCCACGCCGCCCGCGGCGAGGTCGTAGGTGACCGTGCCCGTCTTCGGCGAGCCGTCGACGACCGACTTGATGAAGTCGTAGACGGCGACGTCGACCCGCTTCTGCATCGAGGTCAGGATGTAGGGCTGCACCGACGCGTCGGCGGTGAGGTACTGGTCGGCGTCGACGCCGATGGCGTAGGCACCCGCCGCGGCGGCGGCCTCGAAGACGCCGGAGCCGGAGCCACCGGCGGCGTGGTAGACCACGTCGGCGCCGTCGTCGTACATGCCCTCGGCCGCGGTCTTGCCCTTGGACGGGTCGCTGAAGCCGGTGTAGTCCGGCGGCTCGGTGAGGTACTGGACGTCGACCGTGATGTCCGGGTTGACCGCCTCGGCGCCGGCCTCGTAGCCCGCCTGGAACTTCTGGATCAGCGGGGTGTTGACGCCGCCGACGAAGCCGATGTGACCGGACTCCGACTTCAGCGCCGCCGCCGCGCCGACCAGGAAGGAGCCCTGCTCCTCGGCGAAGACCAGCGAGGTGACGTTGTCGATCGGGTTGCCGTCGGCGTCGGCGGGCACGTCGTCGATGATGGCGAAGTCGATGTCGGCGTACTGCGGGGCGACCTCAGCGACGGCGGCGTCGTAGGCGAAGCCGACCGCGATGATCGGGTTGTAGCCCGCCTCGGCGAGCTGGGTAAGGCGCTCGACCTTGGCCGCGTCGTCCTCGCCGTCGGAGGCCTCCGACTCCTGGGTCTCGATGCCGAACTCCGACTTGGCCTGGTCGAGGCCGCTGGCCGCCATGTCGTTGAACGACTGGTCGCCGCGACCGCCGATGTCGTAAGCCATGCCGACCTTGATGTCCGATGTCGCCGCGCCCGTGGACTCGCTGGTCTCGGCCGATGGACTCGTGGTGTCCTCGGCCGCCGAGCCTTCGCTGTCGCTGCTGCCGCAAGCGGCCAGCGCGACCGACAAGATACCGGCAGAAAGAACTGCCGCAAGCTTCGTGCTGCGTCGCAAGACGCCCTCCTCTGGGATCCTCCGGACGTCCCGGTTCAGGGACGCGTGGGCCTACCCTAGGTGCGCCACGAGGCCCGGTGCATTACTGACATCAACTTGTTACGCACTCGCATCTTGTGACTATTTGCCAGACGACGGCGCTGTCACCGGCGATCCTTCGGTGACTCGTGGGTGAATCGGGCCGATCGGGGCGTCTCAGCCGGCGAGCGCCAGCAGCGCCGCGCCGGCGAGCACCTTCGCGCCGATGGCGATGGCCGACTCGTCGATCCGCAGGTTGCCCTGGTGCAGGTCGTACGTCGCCCCGCCCGGCGTCCGGGTGCCGAGCCGGAACATCGCGCCGGGGATCCGGTCGAGATACCAGCCGAAGTCCTCGCCGCCGAGGCTCTGTGCGGTGGCGACGTGGCCGGTCGGGCCGAGCACCTCCTTGACCGCCTCGCGCAGGATCCGGTGCGAGGTCTCGTCGTTGACCACCGGCGGCACACCACGGTGGTAGTCGACCTGGGCCTTGACGCCGTAGGGGCGGACCAGGTCGGCGACGGCGTCGCCGACCGCCTGCTCGGCCTCGCTCCAGGCACCGGCGTCGAGGATGCGCACGGTGCCGGCGACCAGCCCGGTCTCGGGGATCACGTTGGCGGCGGAGCCGGCCCGGATCATCCCCCATACGACGCTGACGCCGGCGCGAGGATCCATCCTCCGCGAGAGCACCGCGGGCAGCTCGGTGGTGAGCTTGGCGAGCGCGAAGGTGAGGTCGGCGGTCAGATGGGGACGGCTGGTGTGGCCGCCGGGGCCGGTGAGCCGGACCTCGAGCCGGTCGGTAGCGCTGGTGAGGGGACCCTGCCGCAGGCCCACCAGGCCGGCGTCGACGCCAGGGTCGGCGTGCAGCGCGAAGATCCGCTCGACGCCGTTGAGGGCGCCGTGCTGGATCAGGTGGAGGGCGCCGCCGGGCATGACCTCCTCGGCCGGCTGCAGCAGCAGCCGCACCCGGTCCTCGAGCAGGCCGTCGCGGTGGACGGCCGTGAGCGCGGTAGCGGCCCCGACCAGTGCGGCGACGTGGGCGTCGTGGCCGCAGGCGTGGGTAAGGCCAGGGACGGTGCTGGCCCACGGGTCGCCGGTCTCGTCGGTGACCGGGAGAGCGTCCATGTCCGCCCGCAGCGCGACGGTCCGCTCCCCCGAGCCGAGGTCGGCGACCAGTCCGCTGAGCGGCACCGGACGCACCGTCCAGCCGAGCGCCTCGAGCCGGGCCGCCACCACTGCTGTGGTACGCCGCTCCTGCCAGGCCGGCTCAGGGTGGGCATGGAGCTCGCGGCGCAGCGCGACGAGCTCGCTCTCGTGCTCGTCGACGACCTGGGTGATCAGCTGGGCGGCCTCCATCCCCAGCAGGCTAGCGTCATGCGGACGGTGCAACCGCTCACACCGTCCGCATGACGCTACGCGGGCGGGTCGGCGTCGTAGGCGGTCAGGAGCTGGTCGGCCGCCACGGTGGCCGGCAGCTCCCCGCGCAGCACTCGCGCGCTGATGTCCTCGCGCACCGCCCGCACGCCGGGGCTGTGCCGCAGCCGCTGGTCGAGCTCGTCGCGCACCAGCGCCCAGGTGAAGTCGAGCTGCTGCTGGGCGCGCTTGTCGCGCAGCCCGGCCGGGCCGAGATAGTCGCGGTGCTTGCCGACCTGCTCCCAGACGCCGTCGACGCCGTCGCCGGTCAGGCCGCTCGCGGTGACGACGGCCGGGGCCCACTCCCCCTTGCCGCGCACCAGCCGGAGCGCGCCGGCCAGCTCGCGGGCGGCCGCCCGCGCCTCCTGCTGCCGGCTCGGGTCGTCGGGATCGGCCTTGTTGACGGCGATCACGTCGGCGATCTCCAAGATGCCCTTCTTGATGCCCTGCAGCTGGTCGCCGGTACGTGCGATGGTCAGGAAGAGGAAGGTGTCGACCATGCCGGCGACGGTCACCTCGGACTGGCCGACGCCGACCGTCTCGACCAGGATCACGTCGTACCCCGCTGCCTCGAGGATCGCCATCGCCTGCACCGTGGCGCGGGCTACGCCACCGAGGGTGCCGGCGCTGGGGCTGGGCCGGATGAACGCGTGCGGGTCGACCGAGAGCCGCTGCATCCGGGTCTTGTCGCCGAGCACCGAGCCGCCGGTGCGCACGCTGGAGGGATCCACGGCGAGTACGCCGACCCGGTGGCCGTGCTCGGTCAGCCGGGTGCCGAGCGACTCGATGAAGGTGGACTTGCCGACGCCGGGGACGCCGGAGATGCCGACCCGGGTCGCCTCCTTGTGCGGCAGCCGGGTCAGCAGCTCGCGGGCCTGTGCCCGGTGCTTCGGAGTGGTCGACTCGACCAGCGTGATGGCCCGGGCGATCGCGGCCCGCCTGCCCTCGGCGACCCCGGCCAGGAGGTCGGCGACAAGGCTGCTCGGGTCGGACACGGCGCAAGTCTGACATGTCAATCACTGGTTGACACCGCCGCGATGTCAACCTACGGTTGACAGCATGAGAATCCCCTCGACGTCCGGTGCCGTCCCCGTGCTGCTCGGCCTGGTGGCCTATGTCGTCGGCCGCACCCTCGACGGCCCCCTGGGCGGCTTCCTCATCGGCGCGGCGATCGCGCTGCTGCTGCTCGGCGTCTACCTCATCTCCGCCGCCGTCCGCCGCCGGCGCCGCGGCTGGCTGCCGAGCCGGGACGGCGACGGACGTGACTGACGCCCGGGACACCCTCGCCGACGCCCTCGGCGCCGCCATCCTGGGCGAGGAGACCGAGCCCGACCCCCTCGCGCTCGTGCGGCGCGCGGCCACTGCTGACACCGTCGTGGCCGGGCTGCTGGCGCAGGCGGTGGCTGCGGCGCGCTCGGGCGGCCACAGTTGGGCCGCCATCGGCATGGAGCTCGGCATGAGCCGCCAGGCGGCGCAGCAGCGCTTCGGCGGCCACGACGGCGAGCCGCTGGCCGCCGACGAGCGCTGGCTCGGCCCCGTCACGGCGTTCGACGAGATGCGCGAGCTCGACCTGGCCGGCCGGCTGGGCTGGCACACCGTCGCCGCGGGCATCCTGCGGCACCGGATGGTCCGCACCGCCACCCAGTGGGAGCACCGCCGGACCACCTGGCTCGGCGCGCGACACCTGTCCGACGGCTGGCAGGTCGGCGCTCGCGCCTTCCCGTGGGTCTACCTGATCCGCGACACCGGTCTCCCGGCCGACTGATCAGCCGTGGTGGCTCGCGGGCACGAGCTCCCTGATCGCGGTCAGCTTCTTCTCCTCGGACGTCAGTGGTCGAGCTGCTCGCGCAGCCGCCTCAGCAGGTCCAGCGCAGAATCGGCGATCACTGTTCCCGGCAGGAAGACCTCCGCCGCTCCCATCTCCTTCAGCGTCGGGACGTCGTCGGGTGGGATGACGCCGCCGATGACGATCATGATGTCCGGCCGGCCCTGGTCGGCCAGCGCCTTCCTCAGCGCGGGCAGCAGGGTCAGGTGTCCGGCCGCGAGGGAGGAGACACCCACGATGTGCACGTCGGCGTCGACGGCCTGCTGGGCGACCTCCTCCGGCGTCGAGAACAGCGGCCCCACGTCGACGTCGAAACCGAGGTCGGCGAAGGCGGAGACGACCACCTTCTGGCCGCGGTCGTGGCCGTCCTGGCCCATCTTGGCGACCAGGATGCGGGGACGGCGGCCCTCGGCCTCCTCGAACTCCTCGGTCGCCTTGAGCACTGCGGCGACGCGTCCGTCGCCGGCGGAGCGGGCCTCGTCGCGGTACACCCCGGAGATGGTACGGATCACCGCCTGGTGGCGCCCCCACACCTTCTCCAGGGCGTCGGAGATCTCCCCGACGGTGGCCTTGGCCCGAGCAGCGCCGACGGCGAGGTCGAGCAGGTTGCCCTCGCCGGACTCGGCCGACCTCGTCAGCGCCTCGAGGGCACGTCGTACGTCGTCGGGGTCGCGCTCGGCGCGCAGCCGCTCCAGCTTGGCGATCTGGGAGCGGTAGACCTCGTCGTTGTCGACCTTGAGGACCTCCAGTGGGTCCTCGGCGGCCAGCCGGAAGGTGTTGACGCCGATCACCTTCTGGGTGCCGGAGTCGATGCGGGCCTGGGTGCGGGCGGCGGCCTCCTCGATGCGCATCTTCGGGATGCCCTGCTCGATGGCCTTCGCCATGCCGCCGGCCGCCTCGGCCTCCTGGATGTGCGCCCAGGCGCGCTCGGCGAGGTCGTGGGTGAGCCGCTCGACGTAGTAGGAGCCGCCCCAGGGGTCGATGGTCGCGGTGGTGCCGCTCTCCTGCTGCAACAGCAGCTGGGTGTTGCGGGCGATCCGGGCGGAGAAGTCGGTCGGCAGCGCGATCGCCTCGTCAAGGGCGTTGGTGTGCAGCGACTGGGTGTGGCCCTGGGTGGCCGCCATCGCCTCGATGCAGGTGCGGGCGACGTTGTTGAAGACGTCCTGCGCGGTCAGGCTCCAGCCGCTGGTCTGGCTGTGGGTGCGCAGGCTCCTGCTCTTGGGGCTCTTGGGGTCGAACTGGCTGACCAGCCGGCTCCACAGCGCGCGGGCGGCGCGCATCTTGGCGACCTCCATGAAGAAGTTCATGCCGATCGCCCAGAAGAACGAGAGCCGGGGCGCGAAGGCGTCGACGTCCATGCCGGCGGCCAGGCCGGTGCGGATGTACTCCACGCCGTCGGCCAGCGTGTAGGCGAGCTCCAGGTCGGCGGTCGCGCCGGCCTCCTGCATGTGGTAGCCGGAGATGGAGATGGAGTTGAACCGCGGCATGTGCTGTGCCGTGTAGCTGAAGATGTCCCCGATGATCCGCATGCTGCCCGCGGGCGGGTAGATGTAGGTGTTGCGGACCATGAACTCCTTGAGGATGTCGTTCTGGATGGTGCCCGCGAGCTGCTCCGGCTTCACCCCCTGCTCCTCGGCCGCCACGATGTAGAGCGCGAGCACCGGGAGGACCGCGCCGTTCATGGTCATCGAGACCGACATCTGGTCCAGCGGGATGCCGTCGAAGAGGGTGCGGGTGTCGTAGATCGAGTCGATCGCCACGCCCGCCATGCCGACGTCGCCGCGCACCCGCGGGTGGTCGGAGTCGTAGCCGCGGTGGGTGGCCAGGTCGAAGGCGACCGAGAGGCCCTTCTGGCCGGCCGCGAGGTTGCGGCGGTAGAAGGCGTTGGACTCCTCGGCGGTGGAGAAGCCGGCGTACTGCCGGATGGTCCACGGCTGGGTGGTGTACATCGTCGGGTAGGGGCCGCGCAGGAACGGCGTCAGCCCGGGGTAGGTCGCCAGCGCGTCGAGGCCGGCGAGGTCAGCCGCCGTGTACGACGGCTGGATCTCGATCCCCTCCGGCGACTGCCACGGCTCCGCCGGGGACGTCAGCCGAGGTGGCTGCTCGGGCGACCGATCCGGATGACGTCCGAGGAGGTCGAGGTCCTTGAAGCTGGCCGGGATGCTCACTTGCCGAGCTCCTTCCGGGTCGAGACGAGGAACGCGAGCGCATCGACGCCCATCGCGGCAGCGGCGTCGGCGTAGTCCACCGGGCGACCCGCGATGATCACGTGCTGCGCACCCGCCTCGCGAAGGGCGGCGGCAGCGGCCGCGCCCCACTCGTCGTAGGCGGCGTCGGAGCCGGCCAGGCAGACCACGCGCTGGCCGGCGTACGCCTTGACGAGGTCGTCGACGCCGGCGGTCGCGCCGGCGCTGTCGACCCCGATGCCGCCGGCGGCGAAGAGGTTGGTGATGAAGGTGGCCCGGGCGGTGTGCTGGGCGACGGTGCCGAGGGTGGCGAGGAAGAGGTGCTGCTCGGCGGGCTGGTCGCGCAGTTCCTCGAAGGAGGCGCCGTAGCGGCGGACCCGGTCGCTGAGCGGGTCCGCGTCGCGCCGGGGCAGCGTCTCGGCGAGGTTGGGGAACTCCGAGAGGCCGGTGACCGGCCGCTTGCGCTTGGCGATCTCGGCCTCGCGCCTGGCGACCACCTCCGCGACCCGGCCGCGGAAGGCGGCGAAGTCGGCGCCGCCCGCCCACTCGGCCTCCAGGGTCTGGAACTCGCGCCAGCCCTTGCCTGCCAGGTCGTCGGTGAGCTGCTCGACGGCGTACGCGCCACCCGCCGGGTCGGCGACGGCGGCGACGTGGGACTCGTCGATGAGCAGGTGGCTGACATTGCGGGCGATCCGTCGGCCGAAGGCGTCGGGGCGGCCGTTGGCGCTGTCGAAGGGCAGCACGGTGACGGCGTCGGCTCCCCCGACGCCGGCGGCGAAGGCCGCGACGGTGCCGCGCAGCATGTTGACGTAGGGGTCGTACTTGCTCAGCATCGGCCGGCTGGTGGCGCCGTGGACGCGGGCGGTGGTGTCGGCGACGCCGGAGTGGGTCAGCACGCTGGCCCACAGCGTGCGCAGCGCCCGGAACTTGGCGATGGTCGGGAACTGCTCGTCGGTGGCGGCCAGCCGGAACTCGATCAGGCTCGCCGCCTCGTCGGGGCCGAAGCCGTCGCCCGCGAGCGCGCGCAGGTAGGCGGTGCCGACGGCGATCGCCCAGCCGAGCTCCTGGGCGTCGCTGGCGCCGAGGTCGTGTGCGGCGGTGGCGTCGACCACGATGGCGCGGATGTCGGCCTGCCAGGCCTTGCGGGCGTAGCCCGTCAGCTCCTCCATCGCCAACGGGCTCTGCTCGACCGTGGGGCGACGCAGCATCGCGCCGAGCGGGTCGATGCCGAGGTTGCAGTCGGGATGCTTCGCGCCGGGCAGCGCCAGGAACGCGTCCGCGATCGTCGCGGGCGCGGTCGGGGCGTCGAGCACCACCGGCGCCAGGTCGAGGAGTACGCCGGCCAGGGTCGCCGCGACGTCGGTGCTCTCGTCGGCGGCCAGCCACAGGCTGGTGACGCCGCCGTCGAGGTCGACCAGCGCCGCCTCGTTGGCGAGCTTCGCTTCCGGGTCGGCGATCAGCGAGCGGATGTCCCAGGCGCCCTGACGGGTGGGGCGAACCGACACGATGCTCTGCCGATCCAGGTGGCCGCCGGGCATCCCCAGCGGGGTCACGGCGATGCCGTCGAGCGTGGTGCGGGCCAGTTTGTCCCAGGCGAGCGCGTCGGCATCGGTCTCGGAGAGCCGGCGGGCCTTGCGGAGCACGGCCGCCGCAGCGGCCTCCCACTCGGCGGTGGTGTGCTCGTCCCCCGGCTGCAACAGCGGCAGGGCAGTCGCCAGCGCGTCGGCGTCGGTCATAGGCGGCACCTTAGGACCAGACAGTGGCGGTCGCCACAGAGTGTGAACTTTCCATCACGCCGTACCCCACTCGGAGCCGGACGGCGAGCAAGGGCCACATGATCACCTTCACGGGCGCGACACGCCGAGGCGCGCCCCGCGTGTCGCGCTGATCGGCCACCCGCGAGTGGCCCTACCTGCTCGTCGTACTGAGAGGTAACCGGGCATATGTCACACGGGCCCGGATCACATGACGGAAGTCACCACGAGTAACGTGCTGCGCTGTGGCAACCACCGAACTCGTCAAGGGAGTGCGGGCGACGCGGTCGACGATCGCGCTGAAGCTGCTGATGGCAGCCAGCGGGATCGTCTTCATCCTGTTCGTTCTCACACATATGTACGGCAACCTCAAGGCCTTCTCGGGCGAAGAGGCCTACAACACCTACGCGGAGCACCTGCGCATCATCGGCGAGCCGATGCTGCCGCGCGAGGGCGCGCTGTGGATCATCCGGGTCGGCCTGCTGGCCGCGCTGGTGGTCCACGTGGCCAGCGCCGCGACGCTGTGGAAGCGCGCGAACCACGCCCGCCCGGTGAAGTACCAGGTCAAGCGGAATATCAAGTCCTCGCTCTCCTCGCGCACCATGCGCTGGGGCGGGCTGACGCTGCTGGTCTTCATCATCTGGCACCTGCTGCACTTCACGATCGTCAAGATCAACCCCGGCTCGGGTGGCCAGGCCGCCGACATCACCGAGAACCCCTACCAGCTGCTGGTGCACAGCTTCGACGTGTGGTGGATGACGATCATCTATCTCATCGCGATGCTCGCCCTCGGGTTCCACCTCCACCACGGCACCTTCAGCTCGCTGCAGACGCTGGGCCTGACCAACTCCGCCGTCGCCCGCGCCCGGGCCCGCATCGCCGGCTGGGTGGTCGCGATCGTCATCGCCGGCGGCTTCGCGCTGGTCCCTCTCTTCACGCTGCTCGGCGTCATCGACTAGGAGCCCGATCATGGCTGATGGAACCCACTACCTCTCGGGGCTGACCCCGACCAACGAGCCGCCACACCAGTTGTCCGACGACGCCGCCGGCTACTACGTCCTCGGCGACAAGCTCGTCGACGCCAAGGCGCCGACCGGCCCGATCGCCGAGCGCTGGACCACTCGCAAGTTCGAGAACCGCCTGGTCAACCCGGCCAACCGCCGCAAGCTGAGCGTGATCATCGTCGGCACCGGCCTGGCCGGCGGCGCCGCCGCCGCCACGCTGGGCGAGGCCGGCTACCACGTGAAGTCCTTCTGCTACCAGGACTCCCCGCGCCGGGCGCACTCGATCGCCGCCCAGGGCGGCATCAACGCGGCCAAGAACTACAAGGAGGACGGCGACTCGATCTTCCGTCTCTTCTACGACACGGTGAAGGGCGGCGACTACCGGGCCCGGGAGTCCAATGTCTACCGGCTGGCCGAGGAGTCGGTGAACATCATCGACCAGTGCGTCGCCCAGGGCGTCCCGTTCGCCCGCGAGTACGGCGGCCTGCTGGACAACCGCTCCTTCGGCGGTGTGCAGGTCTCCCGCACGTTCTACGCCCGCGGCCAGACCGGTCAGCAGTTGCTGCTGGGCGCCTACCAGGCGATGGAGCGGCAGGTGGCGGCCGGCACGGTCGAGGCGTTCACCCGCCACGAGATGCTCGAGCTGATCGTGGTCGACGGCCGGGCGCGCGGCATCATCGCCCGCAATATGGTCACCGGTGAGGTCGAGACCCACCTCGCCGACGCGGTCGTGCTCGCCTCCGGTGGCTACGGCAACGTCTTCTACCTCTCCACCAATGCGATGGGCTCCAATGTCACCGCGACCTGGCGGGCCCACCGCAAGGGCGCCTATATGGCCAACCCCTGCTACACCCAGATCCACCCGACCTGCATCCCGGTCTCCGGAGCCCACCAGTCGAAGCTGACCCTGATGTCGGAGTCCCTGCGCAACGACGGTCGCGTCTGGGTGCCGAAGCGGGCCGAGGACGCAGAGTTGGACCCGCGGGAGATTCCCGAGGAGGACCGCGACTTCTTCCTCGAGCGGATCTACCCCTCCTTCGGCAACCTGGTCCCCCGTGACATCGCCTCCCGGGCCGCGAAGTACATGTGCGACGAGGGTCGCGGCGTCGGCCCCGAGGTCGCCGAGGCGCAGCCCGACGGCACCACCAAGATGGTCCGCCGTGGCGTCTACCTCGACCTCACCGACGCGATCGCCCGGCTGGGCAAGCACGCCATCGAGGAGAAGTACGACAACCTCCTCGACATGTACGAGCGGATCACCGGCGAAAGCCCCTACGAGGTGCCGATGCGCATCTACCCCGCCGTGCACTACGTCATGGGCGGGCTCTGGGTCGACTACGAGCTGCAGTCCAACATTCCCGGCCTGTTCGTGACGGGCGAGGCCAACTTCTCCGACCACGGCGCCAACCGGCTCGGCGCCTCGGCGCTGATGCAGGGCCTGGCCGACGGCTACTTCGTGCTGCCGAACACCATCCGCGAGTACCTCGCGGACGGCCCCTTCCCCGCGGTGGACGACTCCGACGCCGCCGTACTGGAGGCCCAGCAGGCGGTGCAGGAGCGGATCGCCAAGTTCCTGTCGATCAACGGCTCCCGCTCCGTCGAGTCCTTCCACAAGGAACTCGGCCAGATCATGTGGGAGTACTGCGGCATGGAGCGGACCGCGGAGGGCCTGAAGAAGGCCATCGGCCTGATCCGCGACCTGAAGAAGGAGTTCTGGGGCAACGTCAAGGTGCTGGGCAGCGCCGAGTCGCTCAACCAGGACCTGGAGAAGGCCGGCCGGGTGGCCGACTTCATCGAGCTCGGCGAGCTGATGTGCATCGACGCGCTCAACCGGCGTGAGTCCTGCGGTGGCCACTTCCGGGCCGAGTCGCAGACCGAGGACGGCGAGGCGATGCGCCACGACGACGAGTTCGCCTACGTCGCGGCCTGGGAGTGGGGCGGCGAGGACGGTGCCCCGGTCCTGCACAAGGAAGACCTGATCTACACGGCGATCGAGATGAAGCAGAGGTCCTACAAGTGAAGTTGACGCTGAACATCTGGCGCCAGGCTGAGGCGACCGCCGCGGGGGCGATGCACACCTACGAGCTGGACGGCGTCTCGAGCGACATGTCGTTCCTGGAGATGCTCGACCTGCTCAACGAGCAGCTGGTGACCTCCGGCGAGGAGCCGGTGGCCTTCGACTCCGACTGTCGTGAGGGCATCTGCGGCATGTGCTCGCTGATGATCAACGGCCAGGCCCACGGTCCGGAGGTCACCACCACCTGCCAGCTCCACATGCGCTCCTTCTCCGACGGCGACGTGATCACCATCGAGCCGTGGCGCGCGGGCTCCTTCCCCGTCGTCAAGGACCTGGTGGTGGACCGCTCGGCGTTCGACCGGATCATCCAGTCCGGCGGCTACATCTCCGCCAACACCGGCTCCGCGCCCGAGGCCAACTCGGTGCCGGCGCCGCGCGACAAGGCGATGCGCGCCTTCAACGTGGCGACCTGCATCGGCTGCGGTGCCTGCGTGGCGGCCTGCCCCAACGGCTCGGCCTCGCTGTTCCTGGGCGCGAAGATCACCCACCTCGGCGAGCTGCCGCAGGGCCAGCCGGAGCGCTACTCCCGGGTGGCCTCGATGGTCGCCCAGCACGACCACGAGGGCTTCGGCGGCTGCACCAACATCGGCGAGTGCGCGGCGGCCTGCCCCAAGGAGATCCCGCTCGACGTGATCAGCCAGCTCAACAAGGATCTACGCACCGCGATCAAGCAGGGGCTCTAGGGAATCGCTGATCAATCCCGCCTGCTGCGCGCCGCGATGCGGCACGCTGGCCGCGCCGCCGACGCTCGACAGGCGGCCAGCCTGACTTCGCGCCCGCGGCTTGCCAGCGCACTCGCCTCGCGACGCTCGCGACGGCGCCATTGATCAGCGATTCCCTAGCTACTGCCGTAGTGACGGCGGCGCTGGCCCGGGTGTTGCAGGCAGCCGGGCCAGCGCCCTGCCAGCCCTGGGTGACCCAACCGGCGCGGCGGCGTACGAACCCGGCTACCTGCCGGCTCGCAGGCGCTTGGCGCCGACGACCCCGAGGACGGCGCCGATGATCAGGTCGACGACGATCAGCACGGTGTGGGCGATCCAGTAGCCCTGCGGATGCTCCTCGCCACGACTGTGGGCGGCGGAGAGGTTCTTGGCGAAGGTGATCCAGATGAAGAAGTTCCAGATCGCCACGCCGACGAGCAGCCAGCCGAGTCTCTTGTCAGACTTCACGCCCGCCATCGTTTCATGCCCCCGCCTCGGCCTTGCGGGCGGCCGGTGAGGTCTGCGCCCAGGATGCGCCGTAGAGCACGACCTGCATGAAGTAGTTCATCCAGACCAGCAGTACGACGGCCACACCGAACGCCTGGAAGGCCGGGCTGCCGCGCACCGAGCCGAGCACCAGGAACGAGAGCGCCTTGAGGATCTCGAAGCCGACACCGCCGAGCATGGCCGCCTGCCACAGGCTGCGGCCGGGCACCGCCGGGCGGCCGACGAGCCGGAACAGGGCGAAGAACAGCACCACGTCGACGACCCAGGCGATGACCAGGGCGATGAGCGAGACCGCCCAGGAGGCGCCCTGGCCGAGGCCGAGCCAGCCCAGGACGTCGTCGGTCCAGCCGGTCACCAGACCGGCGCCCACGACGCTGACGAACAGCACCGCGCCGACGCCGATCAGCGCGACCAGGTCGTTCAGCTTGCCGCGCAGCCAGCCCGGCCGCTCGGCGGCGGGCACGTCGAAGACGACCTGCAGAGCGGTGCGCAGCGCGGAGATCCAGCCGAGGCCGGCGTACAGCACGCCGAGCAGGCCGACGAGGCCGGCCCAGCCACTGAAGCGCTGCACGTCGCTCAGCGAGACCTGCCCCTCCCCCGAGCCGACCAGGCCGGGGACCACCTGATTGATCGCGTCGGCCAGGCCTGCCTGGGCGTCGGGCCAGACCCGGGCGACCAGACCGACGGCGAAGACGGCCAGCGCGAGCACCGGGAAGAAGGACAGGAAGCCGAAGTAGGTGACCGCCGCCGCCTGCTGGCTGCCGCCGACGGCGCCGTAGTTCTCCTGGGTCCGCAGGGCATGGTCGACCAGCGGACTCCGGTCACGGAGCCGCTGCAGGAGCGCCTTCGGGCTCAGCGACGCGCTCCCACCTGGAGCGTGAAGTCACGACTGGGCCGCCAACCCTCGACAGCGTCGTGGAGGTAGAGGTGGAAGTCGTCGACCTCGAAGATCGCCTCGAAGTCGGCCAACTCGCCGAACGCCTGGTCCAGTGCGGCCTCCGGGAGGTCGTGGGCGACGGTGACGTGCGGGTGGTAGGGGAAGGCGAGGTCGACGTCGAGCGGCCCGCGCCGCACCGCCTCGGCCAGCAGCTCGCACTCGACGATCCCCTCGACCACCGCGACGAAGACCACCGGCGAGACCGGCCGGAAGGTGCCGGTGCCGCGCAGGTGCACCCCGAACGGGGCGATGCCGTCGGCGACCGCCGCCAGATGGCGCTCGATGTCGGGCAGCACCTCGTCGGCGACCAGGGTCGGCGGGACCAGGGTGATGTGGGTCGGGATCATCGCGGCCGTGTCGTCGCCGATCGAGGCCCGGTAGTCCTGCAGTTGCCTCGCCCACGGCTCCGGGATCGCCACAGCTACACCGATGGTCAGCACGTCGGCGACTCTACTGGCCGGGCGCCACAAATCCGACCCGTTCGTAGACGTCGGCGAGCGTCTTCGCGGCCACCGGCCGCGCCCGCGCCGCCCCGGCGGCGAGTACGCCGGAGAGATAGGTCGGGTCGTCGAGCAGCTCCAGCGCCCGCGACCGGAAGGGAGTCACGAAGTCGACCACCACGTCGGCGAGGTCCTTCTTGAAGTCGCCATAGCCGCGCCCGGCGTACTGCTCCTCGAGCTTCTCTACGGGTGCGTCGGTGAGCACGGAGTAGATGCGCAGCAGGTTGGAGACGCCCGGCTTGCCCTCCTCGTCGAAGCGGACCTCGCTGCCGGAGTCGGTGACGGCGCTCCTGATCTTCTTGGCCGAGACCGCCGGGTCGTCGAGCATCTCGATGATGCCGCTCGGGGAGGACGACGACTTCGACATCTTCCTGGTCGGATCCTGCAGGTCGAAGATCTTGCCGGTCTCCTTGACGATATAGGGCTCGGGGAGGCGGAAGGTCCTCTTGTAGCGGGAGTTGAACCGCTGTGCCAGGTCGCGGGTGAGTTCGAGGTGCTGGCGCTGGTCCTCGCCCACCGGCACGTAGGCGGGCCGGTAGAGCAGGATGTCGGCGGCCATCAGCATGGGGTAGGCGAACAGGCCGACGCTGGAGGAGCCCTCGCCGCCCTTGGCCGACTTGTCCTTGAACTGCGTCATCCGCCGTGCCTCGCCGAAGCCGGTCAGGCACTCCAGCACCCAGGCGAGCTGGGCGTGCTCGGACAGGTGGGACTGGACGAAGATCGCGCTGCGCTCGGGGTCGACCCCGGCGGCCAGCAACTGCGCGACCGCGACCAGGGTCCGCCGGCGCAGCACCTTGGGGTCCTGCTCGATGGTGATCGCGTGCTGGTCGGCGATGAAGAAGAACGGCTCGTAGTCGGCCTGCAGGGCCTGCCACTGCCGCACCGCACCGAGGTAGTTGCCGAGGTGGTAGCTGTCGGCGGTCGGCTGGATCCCGGAGAGGACCCGCGGTCGCGCCGTCGGTGCGGTCTCAGTCATGGATCCCATTCTCCCCGGCTGACCTCGCGGACGCGAACCGGTATCGCTCAGCAGGTCGCGGCCGCCAGCGTCGTACGACGATGGAGGGTGACGCTCCAGGCCATGATCGCCACGCCGACGACCGAGAGGATCACCCCGACGACGGCCGGCGAGCGGTAGCCGTAGCCGGCGTCGATCACCGCTCCGCCGAGGAAGGCGCCGAGGGCGTTGGCGACGTTGAGGGCGGCGTGGTTCATCGCCGCGCCGAGGGTGACGGCGTCGCCGGCGACGTCCATCAGCCGCAGCTGCAGGTTGATCGTCAGGATGGAGCCGACCGCGGTGACCAGGAAGGTGAACGGCCACAGCCACCAGCCGTGCGGTGCCGCCAGCCAGAAGGCGACCAGCGCGAGGCCGCTGCCCAGGCCGCCGATGAGCAGCGACCGGAAGACCGACCAGCGCGCCAGCTCGCCGGCCAGCCAGGTGCCGACGACCATGCCGAGGCCGAAGGCGAGGGTGAAGAACGGCACGGCGCCCTTGTCCAGGCCGCCGACGACCTTCACGATCTCGGCGATATAGGAGTAGACGCAGAACAGTCCGCCGAAGCCGATCGCCCCGGCCAGCATGGTCAGCCAGACCTGTCCGTTGGTGAAGAACTGGCGAGCCTCGGCGCGGCCGGTCGCCGCCGGGTCGCCGGGCTGCTGGGGCACGAACAGCGCGACCATCACGACGGTGACCAGCGCGAGCAGGGCGCAGGTGAGATAGGTGGCGCGCCAGCCGGCCTGCTGGCCGAGCCAGGTCGCGGCGGGCACGCCGACGACATTGGCGACCGAGAGGCCCATCATCACCCCGGCGACGGCGCGGCCGCGGGTCTCGGGGGCGACCAGGCTGGCGGCGACCAGCGAGGCGACACCGAAGTAGGCGCCGTGCGGCAGGCCGTCGAGGAAGCGGGCGAGGGTCAGCAGGCCGTAGGAGGAGACCAGTGCGGAGGCGGCGTTGAAGAACGCGTAGACGCCCATGAACGCCAGCAGCAGCGTCTTGCGGGGAAGCCCGGCGGCGAAGAAGGAGAGGATCGGCACGCCGACGACCACGCCGAGGGCGTAGGCGGAGATGATGTGGCCGGCCGACGGCACGCTGACGCCGACGCCGTGGGCGATCTCGGGCAGCACGCCCATGGTGACGAACTCGGTCGTGCCGATCGCGAAGCCGCCGACCGAGAGCGCGACGATGGCGAGGACGAGATGGGCGCGATGGGTCACGTGGACCCGCAACACGTGCCTCCTTCACCGGTATTCCTCAATCCCGGCATGAGCCCGGTCACCCCGCCAGGTGGCCCCAGGCCGGGGCCAGCTCCGGCCAGGGCCCGACGGCAGCGACCTCCCCGTCCACGAGTACGACGACCCGGTCGGCCTGGGCGAGCGCGGCCCGTTTCGAGGTGGCCCCGATGACGGTGGTGTGCCGCTCCCGCAGGCCCTGCCACAGCTCGATCTCGGTGGCGGCGTCGAGCGCGCTCGAGACGTCGTCGGCGAGCAGCAGCTCGGCGTCGGCGGCCAACGCCCGGGCCAGCGCCAGCCGCTGCACCTGGCCGCCGGAGAGACGGACGCCGCGATGACCCACGACGGCGTCCGGCCCGCCGGCGTCGGCGACGTCGGGGCCGAGCCGGGCGGTGGCGACCGGCCTGTCGAAGTCGCGGTCGTAGCCGAGCCTGACGTTGTCGGCGAACGTCCCCGACAGCACCCGCGGCACCTGGGCCACGTGGGCGACCTGCCGCGGCCGCAGGAACGCCTCCGCGTCGTCGACCTCGACACCGTTCCAGCGGATCGCGCCGGTGTGGTCGAGCAGCCCGGCCAGGGCCGAGAGCAGGCTGGACTTGCCGGAGCCGACCTGGCCGAGCAGCAGCACCAGCTCGCCACGCTCGACGGTGAGGTCGACACCGGAGACGCCGATGGTGCCGTCGTCGTGGACCGCAGTGAGACGGTCGAGGGTGAGGCCGCGCAACTCGACGTGCTCTGCCGGCGCCGGCTCCGGCGCGTCGCCGGTCACCAGGTCGATGCCGGGCTCCAGCGTCATCAGGTCGACGCCCCCGGCGAACTCGCTGGTGGCCCGCTGCCAGGCGGCCGTGCCGGGCGCCTCGGTGACCACGGCGCCGGCGACCCGGCCGAACCAGTCGAAGCCGTTGACGGCGTTGGCGACCAGCAGCGCGGTGGCCAGCCCCCACACCCCCCACAGCAGGCAGGCCCAGGCCACCACGACGCCGACCTGGACCAGCACGATGGGGACCGCGTCGAGGACGGCTTGGACCCGATGTTCGAAGACGGCGGCCTCGACCCGGCCGTCGTCGACCTCGCGGAGGTGGGCGTGCACCTGCGGGATCCGGCCGGCGAGCTTGACGGTGCGGGCCGACTCCACCGCCGACACCACGGCGCGCCCGAACCGGGCCCGCGCGGCGGAGGACTTGGCGGCGGAACGGCCGGCGATCGGCCGGCCGATCGAGGAGGCGAGCGCAGCCGAGGCCATCACCGCCAGCAGGATCCCGCCGGCGAGCCAGCTGCCGCCGACCAGCATGGTGAGCCCGGAGATCAGCAGGCCGTTGACGAAGTCGACCCAGCGGTCGGCGTACCTCGCGAAGCGGTCGGCGTCCATCGACCGGGCCACGATCTCGCCGGGTGGGTTGCGCGGCAGCCGGTGGGTGCAGGTCTGGCCGAGCAGGACCGACATCCGCACCCGCAGCATGACCTCGATCCACCAGCGCGGGTAGCGCCGGAAGGCGTCGGCGAGGGCGACCGGCGCGACCAGCAGCGAGGCGCACAGGGCGAGGGTGAGCAGCGTCGGCGTGTCGCCCTCGGTGAGGTCGGCGACGGCCCGCCCCCACACCCAGCCGGTGATGACGCCGAGCGGCGCGCAGATGCTGCCGACCAGGAATTCCATCACCGAGAAGGCGCCCCACCAGGGCTTGATCCACAGCGCGTGCCAGGTGCCGCGGGCCAGCGACGGGCCCTCGCCCACCTCGGGGCGGGCCGGGCGCCGGCCCTGGCGACGTACCGCGCCGACGGCGGTGTCCGGGGCGTCCCCGGCGGCGGGGTCGTCGAAGCCCTCGGTGGCGCTGGCCGCCAGCAGCCGACGGAACGGCCCGTCGACGCGGGCGAGCTCGTCGCGCATACCGTGCTGGATGACCCGGCCGTGGTCGAGGACGGCGACCATCTCGGCGCGCTCGATGGTGCTGAGCCGGTGGGCGACCAGGACGCCGGTGCGGCCGCTGACGAGGCGGTCGGCGGCGGCGACCACCCGGGCCTCGGTGACCGGGTCCATCCGGGCGGTGGCCTCGTCGAGCACGACCAGCTGGACGTGGCGCACCAGCAGCCGGGCGAAGGCGACCAGCTGCTCCTCCCCCGCCGAGAGGTTGGTGCCGCCGGGGCCGAGCAGGGTGTCCAGCCCGTCGGGCAGACCGGCCACCCAGTCGCTGAGGCCGAGCTCCTCGACTGCAGCGGTCACCTCCTGGCGTGGCACCGCGTCGAAGAGGGTGATGTTGTCGGCGAGGGTGCCGGCCAGGATCTCGGTGCGCTGGGTGACCACGCCGACCCGGGCGCGCAGCTGCTGCAGGTCGATCGCGGTGACGTCGACACCGCCGAGGAAGACGGTGCCGGGCGGTGGCTCGACGGCCCGCGAGAGCAGTGAGGCCAGGGTCGACTTGCCCGAGCCGGTGCGGCCGACCAGCGCGATGGTGTGGCCAGGCTCGACCTGGAGGCTGATGTCGCGCAGCCCGAAGGTGCCCTCCTCGTAGGAGAAGTCCAGGCTGCGGATGCGCAGGTCGAGCGGCCCCGTCGGGACCGGTGCGCCGCCGGTCGGCTCGGCCGGGACCGCCATCATCTGCCGCAGCCGGATCACCGCGCCGAGGCCGGCCTGGATGTCGGGCAGCTGGTGGGCGAGCTGGTTGATCTGGCCGACGAAGGTGGTGGTGACCAGGAAGAGGGTGACCAGCCGGGCCACGGTGAGGTGGTCGGTGACGACCAGGGCGACGCCGGCGACGGCGGTAGCGACCAGCAGTCCGCTGAGCAGCAGTCCCACCCGCAGCGCGAGCCGGGCCTCGACGCGGAGCACCCGGAAGAACTTCGCGTGGACTTCGGCGGAGAGCCGTGCCAGGCGTCGTACGGCGAAGGGGCGGCCCAGCGAGGTGCGCAGATCGTCGCGCCCGGCGATGCCCTCCTCCAGCGCGGCGGCGTGGTCGGTCCAGGCGGCCTCCTCGACGACCTTGCGTCGGGCGATCTCGGCCAGGAAGGGGCGCATCACCACCACGGCGACGGCGCCGACCACGGGGAAGAGCACGAACGCCGGCCACCAGGTGAACCCGGCGACCAGCCACATCGGCCCCGTGGACAGCAACGTCTTGAAGGCGACCCAGATCTGCCAGCGCAGCAGGTTGCCGACCTCGTGGGTGTCGTCGTCGACCCGGTCGAGGATCTCGCCGACCGCCTGCTCGGTGAGCGAGGCGAGCGGCTGGTGCAGGGCGGCGGCGAGCAGGTCGCCGCGCAGCGTGCCCTCGGCCCGGTCGGCGACACCGGCCCACGCGGCCCGGCCGGTGGTGTCGAGGATCGCGCCGCCGACGACGAGCAGGGCGAGCAGCCAGACCAGCGCCGTCGTCGGCCCCTCGGCGAGATGCCCGGCGACGACGGAGCCGAGCGCCTGGGCGATCGCGGCGAGGCCGAGCATGACCAGCGCGGCACCCGCGACCGGGTGTCGCATCCGCCGCCAGTCGACGCTCCGCGAGGGGTGCGGGCGCGGCGCGTCAGGCTGACTGCCGAGCCCGGCCGGGGCCCCTGAGATCGTCTCGGTCACTGTCCCGACACTATGACGCGGCGCGGACACTCCGCCTCTGGTTTTCCGGGTACCGGGGGCCTGGGCCGAGGTGGACCGCCAAGCCAACCCCCCTTCCCCAAGGTGAGCAGTCGCAAACTGACAGGAGGAGCGCAGCGGGGGATGTCAGTTTGCGACTGCTCACCGTCCCACGCGCGTCAGTTGCGACTGCTCACCGTCCCACGCGCGTCAGTTTGCGACTGCTCACCACTGAATTGGCGTCAGTTTGCGGCTGCTCACCGGGGAGGGGTGGTCAGAGGGCGGCGAGGGCCTCGTTGAAGGTCTTGCTGGGGCGCATCACCGCGGCGGTCTTCTCCGGGTCGGGCAGGTAGTAGCCGCCGATGTCGGCGGGCTGGCCCTGCACCGCGAGCAGCTCCTCGACGATGGTCGACTCGGCGGCCGCCAGCGACTGGGCGAGCGGCTTGAACGCGGCGGCCAGCTCCGGCGAGTCGGTCTGCGCGGCCAGCTCCTGGGCCCAGTAGAGCGCCAGGTAGAAGTGCGAGCCGCGGTTGTCGATGGTGCCCAGCTTGCGACCGGGCGAGCGGTCCTCGTTGAGGAAGGTGCCGGTGGCCTTGTCGAGGGTGTCGGCGAGCACCTGGGCGGCGGGGGCGCCGGCCTGCTCGGCGTACTTCTCGAAGGAGGGCACCAGCGCGAAGAACTCGCCGAGGCTGTCCCAGCGCAGGTAGTTCTCCTCCACCAGCTGCTGCACGTGCTTGGGGGCGGAGCCACCGGCGCCGGTCTCGAAGAGGCCACCGCCGGCGATCAGCGGCACGACGGAGAGCATCTTCGCCGAGGTGCCCAGCTCGAGGATCGGGAAGAGGTCGGTGTTGTAGTCGCGCAGCACGTTGCCGGTCACCGAGATGGTGTCCAGGCCCTGCCGCATCCGCTCCAGGGAGTACGCCGTGGCGAGCTGCGGCGAGAGGATCTTGATGTCCAGGCCGTCGGTGGCGTGCTCGGGGAGGTAGGCGTTGACCTTGGCGATGATCGAGGCGTCGTGGGCGCGGGACTCGTCGAGCCAGAACACCGCCGGGGCGCCGGTGGCCCGGGCCCGGGAGACGGCGAGCTTGACCCAGTCCTGGATCGGGATGTCCTTGGTCTGGGTGCCGCGCCAGATGTCGCCGGCCTCGACGTCGTGCTCGAGCAGCACGGTGCCGTCGGAGGCGAGCACCCGGACGGTGCCGGCGGTGGGGATCTCGAAGGTCTTGTCGTGGGAGCCGTACTCCTCGGCCGCCTGTGCCATCAGGCCCACATTGGGGACGGTGCCGATGGTGGCGGGGTCGAGCGGGCCGTTCTTCTTCACGTCGTCGATGACGGTCTGGTAGACGCCGGCGTAGGAGGAGTCGGGGATCACCGCGAGGGTGTCGTCCTCGCCGCCATCCGAACCCCACAGTCGCCCCCCATTTCGGATCAGCGCCGGCAGGGAGGCGTCCACGATGACGTCGGAGGGCACATGGAGGTTGGTGATGCCCTTGTCGGAGTTGACATAGGAGAGCCGCGACCCGGCCTCGATGGCCGCGGTGATGGCCGCCTCGATCTCCGCACCGTTGGGCAGCGAGGCCAGCCCGGCGAGGATGGCGCCGAGGCCGTCGTTGGCAGACAGGCCGGCGGCAGCGAGGTCCGCACCGTAGGTGGCGAAGACGTCGGCGAAGTAGGCCTTCACGACGTGGCCGAAGATGATCGGGTCGGAGACCTTCATCATGGTCGCCTTGAGGTGCACCGAGAAGAGCACGTCCTCGGCCTTGGCCTGGGCCAGCGCGTCGCGCAGGAAGGCGTGCAGGTCGGCAACGGAGAGGAAGGTCGCGTCGACGATCTCGCCGGCGAGCACCGGCAGCGACTCCTTGAGCACCACGGTCTCGCCGGCCGCCGTCTCCAGGACGATCTTCAAGGTGTCGTCGGCGCCCAGGGTGACCGACTTCTCGTTGCTCCTGAAGTCGTGGGCGCCCATCGTGGCGACGGCGGTCTTGGAGCCCTCGCCGAAGGGCTTGTTGCGGTGCGGGTGCGACTTGGCGTAGTTCTTCACACTCAGCGGCGCGCGGCGGTCGGAGTTGCCCTCGCGCAGCACCGGGTTGACCGCCGAGCCCTTGACCTTGTCGTACTTGGCGCGGATCTCGCGCTCCTCCTCGGTGGCGGGCGACTCGGGGTAGTCCGGCACCGCGTAGCCCTTCTCCTGCAGTTCCTTGATCGCGGCCTTGAGCTGGGGGATGGAGGCGGAGATGTTGGGCAGCTTGACGATATTGGCCGCCGGGGTCTTGGCCAGCTCGCCGAGCTCGCTCAGCGCGTCGTCGGCGAGGCCGAACTGCGCCAGGATCCGCGCCGCGACCGAGATGTCCCGGGTCTCCACGGCCACACCGGCCTTCGCGGCGTAGGCGCTCACGATGGGGAGGAAGGAGTACGTCGCCAGCAGCGGCGCCTCGTCGGTGTGGGTGTAGATGATCTTGGCTGCCATGACGCTCCTGGGTCGAAGATTGCTTGACGTCAAGATACCTGACGCGCGGGCGACTCTCACCTTGGCATCCGGGAATGCACAGGCAAAGGGTCTAGGGTGAATTCCGTTCGTGTCGAACCTAGGGGTGGAACATGTCTCAGGAAGTGCCCGAGCCGATCGAGCCGGACATCGTGGAGGCCGGACCGGTCGCCGCTGTCGGCAGTCAGGCCATCGCCGCAGAGGCGATCGGCACCTTTATCCTCGTCCTACTCGGCTGCGGTGCGGCCCTCGCGACCGGCGCGGCGGGCGGCACCGCTCCCGACACTGTCGCGACCGGTCTCTCGTTCGGCATCGCCGTCGTCATCGGCGCCTATGCCTTCGGCCGCATCTCCGGCGGCCACTTCAACCCGGCGGTGACCGTGGGGGTGGCGGCCAGCGGCCGGTTCGCCTGGCGCAACGTGCCGGTCTACGTCGGCGCGCAGGTCGTCGGCGCGATCCTCGCCGCCGCCGCGCTCTGGGTGGTGTTGCAGGGCTTCGACGGCTACACCGCCACCGACCACATGGCGCAGAACGGCTTCGGCAGCCACGGCTCCGGCCTCGCCTGGTGGGCGGCCTTCCTTGCCGAGCTGGTGCTCACCGCCGTCTTCGTGTTCATCATCCTGGCGGTCACCGACGCGCGTCACGAGTACGAGGCGCTCGCCCCGCTGGCCATCGGCCTGGCCCTCGCCGCGATCCACTTCGTCGCGATCCCGCTGACCGGCACCTCGGTCAACCCGGCCCGCTCGATCGGTCCCGCACTGTTCGCGGGCGGCTCCCACATCGTGCAGCTGTGGCTGTTCATCCTGGCCCCGCTGCTCGGCGGCGTGATCGCCGGCGTGCTCTTCCCGGTGGTCTTCGGCCACGGTTCGGACCCGGTGCCCGGCTCGGGCATCTCGCTGCCGAGCCTGCCGACCCCGGCGGCCAAGCCGACCGACGGCACTCCGGCCTGGAGCCAGGCGGACGAGACCACCTCGGAGACCGCCATGCCGACCTCGGCGTTCGTCGCGGACACCTCCGGCGAGCACGGCGTCGATCCGGCCACCGGGCAGCCCCGGATCATCCAGGACGGCTGGGAGTGGGACTACGTCGCCCAGCAGTGGAAGCCCGCGACCGACACGCCGCCTAGTCCGCCACAGGCCTGAGCGACCACCTGATCGAGCCCTCGACCCGCTCGATCAGGCCGGCGCCCCGTCGGTAGGTGTCGGCACGGTCGTCGGTCTCGACGACGACCGTGCCAGCACCGCCGCCGGGCTCGTCCGGCGCGTCGATGACGGTGGCGAGGTGCTCGCCCTCCCCCGGCAGGTACGCCGTCGGGTAGCCGTCGCCCCGGCGCGGGGTCGCCGACATCGCGAGGCCGGCCCGGGCGCCGCCCTCCCCCGCCCGCCAGCTGCCGGTGTCGGCGGCGCCGTCGTGGCCGAGCCACCAGACGTTGCCGGCCTCGTCCTGGGCGAGGTAGTCGACCACTCCGCCCGGATCGGTCCGCATGATCGGTAAGCATGCCCCTGTTATGCCCGTCACACGCACGGTAACGTGCCTGTCGTGAACACACCCCTCAAGGTGGCGGTCACCGGTGCCGCCGGTCAGATCGGCTACAGCCTGCTCTTCCGTCTCGCCTCGGGCGCCCTCGGTGGCGACCGCGAGGTCGAGCTGCGACTCCTCGAGATCACTCCGGCGCTGCGCGCGCTGGAGGGTGTCGTCATGGAGCTCGACGACTGCGCATTCCCCCAGCTTGCCGGCATCGAGATCGGTGACGACCCGAAGAAGGTCTTCGACGGCGTCGAGCTCGCGCTGCTGGTCGGGGCGAGACCACGCAGCGCGGGCATGGAGCGCAAGGACCTGCTGGAGGCCAACGGCGCGATCTTCACCGCACAGGGCCGGGCGCTCAACGAGGTGGCCTCCGGAGACGTCCGGATCCAGGTGACCGGCAACCCGGCCAACACCAACGCGCTGATCACCGCGGCCAACGCGCCCGATATCCCGCGTGAGAGGTTCTCGGCGCTGACCCGACTCGACCACAACCGCGCCATCGCACAGTTGGCCGCGAAGACCGGCTCCTCGGTGCGCGACATCACCCGCATGACGATCTGGGGCAACCACTCGGCCACCCAGTTCCCCGACGTGTCCCACGCCTTGGTCAACGGCAAGCCGGCCACCGATCTGGTCGACGCCGACTGGCTCGACTCCTCCTTCATCCCGACCGTCGCCAAGCGCGGCGCGGCGATCATCGACGCCCGCGGCTCGTCCTCGGCGGCCTCGGCGGCCTCGGCCACCGTCGACGCCTCCCGGGACTGGCTGCACGGCTCGACCGACGACGACTGGGTGTCGATGGCGGTCATCTCCGATGGCAGCTATGGCGTGCCGGAGGGGCTGGTGTCGTCGTTCCCGGTCCGGACCAGTGGCGGCGCCTGGAGCATCGTCGAGGGCCTGGAGATCTCCGACGCCGCGCGCGCCCGCATCGACGCCTCGGTCGCCGAGCTGGAGGAGGAGCGGGCCGCCGTCCGGTCGCTCGGCCTGATCTGAGCTTGCGTTTCAACCTCGGTCGGGTGGAGCCGGTCCTCACCGTACGGCCGGGAGTTCCTCCAGGTCGTAGTCGACGACCACCGGCGCGTGGTCGCTGAGTCGGACGCCGCGGTGGTGCCGGTCCACGACGACGGACCGGGCAGCCCGGGCGAGGCCGGGCGTGGCGAGGTGGTAGTCGATCCGCCAGCCGGCGTCGCGGTCGTAGGCCTGGCCGAGCCAGCTCCACCAGGAGTATGGGCCGTCGGCGTCCGGCCGCAGCCGGCGCACCACGTCGACCAGCGTCCGGGGCGTGATGAGGGCGTCGAGCCAGGCCCTCTCCTCGGGCAGGAAGCCCTCGACCTGGCCGCTGCGCCGCCAGTTCGCGACGTCCTGGCGGGTGTGGGCGATGTTGAGGTCCCCGGTCAGCAGGAACTCCCGGCCGGCCGCGGCGGCCGCCCGGCGGGCGAGGGTCAGGTAGCGGGCGAAGCCGGCCATGAACGCCATCTTGCGCTCGTACCTCGCGCCGCCGTCGGGTGCCTCCCGCATCCGCCGCGGGTCCTGCAGGTGCGCAGGCAGGCCGCCTTTGGGGAGGTAGAGGCTCGCAACGGTCAGGGGTACGTCGGCCAGGTCGACCTCGACATAGCGGCCCTCGGTGGCGTGGCGGCGCAGCGGCCGCGGCAGCGACCGGGCCAGGTCCGGCACCGACCAGGTGCGCACCGCCGCGGCGGGCGTCCGGGTGAGGACGGCGACCCCGTTGCGGCCGGCCACCTCGCCGGCGTCGTAGGCGACCTGATAGTCGCCGAACGCCTGCTCGGGCAGCGCCGCCACCGGGCAGCGGACCTCCTGGAGCGTGACGACATCGCACTCCCGGGTTGCCAGCCAGTCGTCGAAGCCGCGGCGATGGGCCGCCCGGATGCCGTTGACGTTGACGGTGGCGATGCGCAGCACTCGACGGAGGCTAGCGGTCGTCTCCGCATCGCGCCGATCCGGTGTCAGGGAGGGACGGCCGATCAGACCTGGTTCGGGATGGTGGTCGCCAGGACGTAGAGCGCACCGCCCACGACCAGCAGCAGCCCGGCGTCGAGGAACCGGCCGCGGACGGCCAACATGCCGGCGTCGCGCTGCCGCAGGATCAGCCGCAGCAGCGCGGCGACGATCAACGCGACGGCGAGGATGTGGACGCCGGTGCGCCAGTGGCCGGCCGCGACCACGACGAGCGCGGCGGCCACCGCGGCCAGGATGACCAGATAGCAGGCGCCGCCGATCGTCGACGGGTAGCGACGCTCCTCCTCCACGTCGGGCGCCGAGGGCCGGCCCGACTCCTCGGGCGTCGCCTCGGTGTCGTCCACGAGGGTCAACTATGCCTCCCTGGTCCGGCCGGTCAGGCCAGCGACCGCTCCGCCGTCTGCACGATATTCGTCAACAGCATGGCACGGGTCATCGGGCCGACCCCGCCAGGGTTGGGCGACACCCAGCCGGCGACCTCCCAGACGTCGTCGGCGAGGTCGCCGGCGATCTTGCCGTCGACCCGGCTGACGCCGACGTCGAGCAGCGCCGCGCCAGGCTTGACCATGTCGGCGCTGATGATGCCGGGCACGCCCGCCGCTGCGACGACCACGTCGGCGTTGCGGGTGTGGGCGGCCAGGTCGCGGGTGCCGGTGTGGCACAGGGTGACCGTGGCGTTCTCGGTACGACGGGTGAGCAGCAGGCCGAGCGGGCGGCCGACGGTGACGCCGCGGCCGACGACCACCACCTCGGCGCCCTTGAGCTCGACCCCGTGGCGGCGCAGCAGCTCGATGCAGCCGACCGGAGTGCAGGGCAGCGGGCCGTCCTCGCCGAGCACCAGCTTGCCGAGGTTGTAGGGGTGCAGGCCGTCCACGTCCTTGTCCGGGCTGACCCGGGAGAGCAGCGCGAACTCGTCGAGGCCGGTGGGTTGCTGCACCAGGAAGCCGGTGCAGGCCGGGTCGGCGTTGAGCTCGTCGATGGCCGCCTCGACCTCGGCCTGGGTGGCGGTGGCGGGCAGGTCGACCCGGATCGACTCGATGCCGATCTCGGCACAGTCCTTGTGCTTGGCGTTGACGTACCAGTGTGAGCCGGGGTCGTCGCCCACGAGGACGGTGCCGAGCCCCGGCCTCACGCCGCGGGCTCGGAGTCGCTCGACCCGCTGGGCCAGCTCGGCCTTGATGTCCTTGAGGGTGGCTGAGCCGTCCAGCCGCTGTGCCGTCATTGCCTGGTCCTCTCCCGGACGTCATACGAGCTGGTCGCCCCGGCAGCCACCTCGTATGACGTCCTCGTCGTTGTGTGCCGCAGCGTCATGCGAGCCGGTAGCCCCGGCAGCCACCTCGTATGACGCTGCGGGCGGGGTCAGTGAAAGAAATGCCTCGTGCCGGTGAGGTACATCGTCACGCCGGCCTGCTTGCAGGCCTCGATGGTGAGCTCGTCGCGGACCGAGCCGCCCGGCTGCACGATCGCGGTCACGCCGGCGTCGAGGAGGATCTGCGGGCCGTCCTCGAACGGGAAGAACGCATCGGACGCGGCCACCGCGCCCCGGGCCCGCTCCTCCCCCTCGGCCAGGGTGTTGGCTCGCTCCACCGCGAGCCGGCAGGAGTCGACCCGGTTGACCTGGCCCATGCCGATGCCCACCGAGGCACCGTCCCGGGCGAGCAGGATGGCGTTGGACTTCGCGGCGCGGCAGGCCTTCCAGGCGAACGCCAGGTCGGCCAGCACCTCCGGGGAGGCGGCCTCGCCGGTGGCCAGCGTCCAGGCCGCCGGGTCGTCGCCGGGGGCGTCGACGTGGTCACGCAGCTGGACCAGCAGGCCGCCCCTGCTCACCTGCCGGAACTCCGCCGGCGCGTCCCCGCCGACCTCGGCGAGAAGGATCCGGATGTTCTTCTTGCGTGTGAGGATCTCCACAGCGCCGTCCTCGTAGCCCGGCGCCACGATGACCTCGGTGAACACCTCCGCGACCTGCCGGGCCATCTCGACGCTGACCGGCCGGTTGGCGGCGATGACGCCGCCGAAGGCGCTCACCGGGTCGCAGGCGTGCGCGCGGCGGTGTGCCTCGGCGATGTCGGCACCGACGGCGATGCCGCACGGGTTGGCGTGCTTGATGATCGCCACCGCCGGCTCCGCGAAGTCGTTGGCGGCGCGGCGGGCGGCGTCGGTGTCGACGTAGTTGTTGTAGGACATCTCCTTGCCGTGCAACTGCTCGGCGGTGGCCAGCCCCGAGGCGTCGGGCGCGGCGTAGAGGGCCGCCTGCTGGTGCGGGTTCTCGCCGTAGCGGAGCACCGCCGACTTGGTCCAGGCCTCGCCGACGAACTCCGGCCAGCCGTCCTCGCTGCCGACGTAGGCCGAGGCGAACCACGAGGCCACCGCGACGTCGTACGCCGCGGTGTGGGCGAACGCGGCGGCGGCGAGCCGCTTGCGCTGCTCGAGGGTGAAGCCGCCGGCCCGGATCGCGGCCAGGGTGTCGTCGTACTGCCCCGGGCTGGTCACGATCGCGACGCTGGGGTGGTTCTTGGCGGCGGCGCGGACCATCGAGGGGCCGCCGATGTCGATCTGCTCGACACACTCGTCGGGGCTCGCCCCGGAGCGCACCGTCTCAGTGAACGGGTAGAGGTTGGAGACGACCAGGTCGAACGGCTCCACGCCGAGCTCTGCGAGCTGGGCGACGTGGGACTCCAGCCGCCGGTCGGCGAGGATGCCGGCGTGGACCCGCGGGTGGAGCGTCTTCACCCGGCCGTCGAGACACTCGGGGAAGCCGGTGAGGTCCTCGACCTTGGTCACCGGCAGGCCGAGGTCGGCGATCAGCTTGGCGGAGCCGCCGGTGGAGATCAGCTCGACGCCGGCCTGGTGCAGGCCGGCGACCAGGTCGGCCAGCCCGGACTTGTCGTAGACGGAGACCAGCGCGCGCTTGACGGGAATCTGATCCATGGGGCTCTCCTCATCGGTTGGGTTGTCGACGAGGGGCACCCAGGCGTTCGATGCCGGCTCGGTCCCGCCGCGGCGGGGCACTCCCTGGTGGTCGCCCACCTGCGCCAGTCGTGTGCCGCCAGTCTAGGACCTCGGCCGTTCCGAGCCGAACCGGAAGCGCCGCTCCGTGACGAGATAGCCCTCGCGGGCGATCCGCCCGACGGCGTCCACCAGCATCTGCCGCTCGACGACCTTGATCCGCTCGTGCAGCGTCTCCTCGGTGTCGTCGTCCTCGACCTCGACGACCCGCTGGGCGACGATCACGCCGGTGTCCACGCCCTCGTCGACGACGAAGAGGGTGGCGCCGGTGACCTTCACGCCGTACGCCAGCGCGTCCCGGGCGCCGTGCATCCCGGGGAAGCTCGGCAGCAGCGCCGGGTGGGTGTTGAGGAAGCGGCCGCGGAGCTTCGCCAGGAATGCCGCACCGACCAGCTTCATGAAACCGGCGGAGATCACCAGGTCCGGCTGGTACGCCGCCACGTCGTCCGCCAGCGCCGCGTCCCACTCCTCCCGGCTCGGGTAGTCCTTCACCCGGTGCACGAAGGTGGGCACGCCGGCTCGCTCGGCCCGCTCCAGCGCCAGGATGCCGTCCCGGTCCGCGCCGACCGCGACGACCCGGGCGCCGTAGTCGGGATCCGCGCAGGCGTCGAGCAGCGCCTGGAGGTTGGTCCCCGAGCCGGAGACGAGGACGACGAGCCGCGAGGTCACGGCGGGGAGCCTAATAGCCTGCCGCGGCTACGGCGCGGGCAGGTAGCGGCGGCGCTGCCACCAGGTCATCGCCAGCCCGGCGAGCAGGCCGCCGAGGCCGAAGGAGACCACCGCATGGAGGGTGACGTCGAGCGCGTGGGCGTGGACGTCGGCCATCCGGCCGGGCCCGGCGGCGCCGCCGGAGATCCCGGCCACGATGCCGAAGAGGATGCCGGCGCCGACGCCGCCGGTCAGGCCGCGGACGACGCCCTCCTCCCAGCGCAGCGCCGGGTGGCGGCGCTGCACCCGGGCCACCGCCAGGAAGGCGGTGAGCGGGGCGAGCAGCAGCAGCCAGGGTGCCCAGGCGGGGCCGTTGCCGGCGTCGGGGAGGGCGGCGAGCAGCGGGAACATCGGCAGCGGGCCGAGCACCACCGCTCCCGGTGAGACGAGCGTGTCGATGCCGACGGTGAAGCCGGGGCCGAGCAGGTAGGAGCCGGCGAAGGCGGTCGCATTGGGGAGCACGCCGGCGGTGACGCCGGCATAGAGGGTGGACTCGCCGGCGTCGGTGTGGAGCTGGGAGAGCACATTGGCGGCGGTAGTGGCGTCGACGACGAAGGCCGCGACCAGCGCGATGGCGCCGACCAGCAGCCAGCCGACCAGGACGGCTCGGGTGGTGCGCAGCGCGGCGCGCAACGTCGGCGGCAGCCAGGCGACCCAGATCGCGGCCCGCCCGGAGCCGACCGCGATGCCGGTGCCGCCGACGACGAGCGCCATCAGGAAGCCCCAGGTCGTGGCCCGGGAGACGCCCAGGCCGGTCCCCGGGGTCGCGGCCAGCGATCCGGTGACGGCCACCGCGACGGCGTACCCGACCGTGAAGAGTCCCGCCGCGGCGGGCACCGTCCAGTCGCGCTCGCCGTCGGAGATGCGATCGGCGTCGGGTCCGTGGCCCGAGATCGAGTCGCCGACCCGGTTGCCGATGCGCCACAGCGCCCACAGGCAGACCAGCGTCAGCCCCAGCGGTACGACGGTCACGGCCGTGCCGCGCACGGTCACGCCCGAGCCGTGGGCCATCAGCCAGCCGGTGGCGCCGACCCGGAGCGCGTCGCGCGGGGCCCCGAAGGCGCCGTCCTCGGTGAGGAACCAGCCGACGACGCCGGCGGCGAGGCAGACCAGCAGCGGCAGCACCGCGGCCAGGACACCGCCCAGGGTCGCCACCAGCACGAGCGGTCGGCGGTGCCGCAGATCGGCGCTCACCTCGACCGACGAGCGGGTGGGCGGCTGGAGCAGGGAAGTCATCGCGACCATCTTGACCCGGCCGGCAAGGCAACCGCGACAGGGCACGCCGGGCGATCCGCACTCTCCGGAGGGCGGCGCGGTGGATGTCGGCCGGCGGGGTTCCCCCGGGTACCCTGATCGACGCTCATGAGGACCAAGCCAGACCCCGACGCGTTCGAGACGTTCTACAAGGACGTCCGTGGCCGGCTGCTGCTGCAGGCCTGGGCGCTCACCGGGGACCTGCCGGCGGCCCAGAAGGGCGTCCGTGACGCGCTGGTCGTCGGCTGGCACCACTGGCGCAAGGTGAGCCGGCTCGACGATCCGGAGAGCTTCGTCCGGCCGCAGGCATGGTCGCGCGCGATGCGCCGGGCCACGGCCCGCCCCTTCCACCGCGAGCGGGGGCTCGACGACGGCATCAAGGCGACGCTGGCCGCCCTCGCGAAGCTGCCGATGACCCAGCGCAAGGTGCTGCTGCTGGCCCACCTGACGACGCTGCCGCTGGACCAGCTGGCCCGCGAGGTCGGCATCACCCAGGTCCGCGCCGAGCGTGAGCTGCAGGCGGCCACCGCGGCGTTCGCGTTGAGCCGGGGAGTGCCCACGACCAGCATCCTGGGCGTCTTCGAGCCGATGGCGGCCGAGCTGCGGGAGACCCGCTGGCCGCGACCCACCATCCTGACCCGGGCCGGCTCGGCGCGTCGCCGGGTCCATACCGCGATCGGGGCAGTCGTCGCGGTCGCCGCGTTCGCGGGCTCGGGCTGGGTGGTGACCGACGCCAACGGCGAGCGGCCGGGCCTGGACACGCTCAGCCTGCACGGTCCGACCACCGCGCCGCTGCCGGTGAAGACCTACCCGCTCACCTCCGAGGACATGCTCTCCGACAGCCAGGTGGACGCGCTGCTACCGGGCGCCTGGGCGACCGAGCTCACCTCGGACAACACCGACCGCGACGGGCTGCTGCTGCCGTGCCAGCAGCAGCGGTTCGCCGACAAGTCGCCGGAGGCTGCGCTGATGCGCACCCTCACCTCCGAGAACCGTCAGGTCGGCCAGGCGACCGAGGTCTCCGCCACGCCCGAGGCGGCGCAGGCGGCGTACACGACCACCCTGGGCTGGTACGCCGGCTGTCAGCAGCCCCGCGTCCAGCTGATCTCCACCCGACGGGTCAGCGGGGTCGGCGACGAGGCGATGCTGCTGTGGCTGCGGGACTGGGCCGCCGACGGCCGGCCGCTGGTCGCCAGCGTGGCCCGTACCGGCGCGATCACCACCAGCGTGGTGGCCTCGCTGCCCCCGACGTCGACCAAGCCGGTCGCCGCGACCACGAGGCTGCTCGCCGCCGCGGTCGACGGGCTGTGCCAGCTGCCGTCCGCCGGCGCGTGCAGGAACAACCCGACCACCGACGAGGTCGACCCGCTGCCCGGCGGCGAGAGCCCGGCCATGCTCGACGAGGTCGACCTGCCGCCGGTGCCGAGCGTGACCCAGCCGTGGTCGGCGACGGCGCCGGTGACCTCCACCGCCGACAACCTCGCCGCGACCAGCTGCGACTCCGCCAACTTCCACCGCAAGGGCGTGACCGGCGACCTGACCCGGTCCTATGTGGTGCCCGAGGCGACCAATCTGCCGGCGGAGTTCGGGCTGACCGAGACGATCGGCTCGTTCGGCACCCAGAAGGCGGCCACCAAGTTCATCCAGCGGGTGCGCGACAAGCTCGCCCAGTGCCCGAAGGACGACCTGGGCACCAAGATCGAGCAGATCGCCGTCACCGACGCCGAGAGCGTGTGGCGGGTGACCGTGGAGATCTCCGACAAGCAGTCGGTGGTCTACCTGATGTCGGTCGTCCAGACCGGCGACAATGTCGCTCAGATCGGCTTCGTGCCCTCCGGCGCCGCCACCATCTCCGATGAGGAGTTCGTCGCGCTGACCCACCGGGCGGCGCTGCGGCTGGTCAATCTGGGCTGAGCCGCAACCGCGGCCCGCGCTCGACGCGATGGCCACGATCGGGAGGTAGCGGCGAAACTGGTGGCGAACGGCCGCCTCCAGCGGAGGATTCGTGCGAATCGCCACCAGTTTCCAGCCGGCTTGTCCACCCGGTGCCTCCTGAGACGCGAACGGCCCGCCCTGCCGGAGCAGGGCGGGCCGTCGTACGGCGTGGCTCAGAGCGCGGTCAGGATCTCCCGCATCAGCGCGGCGGTCTCCGACGGCGTCTTGCCGACCTTGACGCCGGCGGCCTCCAGGGCCTCCTTCTTCGCCTGCGCGGTGCCGGCCGAGCCGGACACGATCGCGCCGGCGTGGCCCATGGTCTTGCCCTCGGGAGCGGTGAAGCCGGCGACATAGCCGACGACCGGCTTGGTGATGTGCTCCTTGATGTAGGCGGCGGCACGCTCCTCGGCGTCGCCGCCGATCTCGCCGATCATCACGATCGCCTTGGTCTCCGGGTCGTCCTCGAAGGCCTGCAGCGCGTCGATGTGGGTGGTGCCGATGATCGGGTCGCCGCCGATGCCGATGGCGGTGGAGAAGCCGAAGTCACGCAGCTCGTACATCATCTGGTAGGTCAGCGTGCCCGACTTCGACACCAGGCCGACCGGGCCGCTGCCGGCGATGGTGTGCGGGGTGATGCCGGCCAGCGACTCGCCCGGGGTGATGATGCCGGGACAGTTGGGGCCGATCATCCGGGTGCCCCCGTGATTGGACTCAGCGCCCTGCAGGTAGGACCACACCTCGGCGGTGTCCTGGACCGGCACGCCCTCGGTGATGACGACGAGCAGGCCGATGCCGGCGTCGATCGCCTCCACGCAGGCGTCCTTGGTGAAGGCCGGCGGCACGAAGACGACCGACACGTCCGCGCCGGTCTCCTTCATCGCCTCGGCCACGGTGCCGAAGACCGGCAACTCGACGTCGTGCCCGTCCTTGTCAGGGTGGGTCACGGTGGTGCCGGCCTTGCGGGCGTTGACGCCGCCGACGATCTGCGCGCCCGAGTCGAGCATCAGGGCGGTGTGCTTGGCACCCATGCCGCCGGTGATGCCCTGGACGATGATCTTGCTGTCCTTGTTGAGGTAGATGCTCATTGTCTTGTCTCCCCTGGCCTCAGGCGTTGGCCAGTTCGGCGGCCTTGTCGGCACCGCCGTCCATGGTGTCGACGATGGTGACCAGCGGGTGGTTGCGGTCACGCAGGATCTGGCGGCCGAGGTCGACGTTGTTGCCGTCGAGGCGTACGACGAGCGGCTTGGTCGCGGCGTCGCCGAGCAGGTCGAGCGCGCCCACGATGCCGTTGGCGACCTCGTCGCAGGCGGTGATGCCGCCGAAGACGTTGACGAAGACCGCCTTGACCTGGTCGTCGTTGAGGATCACGTCGAGGCCGTTGGCCATGACCTGCGCGTTGGCGCCGCCGCCGATGTCGAGGAAGTTGGCCGGCTTGACGCCACCGTGTGCCTCGCCGGCGTACGCGACGACGTCGAGGGTGCTCATGACCAGGCCCGCGCCGTTGCCGATGATGCCGACCTGACCGTCGAGCTTGACGTAGTTGAGGCCGAGGTCCTTGGCCTTCGCCTCGAGCGGGTCGGCCTCCTCGCGGATCTCGAACTGGGCGTGGTCGGGGTGGCGCACCTCGGAGGCGTTGTCGTCGAGGGACACCTTGCCGTCGAGGGCCTCCAGCCGGTCGCCCTCGAGGCGGGCCAGCGGGTTGACCTCGACGAGGGTGGCGTCCTCCTCGACGAAGACCTGGTAGAGGGCTTGGATCATGGTCACGGCCTGCTCGAAGACGGCCTCGGGGAAGGCGGCCGCGGTGGCGATCTCGCGGGCCTTGGCCTCGTCGACGCCGGCACCCGGGTCGATGCCGATCTGCTTGATCGCGTCGGGGTTGGTCTCGGCGACCTCCTCGATCTCGACGCCGCCCTCGACCGAGGCGATGCAGAGGTACTGGCGGTTCGACCGGTCGAGCAGGAAGGAGAAGTAGTACTCCTCCTGCGGCGGGGTCGCCGGCGTGACCAGGACCCGGTTGACGGTGAGGCCCTTGATCTCCATGCCGAGGATGTTCGACGCATACTCAAAGGCCTCGTCGGGCGTCTTGGCGAGCTTGACGCCGCCGGCCTTGCCACGACCACCGGCCTTGACCTGGGCCTTGACGACGGTGACGCCGCCGATCTGCTCGGCGGCCTCCTTCGCGGCCTCGGGGGTCTCGACAACGACACCGAGGGTGGTTGCCACCCCGTGCTTGGCGAAGAGCTCCTTCGCCTGATATTCCATCAGATCCACTGATCCACCATGTTTCTTCGTTGGTCTACAGACTCAGAAGTTGTCCTCGACGCACCCTAGACCCGGCTTCTGTGCGGGGCGAGGCCGGGGATGCCCGACGTGACGCACGACACTCCCGCTCATCGAGCGTGTTCGGCGCGGCTTTTCCGTCGTTCTGCTGCGCGACATGACTCGTTCCTCCACAATCGGCAGGGCGTGCTGATTTCGCTGACCCCCCGGGGTCCGCTAAGGTCGTGGCTCGCCGTCTGAACCCCGAGCAGCGGAGATGATGAAATAGATGGGTGCCTCACGCCTGGAGACGACCGGTCCCGACCGGTCCGCCAGCGTCGAAGGCTCCCCCTATGTCGGCAAGCGCGCCGCTCGGGTGACTGCTCCCGAGGAGCGCCCCGCCACGCCGTACGTCGGCAAGCGCGCCGCCCGCCCGGCCGAGCCGGTGCCCGCGCCGGTGCCGGAGCCCGTGCCCTATGTCGGCAGGCGGATCGCTCGCCCGGCCCCGACCGAGACCGCCGCTGCGGTGCCCGCGCCGCGAGCCCCGATGGAGTGGGGCCTGTTCGCGGCCGAGTCCCCGGAGGACACCGGACAGCTCCCCTACGCGCTGACCGACGACTTCACCGGCAGTCTGCCGAAGCTCACCGACGAGATGCTCTACGGCGAGCCCGGCACCGACTTCAGCTATGACACCACCGCCACGCTGCCGGCTGCGAGGGCCGGCAAGCGCCGCTCCCGCAAGCGCACCGGGATCAAGGCCAAGGGCCTGCCGGCGCTGCCCGCGCTCGCCGGTCTCGCGGTGATGGCCGTCGCCGGCTTCGGCGCGGTGAACACCGGTCACGCCCCCACCCTGGTGGCGGCCGAGGCGGCGCCGCTGCGCCAGGCCAACGCCATGACCGGCACGGCGGCGGTGGCCGCGGTCGGGATGCGCAAGGCCACCCTGAGCCGCAGCAGCGACCGTGAGGACGACCCCGAGGCAGCGGCCGCCGACCGCGCCACCGCGCTGGCCGGGTACAAGGACCAGGCCGGCGCCTGGTCGGAGAACCTCAAGGCCAACCAGTGGCAGCTGCCGGTCACCTTCGGGGTCTACCGGCTGACCGCCCGGTTCGGGCAGTACGGGCTGTGGTCGAGTATGCACACCGGCCTCGACTTCGCCTGCGGCGTCGGCACCCCGATCCACGCGGTGGCCAACGGCACCATCAGCTCTGCGCAGTACGACGGCGCCTACGGCAACAAGACCGTCGAGACGCTGGAGGACGGCACCGAGATCTGGTACGCCCACCAGAGTGCCTTCAACGTCAAGCCCGGCCAGGTCGTCCACGCCGGCGAGATCATCGGCTATGTCGGCGCCACCGGCCACGTCACCGGACCGCACGTTCACATCGAGGTGCGACCCGGCGGCGGTGACCCGATCGACCCCTACAGCGCGATGGTCAACCAGGGCCTGACCCTCGAATAAGAGGTTCCGCCAGTAGGTGTCGCCGTCGCGAGCGTCGCGATGTGCGTGCGATGGCCAGGCGCGCGGTGGGTGACCGGGCGGCCGCCTCGTTGGGGCTGTCAGGGGTGGTGCTCGGCGTGCTGCTGGCGCGTCACCGACCGGTCTGCTCGGCGGCCCAGCGGGCGACCCGGGCGGCGCTCTCCTCGTCGGAGAGATCCTCGACGCGCGTCATGATCGACCACCGGACGCCGAAGGGGTCCCTGATGCTGGCGTAGCGGTCGCCGCTGACGAAGGTCGCGGTCGGCTCGCGGACCGTGGCGCCCTGGGCCACGGCTCGCGCCACCACGTCGTCGACGTCGGGCACGTAGAGGCCCATCGAGTAGCAGTCGTCGTCACCGGCGGGCGCGGCGAGGAGGTGGTACGACGGCTGGGGATCGCCGAGCTGCAGCAGCCCGGCCTCGAAGGCCAGCACGGCGTGGGCGACGATCGGCTCGCCGTCCGGCCCGGGGAACTCGGTGACGTCGACGGTGCGGGCGCCGAGGACCTCGTTGTAGAACGCGATCGCCTCGCGCGCTCGCGGGACCACGAGGAACGGGGTCAGGGAGGTGGCCGACCTCGGCCGGCCGTTGACGGTGTGCTCACCGTTGGCGGCGGTCTGGATGCTCATAGTGCCGACGCTAGGCCGGCGTCGTACCGCTCTCTTGAAGAAATGCGACAGGCTGGTGATCGTGAAGTCACGCGGCCATCTCAACCCCTCGGCCGGAGCGCCGGTGATGCGGCTGCCGCCGCCGGCGCGCGCTGCCGGACTGGTCGGGTGGTTCTGGGTGCCGGAGTGGGACCTGCCCGAGGGCGTGACCCACCGGGCGCTGGTGCTGACCTATGCCGCCTGCAACCTGGTCGTCGACCCGGAGGGGATGTTCGTCTACGGGCCGAGCACGCGGATCTCGGAGCGAGTGCTGAGCGGGCGCGGCTGGGCGGTCGGCGCGCTGCTCCGGCCGGCGGCCACTCCGCTGCTGGTGCCGGAGGTCCGCTCGGTCCTCGACTCCCGGCTGGCCGTCGACGACGCCGCCCTGGCGGCGACCGTGACGGTGGCGATGGCGGGCAGGGCGGCTGAGCGTCACGCGATCGTGTCCGAGGCGGTCTCGGACTGGCTCCTCGCGCGGCGCGACTCGCGTTGGCCGGCCGGACCGCCCGGCGAGGCGGCGGTGGCCAACCGGCTGCTGGACCTGGTCGACGGCCCGGAGCCGCCGCACCGGCTCGGCGACCTGGCGGACGCACTGGGGGTCTCGCCGCGCGCGGTGCAGCGGATCGCGCGACGCTATGTCGGCATCACTCCTGCAGCGATGCTGCGTCGTCGCCGGCTCCAGGACGCCGTACCCCGTGTCCAGGCCGGCGAGGATCTGGCCGCCGTCGCCGCCGAGCTGGGCTATGCCGACCAGGCGCATCTGACCCGCGACTTCCGCACGGTCCTCGGCTTCACCCCCGCCCGATTCGCCGAGTCGGCAGAAGTGCGGGGCTCAGAACCGCCGAGTCGGCAGTAGTGCGGGTCTGAAACGTGCCGAGTCGGCAGAAGTGCTGGCGAGCGACCTGCACTTCTGCCGACTCGCGCCCTCTGGGACCTGCACTTCTGCCGACTCGCGCCCTCTGGGACCTGCACTTCTGCCG
>NZ_JASGDQ010000122.1:0-42092 GCF_047607185.1 Nocardioides sp. | reverse complement strand
GCGGTCCTGGACACCACCGACGCCCACGACCTCGATGCCGTGCTGGACGAGATCGCCGACCAGCTCGCCGCCTGCGACGGCCTCGCCGAGACCAAGGCCGTCCGCCGAGCCCGGGCCCTGGGCATGTTGGCGCGCGGTGAGGTCGGCTTCGGCCCACGCGAGACCGACCAGACGGCCCACGTGGCCCCGCGTCGGGTCGACCTCCGGGTGCGGGCGGCCGAGGGCGAGACCCACGCGATCCTGCACTCCCTGACCGGCCAGAGCTTGGGCATGGTCACCATCGACCGCCTCCAGGCCTGGTGCACCCACAGCCAGGTGACCGTCCGGCCGGTCCTCGACCTGACCGCCGAGGCAGTCACAGCAGGCCGGTTCGCCACCGACAGCCTCCGGGAGCAGGTGGTCGAGACCGCCCGCAAATGTGTCTTCCCTTATTGTGAGCGTCCCGCCGAGGCCTGCGACCTCGACCACGCCAAGAAATGGCAAGAACACGGCCCACCCGACCAAACAAGCACCAGCAATATCGCCCCGTTATGTCGACAACACCACCGCGTGAAAACCCACAGCGCAGGGTGGTCCTATTTCCAGCTCGCGCCGGGTGAATATCTGTGGACCAGCCCCCACGGATACCGATTCCACGTCACCAAACACGGCACCACCGACCTCAGTCGGGGCACCTGAGGAGCCGACCGACGTTCGGCAGCGGCGCCCCGCTGCTGCTCGGGCTGCGCGTCGCGCTGCACCGGAGGATCGCGCCGATGCTGACCCGCATCGAGGCCTGGCTGTCTCGCAACTCCCGCGAGACGCTGGCCTGGGTGGTGCTGTTCCTGCTCGGCTTCTACCTCGCCTCCGGCGCGGCGGAGGTGCTCAAGCTCGGCCGATAGGGTGAGCGCCATGAGCAAGCAGCAGGACTTCGTCCTCCGGGCCCTGGAAGAGCGCGATGTCAGATTCGTGCGGCTGTGGTTCACCGACGTGCTCGGCTTCTTGAAGTCGGTCGCCGTGGCACCTGCCGAGCTGGAGGGCGCGTTCGCGGAGGGGATCGGTTTCGACGGCAGCGCCATCGAGGGGTTCTCGCGGGTCTCGGAGTCCGACATGCTCGCGCTGCCCGACCCCTCGACGTTCCAGATCCTGCCCTGGCGCGACCAGGGCCCGGCGACCGCGCGGATGTTCTGCGACATCGTGATGCCCGACGGCAGCCCGTCCTACGCCGACCCGCGCTATGTGCTGAAGCGGACCCTGAGCAAGGCCGCGGAGCGGGGCTTCACCTTCTACACCCACCCCGAGATCGAGTTCTACCTGTTCAAGGACACCCCGGTCGACGGGGTGCCGCCGGTCCCGGTCGACCACAGCGGCTACTTCGACCACACCGCCCAGTCGATGGGCTCCGACTTCCGGCGCGAGGCGATCACCTACCTGGAGGCGATGGGGATCAGCGTCGAGTTCAGCCACCACGAGGGCGGCCCCGGGCAGCAGGAGATCGACCTGAGGTACGCCGACGCGCTGTCCACCGCCGACAACATCATGACCTTCCGCACCGTCATCCGCGAGGTCGCGCTGAGCCAGGGCGTCTGGGCCTCCTTCATGCCTAAGCCGTTCAGCGAGCACCCGGGCTCCGGGATGCACACCCACGTGAGTCTCTTCGAGGGCGACGCCAACGCCTTCTACGAGGCCGGCGCGGAGTACGGCCTCTCGGCCACCGGCCGCCAGTTCATCGCCGGCCTGCTGCGGCACGGCCCGGAGATCAGCGTCGTCACCAACCAGTGGGTCAACTCCTACAAGCGGATCATCGGCGGCGGCGAGGCACCGTCCTATATCTCCTGGGGGCACAACAACCGCTCGGCGATGGTGCGGGTGCCGATGTACAAGCCGCTCAAGGGTCAGTCCACCCGGGTCGAGGTGCGCACCCTCGACTCCGCCTGCAACCCCTACCTCGCCTACGCCGTGGTGCTGGCCGCCGGGCTCAAGGGCGTCGAGGAGGGCTACGAGCTGCCGCGCGAGGCCGAGGACGACGTCTGGTCGCTGACCGACCGGGAGCGTCACAGCCTCGGCATCGACCCGCTGCCCAGCAGCCTGGCGCAGGCGATCGAGGTGGCCGAGCAGTCCGAGCTGCTCGCCGAGACCCTCGGCGAGCACGTCTTCGACTTCTTCCTGCGCAACAAACGGGCCGAGTGGGACGAGTACCGCGGCCAGGTCTCGGCCTTCGAGCGCGACCGGATGCTGCCGGTGCTGTGAGGGTCCGGCCGTGAGTACCCGCGACCGGGTTCGGGCATGATCGGGCTGTGATCCGGCGTACCACGGGCAAGGCGCAGCTGATCCGGCTCGGCTTCGCCGACCCGGACGCTGCCGAGGAGATGCTGCGGCTGTTGGGCGCCGCCGCCGAGCCACTGCTCGCCATGTTCGGCGTGGCGGCCGACCCCGACCTGGCGCTGGCCGCGCTGGGCCGGCTGGTGGAGGTGGCCCCGGACGCCGAGGAGCTGCTGGGCAGGCTCGCCGACGACGAGGGCACGGCGATGCGGCTGCTCTCCGTGCTGGGCGCCTCGGAGGCGCTCGGCCGGCACCTGGTCCGCCACCCCGAGCACTGGGCGGAGCTGCGCGACCCGACGCTCGGCTCTGCCCGTACGCCGGCCTACTACCTGCGCGAGACCCTGCTGGCCGCCGTCGGCGCCGACCCGAGCGCGGCGAGCCCGCTCGCCACCCTCCCGCGCGGCGAGGCCGCCGACGCGCTGCGGGTGGAGTACCGCCGGCTGCTGCTGCGGCTGGCCGCCCGCGACCTGGCCCACCCGGTGGCGCTCGCCGACTCCGCCGCCGAGCTCTCCGACCTGGCCGTCGGCACCCTCGACGCCGCGCTGGCGATCGCCCGGTCGACGACCCCGGACGCCGACCAGGTCCGGCTCGCGGTGCTCGCGCTGGGCAAGACCGGCGGCCACGAGCTCAACTACGTCTCCGATGTCGACGTGATCTTCGTACACGAGCCGGCCGACGGGGCGGATCCCGACGGCGCGCTCCGGATCGCCACCCAGCTGGCCAGCCAGGTCATCCAGATCTGCGGCGAGCACACCGGCGAGGGCACGATCTGGCAGGTCGACGCCGCGCTGCGTCCCGAGGGCAAGGCCGGCCCGCTGAGCCGCACCCTGACCGGGATGTCGGCCTACTACGAGCGCTGGGCCAGCACCTGGGAGTTCCAGGCGCTGCTCAAGGCGCGACCCGCCGCGGGCGACCTCGACCTCGGCCGGGAGTTCGTCGCGATGACCCAGCCGCTGGTGTGGCGGGCCGCCGAGCGCGACGGCTTCGTCGCCGATACCCAGGCGATGCGGCGGCGGGTGGTCGCGCACATCCCGGCCAAGGACGCCGACCGCGAGCTGAAGCTCGGCGAGGGCGGCCTGCGCGACGTGGAGTTCGCGGTGCAGCTGCTGCAGCTGGTCCACGGCCGCGCCGACGAGCGGCTTCGGTCGCCGGCGACGCTGAACGCGCTGGACGCCCTCACCCGGGGCGGCTACGTCGGCCGCGAGGACGGCGAGACCCTGCAGGCGGCGTACTCCTTCCTGCGCACGCTGGAGCACCGCATCCAGCTCTACGGACTGCGCCGCACCCATCTGGTGCCCGCCGACGAGCCGTCGCTGCGCCGGCTCGGCCGCAGCATGGGCTACTACCGCGAGCCGGTCGAGACGCTGGACAAGGAGTGGCAGCGGCACCGCCGGGAGGTGCGCCGGCTGCACGAGAAGCTCTTCTACCGGCCGCTTCTTGCCGCCGTCGCCAGGATCCCCGGCCCGGAGGCCCGGCTGACGCCCGAGGCCGCCGGCTCCCGGCTGGCCGCGCTCGGCTACGAGGACCCGAAGGCGGCGCTGCGTCACCTGGAGGCGCTGACCAATGGCGTCTCGCGGACCGCGGCGATCCAGCGGTCGCTGCTGCCGGTGCTGCTGCAGTGGTTCGCGGAGGGGCCCGACCCCGACGCCGGGCTGTTCGGGTTCCGCCGGATCAGCGAGGCACTCGGCGACACCCCCTGGTATCTGCGGATGCTGCGCGACGAGGGCCTGGTCGCCGAGCGGCTGGCCCGACTGCTCTCGACCTCGCGCTACGCCACCGCGCTGCTCGAGCGGGAGCCGGAGGGCGTCCGGCTGCTGGGGGAGGACCTGACGCCGGCGCCGGCCGGGCCGCTGGTGGAGGAGATGCTGGCGGCGGGCAGACGACAGAGCGACCTGGAGCGGGCGGTCCGCACCGTGCGGGCGGTACGACGGCGCGAGCTGTTCCGCATCGCCGCCGGCGACCTCCTCGGCCTCCTCGACGCGACCGCGGTCGGGGAGGGACTGACCCGGCTCACCGACGCCACCATCGAGGCCTCCCTCCGGCTGGTGGTGACGTCGCTGAGCGACGGCGAGCCGCCCACCCGCCTCGCCATCGTCGCGATGGGCCGCTACGGCGGCTTCGAGCTCTCCTACGCCTCCGATGCGGACGTGCTCTTCGTGCACCGGCCGGTTGGCGACCCGCACCAGGCGTCGGTCTTCGCCGACAAGACGGTCAAGGAGCTGCGCCGGCTGCTCTCCCTGCCCGGCGCCGACCCCGCCCTCGACCTCGACGCCGACCTGCGCCCCGACGGCCGCAAGGGCGCCCTGGTGCGCACCCTGGACGCCTACACCTCCTACTACCGCCAGAACGCGGCGATCTGGGAGCGGCAGGCGCTGCTGCGCGCCGACGCCGCCGTCGGCGACGCCGCGCTGCGGGAGGAATTCACCGCCGTCATCGACCCGGTCCGCTACCCGGCCGACGGGCTGGACGAGGACGAGGTCCGCGAGATCCGGCGGATCAAGGGCCGGGTCGACGCCGAGCGGCTGCCCCGGGGTGCCGACCCCGCCACCCACCTCAAGCTCGGCCGGGGCGGACTGGCCGACGTGGAGTGGACGGTGCAGCTGCTGCAGCTGCGGCACGCGGCGGCGGTGCCCGGCCTGCGCACCGCGCGCACCCTCGACGCGCTGTCGGCCGCGGCGGGTGCCGGGCTGTTGGAGCAGGCCGACGCCGACGTGCTCGCCGAGGCCTGGCTGCTCGCCAGCCGGATCCGCAACGCCATCACGCTGGTGCGCGGCCGGGCCGCCGACCAGCTGCCCTCCGACATCCGGGAGCGGCGCGCCGTCGCCGCGATCCTCGGCTACCCGCCCGACGCCACCGACGAGATGGTCAACGACTACCTGCGCGCCACCAGGCTCGCGCGGGGAGTCGTGGACCGGGCGTTCTGGGAGTGAGCGTCCCGGCCCCTCGCGGCCGAAGTGTCACCGTGACACTTCGGGGGAGCTGAACCCGATCAGTCGCTGCGCCAGTGCGCGGCGCCGACCAGCGTCATCCGCAGCTGGCGGCGGGCCTCCTCGGCGATCTCGTCCCGCTCCCGCGCGGTGGTGGCGGTGGCGAGCGACTCCGCGTGGCCGATCATGACCGCGACCAGCAGCGCGGCGAAGGTGCGCAGGTCGTCGCCGTGCCAGGCCTGTGAGGCGGGCAGCAGCGCCAGGTCGGTGGCGAGGTCGCGCGTCACCAGGTCGAGCTGCCGCCGGATCGCTGCGCGGATCGCCGGCGACCCGGCCACCCGCTCGCGGGCCAGGAAACGGAAGTGTGCCGCGTTGCCGGCGACATGCTCACGCAGCGCCGCGACCGAGGCGTCGACGATGGCGGCGGCCTCGGGCAGCTCGCGGGCGGTGCGAAGCAGCTCGCGCAGCGACTCCATCGACTCCTCGACCAGCTCGTTGCCGAGATCCTCGATCGAGGCGAAGTGACGGTAGAACGCCGTCGGTACTACGCCGGCCTCCTTGGCGACCTGGCGCAGCGAGACGGCCGCCAGGCTGCTGTCCCCGGCCAGGTCGAGGGCAGCGTCGAGGATCGCGCGCCGAGTGCGGTCCTTGCGCTCGGCACGGGACTCCGGAACCGCGCTCACCCGACCAAGCCTAGCCGGTGCACGATCGTTCACTGAAGTGGCTCGGATCACGGCGAGTCCTGTTGACGGCGCCAGGCCGAGACCGCCAGAGTGTCGGTGAACAGATGTTCACCGAATGGAGTCCACCATGAGCATCGCCACGACCCTGCTGCGATCACGGGCGGTCGCCGCCCTCGCCGCGCCCCATTCCGTCGACCGCTACCTCGAGCTCGTCAACCCGATGTGGGCAGCTACCGAGGTGCGCGCCCGGCTGGTCGACCGCCAGGTCGAGGTCGACGTGCCCGGCAGTCACGTCGCCACCTTGACCTTCCAGCCGACCAGCACCTGGGCGGGACACCGCGCCGGACAGTACGTCCAGGTCGGCGTCGACCTGCCCGGCGCCCGCCGGCTGACCCGCTGCTTCTCACTGTCCAGCCCCGGCTCCCGCCCGGGGGACCCGTTCACCATCACGCTGCGCGCCAACCCCGACGGCCAGGTCTCCCGCTACCTCACCCGGCGGGCCGAGCCCGGGACGATCGTCCACCTGTCCCAAGCCGCCGGCGACTTCACCCTCCCCGACCGGGTGCCCGGCCACGTCGCCTTCATCACCGGCGGCTCCGGCATCACCCCGGCGATGGCGATGCTGCGCTCGCTGCTGCGGCGCACCCACCGCGGCCACGTCACCTTCATCCACTACGCCTCCTCGCCGGACCACCTGATCTTCCGCGACGAGCTCGCCGAGCTCCGGTACGCCGGCTACGGGCTCGACCTCCACGTCATCCACCCGAGCGCCGGTGGCCGCTACCTCACCCCGATGGAGCTGGGCCGGATGCTGCCCGGCTACCGCGACATCGACACCTGGGCCTGCGGGCCGGCCGGGCTGGTCCAGGCCGTGCAGACGGCGTACGGCGACTCCGACAGGCTCCGTATCGAGTGGTTCAAGCCGCCGGTGACGGCGACCGGCGACGCCACCGGCACGGTGACCTTCGCCCGAGCCGGCGCCAGCGCCGCCAACACCGGCGAGACCCTGCTCGCCCAGGCGGAGGCCGCTGGGCTGAGCCCCGAGTTCGGCTGCCGGATGGGCATCTGCTTCACCTGCACCGCCCGCAAGAGCGAGGGCACCGTCCGCAACGTCCTCACCGGCGAGACCTCGTCCCTGCCGGAGGAGGAGATCCGCATCTGCGTGAGCACGCCCGAGGGCGACTGCTCCGTGGACCTCTGACCAGACCTCTGCCCAGACCTCTGCCCAGACCCGCACAGGAGACCACCATGACCCACCAGATCACCCTCACCCCGGAGCAGCTCGAGGCCTTCGGCGCCGAGATGGACGCCATCCGCGCCGAGATCGTCGCCGACCTCGGCGAGAAGGACGCCGACTACATCCGCAAGGTCGTCGAGGTGCAGCGCAAGTTCGAGGTCGCCGGCCGGGCGATGTTCTACCTGCCGCCGCTGTGGCCGGCGGCGGTCGCCGCGCTCGGGATCAGCAAGATCCTCGACAACATGGAGATCGGCCACAACGTCATGCACGGGCAGTACGACTGGATGGGCGACCCGGCGCTCTCCTCCCGGATGTTCGAGTGGGACAACGTCTGCCCCTCCGAGCAGTGGAAGCACTCCCACAACTACCTCCACCACACCTTCACCAACATCCTCGGCAAGGACCGCGACCTCGGCTACGGCGTGCTGCGGATGGACGAGGAGCAGGAGTGGAAGCCCTACTACCTCGGCAACCCGCTCTACGCCCTCGCACTGATGGTCTTCTTCGAGTGGGGCGTCATGCTCCACGACCTCGAGGTCGACGAGATCCTGATGGGCAACCGCACCTGGGAGGAGACCAAGCGACTGCGCGCCGGGATGCTGCGCAAGGTCAAGAAGCAGGCGCTCAAGGACTACCTGCTCTTCCCGGCACTGACCGGCCCGCTCTTCCCGCTCACCCTCGCCGGCAACGCCGCCGCCAACCTGATCCGCAATGTGTGGGCCTTCAACATCATCTTCTGCGGCCACTTCCCGACCGGGGTCGCGGTGTTCTCGGTCGAGGACACCGAGGACGAGAGCCGGGGCCAGTGGTACTACCGCCAGCTGCTCGGCTCGGCCAATATCTCCGGTGGCCGGCTCCTCCACCTGATGAGCGGCAACCTCTCCCACCAGATCGAGCACCACCTCTTCCCCGACCTGCCGGCCCGGCGCTATCCCGAGATCGCGGTCAAGGTGCGCGAGATCTGCGAGCGCTACGACCTGCCCTACAACACCGGCCCGCTGCACCGTCAGCTCGGCGGCGTCTTCGGCAAGATCGCCCGGCTCGCGCTGCCGACCCGCAAGCGGGCCCAGGAGAGGCCGGCGGAGTACGACGTCGCGGCGGCCGCCTGAGCCCGTCGGCGTACCCGTTGGGCACGGCGCCGCCGACTGAGAGGATGGCCGTCATGACCGACAAGCTCAGCAAGAGCGAGATCCGCAAGGACGCCATCCAGGACGCCGTGGACGCGACCGCCTCGACCGTCGGTGAGATCGCCACCATCGTGGTGTCGGCCGTGCGCGACGTGGTCAGGTCGATGGGCGGGCTGGCCAGCGACCTCTACGAGATCCGCGACGCCAGCCGCCGCGCCGAGCGCGACCAGGGACTCGACCAGGCCGACTGAGAACGTTCTGAGGAACCGATCCGGCCGCGCCTCTGGTCAGCGGCGCCACATCGGCGCAAGATCCGTGTCATGACCAAGATCGGCGTGCCCCGGGAAGTCAAGGACAACGAGTTCCGGGTGGCGATCACCCCGGTCGGGGTCCACGAGCTGACCAAGCACGGCCACGACGTCTACGTCGAGGCCTCGGCGGGCACCGGCTCGCGGATCCCCGACGAGGACTATGTGGCCGCCGGGGCCAAGATCCTCGACTCGGCCGACGAGGTCTGGGGGAGTGCCGACCTGGTGCTCAAGGTGAAGGAGCCGGTCGCCTCGGAGTACCACCGGCTGCGCGAGGGGCTGGTGCTGTTCACCTATCTCCACCTGGCGGCGGACCGGCCACTCACCGAGGAGCTGATAGCGCGGAAGGTGACGGGCATCGCCTACGAGACCGTGCAGCTGCCCTCCGGCGGGCTGCCGCTGCTCTATCCGATGTCGGAGGTCGCCGGCTGCCTGGCGCCGCAGGTGGGCGCCTACTTCCTGATGCGGGCCCAGGGCGGCCGCGGTGTGCTGATGGGCGGCGTCGGTGGCGTGGCCAACGCCAAGGTGGTCATCATCGGCGCCGGCGTCTCGGGGCAGAACGCCGCCAACATCGCCCTAGGCATGGGCGCCGACGTCACCCTGCTCGACACCGACCTGGACAAGCTGCGGATGTCCTTCTGGCGCTACAACAACCGCGTCCACGGCCTGGCCTCGTCCCGGCTCGCGATCGAGGAGCAGGTCAAGCAGGCCGACCTGGTCATCGGGGCCGTGCTGATCCCCGGCGCCGCCGCTCCCAAGCTGGTCACGAACGACCTCGTCGCCCAGATGAAGCCCGGCTCGGTGCTGGTCGACATCGCCATCGACCAGGGCGGCTGCTTCGAGGACTCCCGCCCCACCACCCACGCCGACCCGGTCTTCGCCGTCCACGACTCCACGTTCTACTGCGTCGCCAACATGCCCGGCGCGGTGCCGCACACCAGCACCTATGCGCTGACCAATGCCACCCTGCCCTATGCCGTCGCGCTGGCGGAGAAGGGCTGGCAGCGGGCGCTCGCCGACGACGCCGCCCTCGCCCTCGGCCTCAACACCTACGCCGGCCGGCTGACCAACGCCGCGGTCGCCGAGGCCCACGGCCTGCCGTTCTCCGGCTACGAGGGACTGGAAAGCGGTGCGAGCAAGGGATGAGACGAACCGACCACGAGTCGCCCCGGGCGGTCACGATGCGCGACGTCGCCCGGGCGGCCGGCGTCTCGGTGTCCGCGGTCTCGCTCGTCCTGAACAACAAGGAGGGCGCCCGCATCGGCGCCGAGGCCCGTGCCCGCATCCAGGAGGCCATCACCCGGCTCGGCTACCGGCCCAACGCGATGGCCAAGGACCTGGTCACGGGACAGTCCCGGTTCATCGGCCTGGTCGCCGACGCGATCGCGTCGACCCCGTTCGCCGGCCAGATCATCCACGGCGCCCAGGACGAGGCCTGGCGCCACGGCTACGTGCTGCTGGTCGCCAACATCGAGGGCAACCAGGACGCCGAGCACGAGGCCATCGCGATGCTGCTCGAGCACAAGGTGCGCGGCGTCCTCTACTCCACCTGGTGCCACCGCAAGGTCGAGGTCCCGCAGGGGCTCGGCGAGAGCGACTGCGTGCTGGTCAACTGCTACGCCGAGGCGGACCTGCCCGCGGTGGTCCCCGACGAGGTCACCGGCGGCCGCGACGCGACCCGGCTGCTGCTGGCGCGCGGCCACCGGCGCGTCGGCTTCGTCAACACCACCACCCCCTCACCGGCCCGCGAAGGCCGACTGCAGGGCTACCGGGACGCACTCGAGGCCGCCGGCATCGCCTTCGACCCTGCCCTGGTCATCGACGCCCAGCCGGAGCAGGAGGGCGGGTACGACGCCGTGGCGGCGCTGCTGGAGCAGGGCGTGACCGGCGTCTTCTGCCACAACGACCGGGTCGCGATGGGCCTCTACGACGGCCTCCGGGACCGGGGCCTCACCGTCCCCGACGACGTCGCGGTGGTCGGCTTCGACAACCAGGAGGTCATCGCCGCCCACCTGAGGCCGCCGCTGTCCACCGTCGCGCTGCCGCACTACGAGCTCGGGGTGGCCGGCGTGCGCGTGCTGCTGGGCCTGGACGCGCCCGGCCCCGACGGCCGGGTGATCGTCGGCTGCCCGCCGGTCGAGCGGGCCTCGGTCGGCGCGACCCGGCAGTACGCCGACCTCGTCATCGACGGCTCAGCGGCGCGGCGATCTCGGCGCGGGTCGGCGGATCGGCCCCGGGACGACTGACCGTGACCGCAGCGGCAGCGGCGGCATAGCCGAGCACGTCGGACCAGTCCGCCTGGCGCATCGACCGCAGCCGTGGCCGCGCCGGGGCGCCCAGGACGTCGTGGTCCCAGAGCCGGTCGATGATCGCCGCGCAGAAGGAGTCGCCGGCGCCGATGGTGTCGGCCACCACGACCGGGGGAGCCGGGACCGCGGTGGCGCCGGACCGGGTCAGGCACCAGGCGCCGTCACCACCCCGGGTGACGACGACGGCTGCGGGTCCGAGGTCGAGCAGCCGGCGGGCCGCCTCCTCGAGGGGCACGCCCGGCGCAAGCGCGGCCAGGTCCTCGTCGGAGGCTTTCACGATGTCGGCCAGCGCGGCGATCCGGGCCACCCGGGCCGGCAGTTCGGCCTCGCCCATGACCGAGGGGCGGATGTTGAGGTCGTAGCTGATCGTCGCCCGGTCGGCCAGCGCCCGGAGGAGGTTCTCGACCACGTCGGCGCCGGGCGCGGCCACTGCCGCCAGCGACCCGGTGTGCACGATCCTCGGGCCGGTGGGTGCCGGGATCGCCGGCAGCCGCCAGTCGACGGCGAAGGAGTAGGCCGCGCTGCCGTCGGGCCGCAGCCGCGCGGTCGCGTACGACGTCGCCGCGCCGGGCCGGCGGGGGAGCAGCAGCCCGACGCCCTCAGCGCTCAGGTGGTCGGCCAGCAGGTCGCCGTACCGATCTTCGCCCAGGTCGGTGAGCAGGGTCGTCGGCCGGCCCAGCCGGGCCAGGCCGACCGCCACATTCGCCGGGCTGCCGCCCGGATGCTCGGCGACCTCGCCCGCCGCGTCGTGGACCACGTCGACCAGGGCCTCGCCGACGACCAGGGCGTCAGCCGCCATGAGTGTTGTCACGCAAGCTCCCTCGACCTAGAACGTGGAGGAGACTCTACCGTGACCCGGACCACATTGATAAATCGTTTGATCATCGACGTTGGCGACCTCGCGGCCCACTCGCTCGGAGTGCCCGCGATCCGAGACTCGTCGACCGATGATTGGATGAGACGGTGACGACCTCAGCCGACCCGCGTGCCGAGTTGCTGCGACTGCGCGGCAGCATCGACAACCTCGACGCCGCCCTGGTCCACCTGCTGGCCGAGCGCTTCAAGTGCACCGAGCAGGTGGGCCGCCTGAAGGCTCACGCCGGCTTCCCGCCCGCCGACCCCGATCGCGAGGCCGCTCAGATCGCCCGGCTCCGCCGGCTCTCCGAGGAGAGCGGCCTGGACCCGGTCTTCGCCGAGAAGATCCTGAGCGTGATCATCGCCGAGGTGATCCGCAACCACGAGGCCTTCGCCGTCGGGTCCGGCGAGTGAGGTCGGAGGTCGCTATCCGGCCGCGTCCTTGCCGGCGTAGCGGTCGAGGAGTTGCTCGAACGCCCCGCCCATGACGGGTTCCAGCGCCTCCGCGACGGCCGCGGTGGCCTGGAATTCGGCTCGGTACTCCACGCTGACGCGGTGATGCTCGTCGGTGACGGTCACGGTGGCGCGGTGATCGGTGATGGGGAAGGGCGGCTCGACCAGGGAGTAGGCGAGCACCCGGCGGGCGTCGTCGATGAGCACGAGCCGCTCTCTGATCAGGGTGCCGTTGTCGAGAGCGGCTCGGCGTTCGGTGCCGGGGGTGGCAGGGTCGCCGGTCAAGGTCACCGCCGGCCCTCCGGGAGATGCGGGGTAGCGGGTCCCTCCGAAGTCGCTGACCCGATCCCACACGAGGTCGGCGTCGCCGTCGAAGGTCAGCTGTCGCACGATCGTCCGGGGCTCCACGGTCTCGGTCATCGGGTCGCCTCGGATCGGATGAAGTCGGCGACGCGCTCGCCGATCACCATGGCGGTGGCGGCGGGACCGCGCGACGGGGTCGTCGGCAGGATGGAGGTGTCGGCCACTCGTACGCCGGTGACACCGTGGACCCGGCCGTACTGGTCCACGACGGCACCGGCGGCGGGATCCGTCCCCATCTGGCAGGAGCCGCAGGCATGGATCGCCGTGGCGAGGTGGGACTTCATCCACGCGTCGAGGCGGGCGTCGTCGTTCATCGTCTTGTCGTCGAGCTCGGTGATCTTGCGGAAGATCGGCTTGAACGCCTCGGAGTGCAGGATCTTGTAGGTGGTGCGGACCACCTCACGCATGCGGCGCAGGTCCTCGTCGTTGTCGAGGTAGTTGTAGTCGATCTTGGGCTGCACCGTCGGGTCCGCCGACACCGTGGTGATATTGCCACGACTCGAGGCCATCTGGACGGCGATCGCCATCCCCAGGTCGTTCTGGCGGGCCGCCTGCTGGAGAAAGCGCTTCAGTGAGATGCCGCGGATGGCCTTGAGCGTCTTGACCGGACGCTTCAGGAGGTCGAGATAGCCGCCTGCCCGGCCCAGGTTCATCAAGCTGCCGAGCGACCTGAGCTGCGGCAGGATCTCCAGGTCGCCGGGGTAGGAGGAGCCGGTGGCGGTGAAGTTCAGCACGCCCTGGAAGGCGTCTCGCTGGTCGTCGGTGTCGAGGCGGCGCTTCGGCTTCCAGGTGAAGGAGATGTCCGGGTGGTCGGAGAAGTTCTTGCCGACTCCGGGGAGGTCGTGGACGACCGGGATGCCCGCCGCCTCCAACTCTGCGCGAGGGCCGAGGCCGGAGAGTGCCAGCAGGTGCGGCGACTTCACCGCGCCCGCGCAGAGCACGATCTCGCCGGCATCGATGACCTCGATGCTGCCGTCGGTCTGCACCTCCAGGCCGACCGCCTTGGTCCCGTCGAAGATGACCCTGCGGGCCAAGGTGTTTCCACGCACGGTGAGGTTCGGGCGGTCGCGGACCGGGTTGACGTAGGTGATGCCGGTGTTCATGCGAACGCCGTCGACGGCGTTCATCGGCAGCGGGCCGTAGCCGGGCTCGCCCTCGGCGTTCTTGTCGGGCTCCTCGACGAATCCGAGCTCGGCGCAGGCTGCGTAGAACGCCGTGATCACCGGGTGCGGGCTCTTGGTCTCACGGTAGATCGGAACCGGTCCGTCGCCGCCGTGGACCTCCGTCTCGCCGTACAGCAGGTCCCTCTCCTGCTTCTTGAAGAACGGCAGGGTCTTCTCGTAGGACCACTCGTCATTGCCCAGCGCGACCCAGTGGTCGAAGTCGACCTTCTTCGCGCGGATGTAGTAGGTGCCGTTCAGTGTGGTCGAGCCGCCCAGGATCTTCCCCCGGGCCACCGAGTAGGGCAGCTGCGGGGTCAGGTTGGCCACGAAGCTCCAGTTGTTGGGATGACCGGGGAATGCGCCGGTCATCAGCCCGGAGTTCACTAGGTCGGGCGGGAAGTCCTCCGTGGTCGCGCAGTCCGGGCCCGCTTCGACCAGCAGCACCTGCCGGTCCGGGTCCTCACTCAAGCGAGCAGCCATCGGCCCGCCAGCCGCGCCCGCGCCCACGACGACCACGTCGTATCGCATGTTCATGCCGTCTCTTCCCTTCGTCTCCTGATTCACGTCGAGGACATCGCGTGATGTCTGCCACTATATCCGTACTCGGTTCAGAAATACATGGGGAGGTCTGGCCGCGCCGGCGGCGCCCGCAACGCTGGCCGGTGTCCTAGAGTCGTGGGCGGACGCCGGGACCGGCCCTGATGCCCAGTCCGCGGCGCGACGACGGGAAGGACGCAGCATGGCTCAAGCCGGACGTCCGCGCGCCACCACTCATGACCAGGTCCGGGAGATCGCGCGATGGCTCTTCCGCGAACAGGGCTATGCGGCGACCTCGATGGCGCAGATCGCGCGAGCGGCGGGCATCAGTCGGACCTCGCTGTTCACCTACTTTCCCGCGAAGGGAGACCTCATCTGGGGCGAGCTCGACGACGCCCTGGATCGAATGGAGGCTGCGATTGAGTCGCAACGGGGCTCCCGGGACGTGATCGAGGCGTTGCGGATCGTGCTCCAAGAGGCCCTGGCGTTTCCGCTCGAGGATCATGACGGCTTGGCCTTCCGTTGGCAGATCATCGACACGAACCCCGAGTTGCTCGCTCACGTCGAGGCCAAGATGGCCGAGCACAAGAGCGCCTTGACCGACTTCATCGCCGCTGAGCTCGGTCTCGCCGTCGATGACATCCTGCCGAGACTGTTGGTCGAGACGACGATGGCCGCGACTCTGGTGGCCTCTCGGCACTGGGCTGCCGGCTCGCCCGATACGCCGATGAGTGACATCGTTCTGACTGCCATCGACCCGGTGCTGCGCGGGTTCGCTCCTCTGGTGCGGTCCTCGGCTCAGGAGAGCCGGCAGCCATCGAGCTGACGGCGCACCGAGTCTGCGAAGCAGGCGTCCCTGCCACGGATCCAGGCTCAGGCCACTTCCTCGGGTACGGCGGTCTGTGTGATGTGGTGGAGGGTGTCGACGAGGACTTCGACTTGGGTGTCGGGGAAGAAGTGGTCGGGGCCGGTGGGGGCGTGGTCGGTGTAGGGGGATTCGAAGAGGCGGGCGGGTGCCATGACGCCGTTCTTGGTGAGCTCGTCGACGATGAGGTTGATGAAGCGGATCTGCTCGAGGGTGAACTTGGCGTCGTCGAGGAAGTCGGCGAAGGCTTCGACGGCGGCTTCGCGGTCGAGGCCGACGAGTCCTCGGACGAAGATGCCGAGGCCGCCGGCGCGTTCGCAGACCCAGGCGATGTCGCCGCGTTGGCCGGCGCCGGACTCGAGGAGCATGTTCTCCAACGCCTCGAGGTCGGTGGGGGTGATCTGTTTGTTGCGGCGCAGGCGTTGGAGGGCGACGTTGTCGAGGTGGGCTTTGAGGTAGGCCTCGGCCTTGGCCGTGAACCGCGCGAGGTCGACGCCGGGTGTGGTGCCGGGCAGGACGATTTCGGTCGGGCCGTCGAGGACGTCCTCGAAGTCGGTGTAGACGGGCGTGCGCTGGGTCTTGTCGAGGAACTGCACGAGGCCACGGACCCGCAGGCGCAGCAGCTCCAGCATCTCGAGGGTGACGTCGACCCACCACTCGTCGCTGGCGGCCTGCTCCAAGAGGGCCTTCTGGTTGGCGACGTCGGGGATGGCGAGCTTCGAGAGCAGGCCGGCGGCGATCTGCTGGATCCTCTCGCGCATCGTGTCGGCCACGGCGAGGTCGCCGTCGAGCTGGGCGAGCTGACGGCGCAGGATGAGCAGGTCGAAGTGTTTCGCGTCCTCGTTGTCACGGGGCGCACCGGCCGATGGAAGGCCCGAGACTGAGCGGGCGGCTTCGGCCACCTCGGGGGTGAGGGGCGGCTGCCACACGTCGGGGATCGAGAGGGTCTCGACGGCCCTGCGGTGTGGACGCACCTGGAAGTTGTCCAGCGTCATGCCCGCGACAATCTCGTGCAACACGCGTGCGGTGCTCGCGCGCAGGCCGTCGTCCGACTCCTCCGAAACGGGGGTGTAGCCGACCTCATCGTGGTCGAGGGCCTCGATGAGGTCGAGGCGTGCCTCGAAGATGCGCTGGGAGAGCGACTTCTGGGTCGAGCCTTCGGTGGTAGGCAGGTTCTGGCTGAAGAACTCCAGGTTGCCGCAGAAGTCGAAGACCAGGAAGTCGGTCTTGTCCTGGCCGGGTCCGTAGAGGTCCTTGCAGAGCCGGGTGCCGCGCCCGATCATCTGCCAGAACTTCGTCTTGGAGTGGACGGTCTTGAAGAAGACGAGGTTGACGACCTCGGGCACGTCGATGCCGGTGTCGAGCATGTCGACGCTGATCGCGATGTGGGGGTCCTTGTCCTTGACGGCGAAGTCGTCGATCAGGGACTGGGCGTAGGTCTGCTGGTAGGTGATGGTGCGGGTGAAGTGGCCGGCGTACTGGGGGTAGGCGAGGTTGAACCGTTGCTCGACGAAGTCGGCGTGGGCCTGGTTCTTGGCGAAGATGATCGTCTTGCCCAGCCGGTCGCCGCCGGCGACCTTGTAGCCGTGGGTCATCAGGGTCTCGAGCACCTTCTCGACGGTGTCCTCGTTGAACAGGAACCGGTTGAGTGCCTCGGCGTTCACCTCGCTGGGCGGGCCGTCCTCGCCCCAGTCGAGCAGGTCCCACTCGTCCTTCTCCTCATCGGTGAGGTCGGCGTACTTCACGCCCTCGCGCAGGAACTTGGTGCCAACCTTCACGGCGCGGGGCGGCGCGAGGTAGCCGTCGGTCACCGCCTCTTCGAGGCTGTAGGAGTCGGTCGGCACGCCGTCTTCGAGGTGGAACAGCCGGTAGGTGTTGTGGTCGACCTCGTCCTTCGGGGTCGCGGTCAGCCCCACCAGCAGGGAATCGAAGTAGTCGAAGATCGCGCCGTACTTGGCATAGACCGAACGGTGGGCCTCGTCTATCACGATCAGGTCGAAGTGGCCCGGGCCGAACCGACGGCCCGCGTCGTTCCCCCCAGAATCGGACAGAGTGTCGATCAGACCCATCATCGTGGGGTACGTCGAGACGTAGACCCGGCCCGCTGACGGCGCGGTGTTCTTCTCGGTGATCAGGTTGACCGTGGTCGCCTGCGGCAAGTGGGCCTTGAACGCGTTGGCCGCCTGATTCGCCAGCGCGATCCGGTCAGCAAGGAACAGCACCCGCTTGACCCACCCGGCCCTCATCAACTGCTCGACCAGCGCGATCACCGTGCGGGTCTTGCCCGAGCCGGTGGCCATCACCAGCAGCGCCGCGCGCTCCTTGGCATCGAAGGCGGCGTCGACCGCCTTGATCGCTCGGGTCTGATAGGGCCGCTCCACGATGGCCGTGTTGACTGGCTGCCCGGTAAGCGCAAGCCGAGCCGAGCGACGCTGGATCATCAGCTCTAACTCGTCGCCGGTGTAGAAGCCGGAGATGGCGCGGGGCGGATAGCCGCCCCCGCTCGTTCCAGCACTGTCGTCCCACAGCCAGTGCTCGTAGCCGTTGGTGTAGAAGATCACCGGGCGGCGACCGAACTCGGCCTCCAGACAGTCGGCGTAGAGCTTTGCCTGCTGCTGACCGACCTTCGGATCCTTCGTGGTGCGCTTGGCCTCCACGACCGCGAGCGGGAGACCGTCCTCGCCCCACAGCACGTAGTCGACGAAGCCCCTGCCCTGCCCCGCCGTCGACGCAGTGGGCATCCCGCTGACCTCGTACTCACGATCCCGCGTCTGGTCGAGCGGCCAACCCGCCTCGCCCAGCAGGATGTCGATGAACAGATCACGAGTCTCGGCCTCGGAGTAGTCGTGATCGTCGGTCCTGGCGTTCGCGGCCTGCGCGGCCTTAATCTGCTCGCGCAGCGCGGCGATCTCGGCCTCGTGCGACGCGAGCAACTCGTCCTTCTCCGCCAACTCCTTGGCGTGGGCCTCGTCCTGAGCCTTGAACTTCGCAGCGAGCCTGACCACGTCCTCGCGCGACAGCGCCGCCGCCCGGGCCGCGAGCTTCGGGTCGAACTGCGCGGCCGTCGGGACCGACGCAGGCCTCGCCGAGTGGTGGAACGCCGTCCACACCACCACGTGGTGCAACTCGCGCAGCGCCTGCAACGCCGCCTGCGGCGGGATCGGCGTCGTCTCGTGCACGGCGCGGTTGCCGATCTTGCGGATCAACGTCAACTTGGTCGCAATGCCCTGCCCGACCACCCGCTTGAAACCAGGATCGGCGATCCTGGCCGCGAGGTCCGGCCGGTACGGCTCCCGCAACCCCGCGACGTCGTAAAGGTGACCCACCAGAAGCTCAGCCACCCGGCGGGCATACACACACGCCGAACGCGGATCGGAGACCAGATAAGACTCAGCCCGAGCGCAGTCGTCATGCAGCGACGGCAGCGCCTCCCGGACGAAGTTGAAGTTGCTCATCGAGGCGGCAACTCTGCTTCGGACAGTTGGCGGGCGAGTGTGGCGTCGAAGGTGTAGAGCGGGGTGCTTCCGGTCGCGGCGGCGTCTGCGGCAAGGAAGCAGTCGGCGATCGAAAGCTTGGGGTGTGACCGATAGGCGGAGACGGCCGAATGCCACGTTGCCCGGTCCACCTCGACCGTGCCGAGCGCGAGGACCGCCTCCACGTAGTCGGCGACCAGACCGCGACTGAGGCGGAGGACCCGTTCGAGGACGTAGGTCACCTCCACCAGCGCCACGTCGGCGAGACGCAGGGCTACACCGGTGTCCAGGAGTCGCTGCACTCGTGCGGTCTGGGCTGGCACGTCGTCCAGCAGCCAGCGCAGCACGAGGTTGGCGTCAAGGCTTGCGGCGGCCATGCTCGTCGTAGTCATTGGCTACGTGTGCGGGCCATCCTTCGCCTGCAGTCGGGGGCTTGCCCCAGGTGCCGTTGGCCTCTGCCTCTTCCCGTGCCCGTTTGCGCAGGACATCGATGTCCGGCGGGGCATCGATGACCAGAGAGTTCCCCTGGACCCGGACCTCGACCTTCTGACCATCGCGCAGCCCCAGCGCACGCCGGGCCGCCACCGGAAGGGTGATCTGCCCTTTCGACGTGATCGTGGCGTACATGTGGGTCATGTAAGGAGAGTAGCAGGAGTAAGGAGGATGGGTGCGGCGAGTCAGAGTTCCCCGCGGAAGGCGCGGGACTGGAGGGAGGCGAAGAGTCCGTCGGCGGCGGCAAGGGTGCGCTGGCAGACGGTCGCGTGAGACGCAAGTTGCTTGAGTTTCGATCCGAACTCCCGCTGAAGGCGAAGTGGTGGGAGTCGAATGCTGAGAGGGGCGAGATCCTGCTTGTTCAACTGGGGCACGGCGCTGCCGCTGGTGATGGACGTCAGATCGAACGACCGAAACCACGCAAACAGGTAGGGGGTCGTCAGCATCGCCGGGTCTGGCTGGATTCCCATCAGATTGGGGTCGAGGGCCGTCCTACGGACGGTGACCCGCTTCTTGTTGGTTGCGATTGACGCCCCTCGTTTCGGTAGCACCACAGCACCTGCCTCGACGGTCGAGGACCTCGGAGTATTGCTTCCAGTCCAGAGGGCGGTGCTTGAGATCATCTGCTCGTTGCCGACCGCGTTCATGTCGGACACTTTCATGAGCAGCACCCCAGAGGTCTGGCCGCTGAAGTCTTGGCCGGTGGGCAAACTCGCGCCGCCGAAAAACGTCGCGATGTCGCCGAGTTGGACGACGGGGAGTTCGGTGCCGCCGAAGGTCGCCTCGTAGATGGCGGCGGCCAAGGCGTCGAGGTGGGTGAGGACTTGGCGGCGCTTGGTGCGGAGGGCGTCGGCGTGGTCGAGGATCGCGGCGATGCGGCGCTGCTCGGGGAGAGGTAGCAAGGGGACCTGGAGAGTCTGCAAGAACGCGGGGGGCACTCGCTTTTGGCCCGCGCTGCCGGTCATTCGTAGCTCACCGGCCCTGCGGACAGTGGGTTGCCGCAGAAAGTGCAGCAAGTACCGATCATCAAGCTCCGGCCCAGGCCGGAGGACGTGAAACTCGGTCGAGCCGACGCCAATGGGGTGGTCAAGAAGGGCTTGACCGACCTTGCCGTTCTCCCAACATGGCGTGATCTTCGCGGCCAGCACGTCACCATTGCGGAACACGGTGTAACCCTTCGACACGTCCGAGAACTTCCGCGTCTCCAGTTGACGAGCCGCAGCAGCGGTTGCATCGAGCTCTGCCATGCCAACGAAGGAGACGTCAGAGTCGGGGGCCACGGCGTCGGCTCGGGGGTTGATCGAGGCGACTTCGCCCAGGAGAGCTGTGTTCACGAGAGCATGGCCTTCAGTTCGGCGAGGCCCTTGGCGATCTCGTCTTCGAGGGTCTCGATGTCGGCGATGATGTCGAGCGGGGCGCGGTGCTCGATCTCGTCGTGGACGATCTCCTTGTAGCGGTTCAGCGAGAGGTCGTAGCCCTGCTCGACGATGTCGGCCTTGGGGACGAGGAACGACTGCTCGGTGCGGGCGCGGTCCTTCTCGGCATCCAACGACTTCCACCGTGCGAGCACGTCGGGGAGGTCGTTGGCCTCGACGGGGTTGCGCTTGTCGTCCAGGGAGAAGCCGTCGGCTTGGACGTCGTAGAACCACACCGAATCGGTGCCGCCGGAGTTGGTCTTGGTGAAGAACAAGATCGCGGTGGAGACGCCGGCGTACGGCCGGAAGACACCGGACGGTAGCTTCACCACGGCGTCGAGCTTCTGGTCCTCGACGAGCGTCTTGCGCAGCGTCTTGTGCGCCGTACTGGAGCCGAAGAGCACGCCGTCGGGGACGATGACCGCCGCGCGTCCACCCGGCTTGAGCAGCTTGAGGAACAGCGCGAGGAAGAGCAGCTCGGTCTTCTTGGTCTTGACCGTGCGCTGGAGGTCCTTCGCGGTGGCCTCGTAGTCGAGCGACCCGGCGAAGGGCGGGTTGGCCAGGATGAGGGTGTACTTGTCGGCGTCCTCGCTCGCGCCCTCGGAGAGGGAGTCGCGGTAGCGGATGTCGGGGGACTCGATGCCGTGCAGCAGCATGTTCATGGAGCCGATGCGGAGCATGGTGGAGTCGAAGTCGTAGCCGTGGAACATCGAGCGGTGGAAGTGGGCGCGCTGGGCCTGGTCCAGGAGGGCGTCGGCGTGGCTGTCGCGGACGTACTCGCTCGCGGCGACGAGGAAGCCGGCGGTGCCACAGGCCGGGTCGCAGATCTCGTCGGACGGCTGCGGCGCGGTCATCTTGACCATCAGCTCGATGATGTGGCGCGGGGTGCGGAACTGGCCGTTGACGCCGGCCGACGCGATCTTGGAGAGCAGGTACTCGTAGAGGTCGCCGTTGGTGTCACGGTGGTCAAGAGGGATGTCGTCGAGCATGTCGACGACCTTGGACAGCAACGCCGGAGTCGGGATGGTGAAGCGGGCGTCCCTCATGTGCTCGCTGTAGGTCGACCCGTCGCCCAGGCCACGCAGGAACGGGAAGACCTCGTCGGCGATCGTCGTGTGCATCACCTCGGGAGCGGTGTTCTTGAACCGGCTCCAGCGCAGATTGGCCTGGCCGGGCAGGAAGACCGGGTTCTCGATCACGCCGTTGCCCGCGATGCGGGCCTTCTTCTCGGCGAGGGTCTGGATGTCGTCGAGGCGGCGGATGAACAGCAGGTAGGTGATCTGCTCGATGACCTCCAGCGGGTTGCTGATGCCACCAGACCAGAAGGCGTCCCAGACGCGGTCGATCTTGGACTTCAGTTCACCAGTGATCACAGGCGCAACTCTAGTGAGAGCGGGGCGATGTGCTGCTCGGACGCCGTCCGCGCCGGTCAGCACGAGTGCCTCGACGCGCGCGGGCACGTACTTGTGCCACGGCGTGCCGGCGAACCAGTCGCGGTACTTCGCGCTCAGGTGGGGTCGCGGATGATGTCGTTGGCGGTGAACGAGCGTCGCTCGCCGGCCATCAGCACGAACGGGAACTCCTCACTCGTCCACGACGAGGGCGCCCCGCGGAGCTCGGCGAGATTGGGGAGCAGTTCGGGGATGGCGACGGTGAAGCGGTTGTCGGCCCGCAGCACGTAGTTCCACACGTCCTCCTACTCATCGACGGAGAAGATGACGCCGGCACGCTCGCGCAGGATCGCCTCGAAGAGCCTCTGGCCCGGCTGCATCCCGGTGCCGGTGAGGCCCGCGCGCGCGACGGCGTCCGGGTTCGTCAGGGCGCACAGTTCACAGGCGTGCATGGCCTCGATGAACCGCTTCGACTCCGGCAGCGAGTGGGCGGGGTTGGAGCTGTCGATCCACATCGCGCGGAGACGGTCGGGGTGATCGGTGAGGATCTCGTCGGCGATCGAGTTGCACGGGATGAGACCGGCGAGCACCTTTGCGCCGCGGCCCGCGGCACCAAGGAACGCGGGATCGACAGCGCCGTGCGCCTCCTGCGTGAGCGAGGCGTCCACGGCCTCACGTCGATGCCGCCCTGGCCGACAGTGGATCTCCGCGCGGCTCGGTCTACCACCACTTCCCCGGGGGACGCCAGGAATTGCTCGTCACCGCGGCGCGCACCTCGGCCGCCTACATCACCCATCTGCTGGAGACGGCGTCGATGGCCCGCTCGGTGCGTTCGGAGCTGCCCTCCATGAGGTGCGTGTAGGTCCGCAATGTGAAGCCGGGGCCGGCATGGCCGAGGTACCGCTCCTGTCGCATCCGAGTGGCAATGATCAGACCGATCTGGTCAACAGCGGTCTCGACTTCCATTCGACGACCTTTCAGCTCGAGCTACCGGACGGCTCCAGCTACGTTACGGGAGACTGACGTGGACGACGACCGTTGGGATGTCGCGATCGGCGAGCTCGCCATCGCGCGCACCCAGTTGACCCAAGCCGCACCCGACGCTTATCCGTTCTCGGCGCCTCACCTCGGTGCCCACGATCCCGCGATCGCCCGCGCCGTGCAGCAGTTGGGGCACGAGCTCGACCTGCTCCACGCCGAGCTGCTCCGCAATGTCGACGGCGTCGATCCGATCTTCGTCTCCGAGTACCAGGCTGACGTCATCGTCGTCCGTCGCGGCGGCACGACCACGGACGGCGGTCACGAGGTCGTCTGGCTGGTCCACGAGGTCGTCGACCGTTGGCCCAATGCCTACGAGTTCGTGCTCGCCGTCACGCAGATCGTGCGGGAGACCACCAGCTTCATGTCTGGTCCGCAGAAACTGACTCGACGAGCGTGCCATGACGTTCGACTACCGCGGCGGCGAGGTCGTCTCGGTGAGCGTGCTCGCCTGCGGGGTGGGCGTCGCGTCGTAGCTGTGGGCGCCTACAGCTACGACGACCTTCATGCCGGCCTCGTCGCCTGCTCGGTCACAGCAGCGTCCCGGGGTTGAGGAGCCCTTGCGGGTCGAGAGCGTTCTTGATCCGCTGGTTGAGGGCCAGCGCGTCCGGGCCGAGATAGTCGGCGAGCCAGGGGCGCTTCAGGCGTCCCACGCCGTGCTCGCCCGTGATGGTGCCGCCGAGCCGGATCGCGAGACTCATCACCTCCCCGTACGCCGCTTGCGCTCGGGACGCCATGTCGGCATCGGCCGGGTCGAAGAGGATCAGCGGGTGCGTGTTGCCGTCGCCGGCGTGGGCGATCACGGGGATCAGCACGTCGCGCTCGCGCGAGATCTGCTCGATGCCGCGGACCAGCGCGCCCAGCTGCGGCAAGGGGACGCCGACGTCCTCCAGCAGCAGCGAGCCCTTCTGCTCCACCGCCGGAATCGCCATCCGACGGGCCACGACGAAGGCCTCGCCCTCCTCCGGGTCGTCGGTGGAGAAGACCTCCAGGGCGTGGTTCGCCTCGCATAGCGAGGTGATGAGGGCGCATTCCGCGGCGGCGTGCTCGCCGGGCTCGTCGGACTGGATCACCAGCATCGCCTGCGCCTCGCGCGGTAGGCCCATCTTCGTGACATCCTCGACGGCGTTGATGGAGGCCCTGTCCATGAACTCCAGCATCGAGGGCCGCATCCGCCCGGTGATGTCCAGCACCGTCTGCGTCGCGTCGTCGAGGGAGGTGAACGTCGCGACGAGGGTGGCGGGCGCCTTCTGGGCCGGCAGCAGCCGCAGCGTGACCTCGGTGATGATCCCGAGGGTGCCCTCGCTGCCGATGAAGAGCTTGGTGAGCGAGAGCCCGGCGACGTCCTTGAGTCGCGGGCCGCCCAGTCGCACCGCGGTGCCGTCGGCGAGGACGACCTCCAGCCCGAGGACGTAGTCGGTGGTGACGCCGTACTTCACGCAGCACAGCCCGCCGGCGTTGGTCGCGGCGTTGCCGCCGATGCTGCAGAACTCGTACGACGACGGGTCGGGCGGATACCAGAGGCCGTGCTCGGCGACCGCGGCCTTGACCTCGGCGTTCATCAGGCCAGGCTGGGCCACGGCCGTCCTAGTCACCGGGTCCACGTCGATGCGGCGCATCCGCTCGGTCGAGATCACCAGGCAGCCGTCCTGGGCGGAGGCGCCTCCAGACAGGCCCGAGCCGGCGCCGCGTGGCACCACCGCGATGCCGTGCTCGGCCGCGAAGCGGATGGCGACCTGCACGTCGGCGGTGCTCTCGGCACGGACCACGGCCAGCGGCACGCCGGCGTCGGGGTCGGCGGCCCGGTCCCAGCGATAGCCGGCCATCCGGTCGGGGTCGACGAGGACCCGGTCCTCGCCGAGCGCGTCCAGGAGCGGACGCAGGTCGATGCTCATCAGGGGGTCCCTTCGGTGATGGCGGACAGATGACGGGCCGCCTCCTGGAGTTGGGGCACGGCTTCGGCGATGAGGTCGTCGGTCATCCGGGGAAGCGGCCCGGACACCGAGACGGCGCTCCAGCTGAACGACGGATGCGGGACGGCGACCGCGACGCAGCGGACGCCAAGCTCCTGCTCCTGCTCGTCGAGGGCATACCCGCGCTCCCGGATGAGTCCGAGGTCGGCGAGCAGCGCGGTCTCGGTGGTCAGCGTGTGGGGGGTGTAGCCCGGCAGGCCCACGCGGCGCGCGATGGTGCGCACCTGATCGGGTGCGAGCTGCGCCAGCATCGCCTTCCCGACCCCGGTGCAGTGGAGCTCGACGCGGCGGCCGACCTCGGTGAACATCCGCATGGAGTGCTTCGAGGGCGCCTGGGCGACGTACTCCGCATGGTCGCCGGAGAGCACCGCGAGGTTGGCGCTCTCGCCGATGGCGTCGACGAGGTCGGCGAGGACGGTCACCGCGTGGTCGGCCATCCGCCGCCCGGCGGCTGCGCCGAGGGGGACCAGCCTGACGCCCAGGGCGTACTGCCGGTTGGCGGTCTGCTGCATGTAGCCACGATCGACGAGGGTCTGCATGAGCCGGTGCACGGTCGGGGCGGGCAGGTCGGTGAAGGCAGCGATCTCCGCGATGGACAGCTGTCCGGCGTGCTCGGCGACCGCCTCGATCAGGTCGAGCGCGCGATGGACGGACTGCACGCCGCCCGTGCCCCTGCTTTCGCGCATGGCGTCATCGTGGCATAGTTTGCGACGAAATACCGCAATACAGATGATTGATTTCGTATGGTGGAATAACGGAGGAAGATGTGACCACGTTCGTGCCCGTCGGCTCCCTGCAGGTCGCGGAGGAACTGCACCGCTTCGTCGAGGACGAGGCGCTTCCCGGCTCGGGGGTGGGCTCCGAGGCGTTCTGGTCCGGTCTGCAGCGTGCCGTCGAGCAGCTGGTGCCGCGACAGCGTGCGCTGCTGGCCCGGCGCGACGAACTGCAGTCGGCGATCGACGACTATCACCGGGCGGCGCCCGGCACGGTCGATCTCGACGCCTACGAGGCGTTCCTCCGAAGCATCGGCTATCTCGTGGACGAGCCGGCGCCGTTCACCGTGAGCACGTCCGGCGTGGACGCCGAGATCTCCTCCCAGGCCGGGCCCCAGCTGGTGGTGCCGATCCTCAACGCGCGGTTCGCGACCAATGCCGCCAACGCACGCTGGGGTTCGCTCTACGACGCGCTCTACGGCTCCGACGTCATCGACCAGTCCGGGGCGCTGGCGCCCGGGTCGTCGTACAACCCTCGTCGGGGCGCCGCGGTCATCGCCCGCGGCCGCGAGCTGCTGGACGTCGTGGCCCCGCTAGCGGGCGCCTCCCACGCCGAGGCCACGGGCTACGTCGTCGAGGACGGGCTGGTGGCGAGGATCGGCGAGCGGTCGGTGCGGCTGGTCGACCCGGCCCGGTTCGTCGGCTACCGCGGCCTGCCTGGCGAGCCGGAGGCGGTGCTGCTGCGCAACCACGGGCTCCACGTCGAGATCGTCATCGACCGTGACCACCCCGTGGGCGCGACGGACGCCGCCGGCGTCAGCGACCTGCTGCTCGAGGCGGCGGTCAGCACGATCATGGACCTCGAGGACTCCGTCGCCGCCGTCGACGCCGAGGACAAGGTGCTCGGCTACCGCAACTGGCTGCTGCTGATGCAGGGCACCCTGGCGGAGGAGGTCACCAAGGGGGAGCGGACCTTCACTCGCCGGATGAGCCCCGACCGCGTCTACACGACCCCCGACGGCGGTGAGCTCGTGCTGCCGGGCCGCGCGCTGCTCTTCGTACGTCAGGTCGGCCACCTGATGACCGTCGACGCCGTACTCGACGCCGAGGGCGCGCCGATCCCCGAGGGGCTCCTGGACGCCTTCGTGACCGGCCTCGGCGCATGCCACGACCTGCGCCGCTCCGGTGGTCTGGCCAACTCGCGCACCGGCTCGATGTACGCCGTGAAGCCGAAGATGCACGGGCCCGACGAGGTCGCGCTCACCGTGGACACCTTCGCGCTGGTCGAGGAGACCCTCGGCCTGCCGCGCAACACCATCAAGGTCGGGATCATGGACGAGGAGCGGCGTACGACGCTCAACCTCGCCGCCTGCATCCACGCCGCCCGGGAGCGGGTCGCCTTCATCAACACCGGCTTCCTGGACCGCACCGGCGACGAGATCCACACCTCGATGCTCGCCGGCCCCGTCGTCCGCAAGAACGACATGAGGAAGTCTGTCTGGATCGACGCCTACGAGAAGTCCAATGTCGACGTCGGCCTCGCCTGCGGCCTGGCCGGCCACGCCCAGATCGGCAAGGGGATGTGGGCCGCGCCGGACAACCTCGCTGACATGGTGGCGCAGAAGATCGCGCACCCGGAGGCCGGGGCCACCACCGCCTGGGTGCCCTCGCCGACCGCCGCCACGCTGCACGCGATGCATTACCACCATGTCGACGTCGCGGCGCGGCAGGCTGAGCTCGCCGCGGGCGGCAAGCGCGCCACCCTCCACGAGCTGCTCACCCTGCCGCTGGGCGACCCCGCGGACTGGAGCGCGACGGACCGGAGGGCCGAGCTGGACAACAACGTGCAGAGCACGCTGGGCTACGTGGTCCGCTGGATCAACGCCGGCGTCGGCTGCTCCAAGGTGCCGGACTTGTCCGGCACGCCGTTGATGGAGGACCGCGCCACCTGCCGGATCTCCAGCCAGCACGTGTCCAACTGGCTGCGCCACGGCGTCATCACCGTCAAGGAGGTCGAGGAGAGCCTGCGCCGGATGGCGGTCCTGGTCGACGAGCAGAACGCCAGCGACGCCGACTACCTCCCGATGGCCCCCGGCTACGACGGCGAGGCGTTCCTCGCAGCCCGCGAGCTGCTGCTCGAGGGGGCGGCCCAGCCGTCGGGCTACACCGAGCCGATCCTGCACCGCCGCCGCATCGCCCAGAAGAGCATCGCATCGAAGAAGGAGACCCGATGAGCCTCACCCTGGACCAGGCCCGCACCATCGTCGCCGCCGCGCGCGCCCACGGCACGACTGCGGGTCTCAAGCCGCTGACCGTCGTCGTCCTCGACACCGGCGGACACGTGATCGCGGTCGAGCGAGAGGACGGCGCCTCGATGAAGCGCTTCGAGATCGCCCGCGGCAAGGCCTACGGCGCCCTCGCCCTCGGCATGGGCTCGCGCTCGCTGATGGCTCGCGCCGAGCAGCAGTCCTACTTCGTGCTCGCCGCCGCTGGCGCGGTCGGCGGCGACCTGGTCCCCGTCCCCGGCGGCGTCCTGGTCCGCGACGGCTCCGGCGCCCTGCTCGGCGCCGTCGGCATCTCCGGCGACACCTCCGACGCCGACGAGGCCGCCTGCGTCGCGGGCGTCGAGGCGGCCGGCCTCACCGCCCAGGTGGACTGAGAACGTCACGCCCGGCGGGGCCGGTCTGCGAGGCCGTCTCGCCGAGCCAGAGGCAACGAATATCAGCTTCACGCAGTCATACGCGACCGGCCCCACCTGTCTGTGGAAGGTCTCCGTGTCTACCGGCGGAGCCGATGAGCACCGCGACCACGACGGCACCGGCGACCAGGATGAGCCCGCCGGCGAGGAACAGGTCGTGGAACCCGCGCATGGTGGCGGCGGGGACGGCGCCGGGATGCGCGGTGAGGTAGGTGGTGGTGGCGCTGGCGGCGATGGAGCCGAGGACGGCGAGGCCGAGCGATCCGCCGATCTGTTGGGTCGTGTTGACCAGGGCGCTGGCCGCGTCGGAGTCGGTGTCGGCGATGTCGGTCATCGCCGATTCGGGTGCGGTGACGAAGACGAGCCCGCATCCGATGGCGGCGACCGTCATGCCCGGCACGAGGCGGGTGGCGAAGATCAGGCTCATCAGGCCGAGCGTCGCGGTGACGGCTCCGGGCACGTCGTACCGGGTCCTCCCGCCGGTCCTGCTCTCGATCAGCACGACCAGGCCGATCGCCAGGGCGACCACGCCGACGGGCACGTTGACGAGCGGGCACCAGCGCCACGACGTGTACTCGGTCAGCAGCCCGCCGACGATCAGGCCGATCGCCACGCCCGCGCCGGAGACCGCGCCGTAGACGCCGAAGGCGGTGCCGCGTTCCTTCGCCCGGGTGAAGGTCACCGAGAGGATCGCCAGCCCGGCCGGGGCCATCAGCGCGGCGAACGCTGCACCAGGGCGATCAGTCCCAGCACCCACCAGCGCCTCGGGCTCGGCCTCACCTCGGTGCTCGTGTCTGCCGTGCTGGACGCCGACGGTCTGGAGGCGTTGACGACGCGCAAGCTCGCCGCGCACCTCGGTCTGCAGGCCGGCAGCCTGTACTGGCACTTCCCCAGCAAGCAGGCCCTGCTGGAAGCGATGGCCGACGAGCTGATCGCGGGGGTGGGAGTGCCGTCACCGGGCGACACCTGGGATCAGACGATGGCCGAGTTCGCCCGTGGGCTCCGGCGCGCCCTGCTGTCCCGTCGGGATGGCGCGCGGGTCGTCGCGGGTTCCTATGTCACCGAGCAGAACACCGTCTCGATCAGCCGCGCCTGGGTCCAGGCCGCCCACGAGCGTGGTCTCGACCTGGACGACGCGGTGTGGGCGGGCTTCGCGATCTTCAGCTTCGTCCTGGGTCACGTCATCGAAGAGCAGGGCATGGCCGAGCTGACCGCCGAGCAGCAGGCCGCGAAATCGCAGACGGCGCTGTCGGACACCCGCCCTGCCGACGAGATCGCCTCGGCCCTGGTCCGTGCCGTCCTGGCCGACCCGGACGACCGCTTCGAGTTCGGCCTCACCCTGTGTCTCGACGGGCTGCGACAGCGACAGACGAAAGCCTCGACCCGGTCCCGTAGCACGACGACAGATTCCCGGAACGCCGACTGAGGTGCCCCTGCTTCCCAGCGTTCGCCGCCCGCGCGAACGGGCCATGATCACCCTCGAGGTCGCCGCCGCCGAGCGGCTCAGTCCGAGCTTCGTGAAGGTGACGCTCGCCGGTGCCGGCCTCGACCGGTTCCGGCCCGCGGGGCCCGACCAGGGATTCCGGATGTTCTTCCGCCGGCCCGGACAGCAACGCCTGAGCATGCCGACGATCGCCAACGAGGCGTGGATGGCCCAACTGATCGTGCAACCGGTCTCCCGTCGGCCCTGGGTCCGGATGTACACCGTCCGGGCCATCCGCCCCGAGGCCTGCGAACTCGACGTGGAGATCGCCCTCCACCACGGACCACACGGACCCAGCCACCACGATCCACTGGCTGCCTCGCGACAACCCCACGCTCAAACCGGGAACCCTCGCGCTCGACGCCGTACGGAACGCCAATCTGTCGGTCTCACCTGCCTACACCTGGGTCGCCGGCGAATCCGGACTCGCCACCGGGGTCCGCCGCCACCTCGTCGGCGACCGTCGCTTCCCGAAGTCCACCGTCACCTTCACCGGATACTGGCGTCACGGCCACGCCGCACCCGGCTGACCAATCCATATCCCCCAGAGATCCCCAGGGCTCGCCGGGTACGGCGGCCGGGCGTGGCCCTTCGAACTCGCCACCAGAAGATGACCGACCTCGGACAAGACCGTCGTCGGCAGCATCAGACGTCCCACCTGTGGCCCGACCGCGATGACACCTCCCGAGCCGCCGTCGCTACCGTCTACGGCGAGCGACCGGAGCCCGAGGGGAGGGCAGCGCATGGCAGGCAATGATCCGAAGCGGCTGGAGGACTCCGTCCGCGCCAGCGAGCCTGCCGACGACCTTGTGCTCCTGCTTCGAGGTGGCACGGACACCAAGGACAAGTTCCTTCGCCACACCGGCGACATGGCCGACCGTTACACCTACCGAGGGCTTTCCGCGCGGGGCATTTCGCTGTTCGCCGCCCACGGAGAGCTCGGCGAGCGCGCGGTCTTGGGCTCGCGTATGGCCACCTACAAGGGCTACTACAGGCTCGCCCCGGGTGCTGCGGGTGAGTTGGGCCTCCTGCTGCCGACTTTCACCGCGCCCCACTGGACGTTGCTCTTCGAGCCGTCGGAGTCCGATTCGCCGAGGCCGTTGTCGGACCTACTGGACGAACTGCTCGCTATTCTTGGACCATTGCTGGAGAACCCGAAGTTCGTCAAACCCGACGCCGGAAGGAGGTGAGAGCCGTGGAGGAACTGACCGTTGTGGTCGACTTGGAGGTCGATTTCCACAGCATCGACGAGACCGGCTACGTCTGGGCCTGGTTGAAGTACGCACGCGACCCTTCCGTCATCCAGCCCGGTGAGATCATCGTCGTCGGCGACGATGACGCCCTCGCGATGGGTCGAGTTGTCGATTTGGTCGAAGAAGCCAACGGCACCGTCGTCCACGTCGACGTGCTGCCCGGCTCCGTCGGTGGCTACTTCAAGGCCGTCGCCCGCTCCGCCGCGACCGTCTGACGCGGGGAGCGTCCTACTCGGCTGAACCGACGCCCTTCTGCGCGTACCACGGCACGCCGCCCGGCTCCTTGGTGCCGAGGCCGTGACCTAGCTCCCACAAGGCGAAGTCGGTCTCGTACCACTCGATTGAACCGACCTCGACGTCCTCGCGAACGTAGGGGTTGGCTGACTCAGACGCGCCCTGGTGCGCGGCCTCCCGGCCGAGGCAGAACGCGCAGTCGTCGTCCTCGGCGTCGTGCTCATCCATGTCTCTATCGTCCCAGCGGCCACCGACAACGCCCAACGATTTCCGCTCACGGCGATCTCCTGCGGAATCTCTGCGGAATCGAGCCGACTTCAGGGCAACGAAAAGGCCCTCTGAAACCGGCGTTTCCGCAGGTCAGAGGCCCTTTCGGGAAGTCAGCGACTCCTAGATGTCGTAATAGTGACTGGGTTACCCCTGCTGACCTGCGCAAACGTCGCTGATCATGTCGCTGGGTACGCTCTGGGTACGCTCGGCGACGGGCTCCAGGCGAGTTCGGTGTGGCTCCAGGCCATGCCGTCGGCGTCCCCGGCCAGTGCTGGGTCGATGAGCCGAGCGACGAGAGTCGCCGCGAGGTCGACGGTTGGGTAGTTGGCGCAGTAGGGCACCGGCTTGGCGAGTTTCGTGTATCCCGGACCCCACGTCGAGGGCACGGTGAAGTGGTCGAACGGCTCCATCTTGCGCCGCCGTGCCTCGGTGGTGATCGCAACGCGAAGCGCGGTGCCGTCGAGGTCTTGGGTCGCCGCGAACACGACGAGGTCGACCAGGTCCTTCTCGCGGCTGGATGCCTTGCCTTGGTACTCGGTCATGGTGGCGCAGACCTTGTCGGCGATCTGGTCGACGACTGGGTAGAGCCGGTAGGGGAAGCTGGTCAGACGTGGCAGTGCCAACGCACTCGCAGGCTCGGTTGTCACGACGTCGCCGGTCGGGCCGGCGCCGACAGCCAGGTCGACCTGGAGTGATCCCTTGGAGGCGGCGCCGATGAGGATGTCGAACTTCACTTGGTAGCCCTCGGTGTAGGGCTGGTTGTCGGTGCCGATCGAGTCGGCGTGCCCGGCGTACTGGAAGGTGAAGTGGTCGCCCAGGTCGACTGCGGCGAGCCGGGTCAGGTCGGTGAGTGCCTCTGCGAGGGTGAAGCTTTCGCGGTAGAGGTCGATGTCGCGGGTCGACCTGGTCGAGGGAACCCGGGCGAGGATGCCGGTGCCGCCCTTGAGAACCCACTCGGACTCGGCGCCTTCGGAGAAGACCCGGGACAGGAACCGGTTGAAGTACTCCAGATGGATGCGCTTGTTGACGTCCAGCGACGGGTCGGTAGCAGCTGCCTTCTTCGCGGCTTCCTTGATCGCATTCTCGACACCGCCGGGCGTCGGGTAGCGCTCGACCTCAGCCATGAGTAGTCACCTGCCCGACTCCCGCGAGCTCGGTGAGCCGGGTCATCAGCGCCGGCCCGAGCAGCTCGGTCAGTCGGGTCGTGTCGAGGTCGCCCTTGCGCCAGGCGTCGCGGAGGCTGTCGGCAACGAGGCTGAGGTCGCCGACCACCGCCACCAGATCAGCGATGGTTGCCTCGACATTCAGCACCGGCAGACCGTCCACAGAGGTGACTTCGCGAGGGTCGAGGGTGCGTTTGCGGTAGCGGACATCGCTGCGCTGACTCTGACGACGTACGGGGGTGATGAAGTCGAAGTGGTCGTCCCACACGTCGCCGATCCCGTGGATACGCGCTGCGGAAGCGCCCGCGAACACGACAGCATCGGGGTCGGTCGTACGCCGCTCGTGCGCCAGCCGCTTGGGGTCGGTTCTCAGCCAGGCCGCCCGCAGACGGTCGAGATCGTCGCTGGGGGAGGCGGTGGTCTTGTAGACGCCGTGCGCGAGTCGTTCCAGCAGTCCGTCGGCGGCGAGTCGGGACAGGTCGAGCCGGGTGACTCCGCGCATGCTGGCCTGGGCCGAGGTCACCATGCCCCACTGGTAGGCGGTGATCTCGGCCAGGGCACGCAGAGCATCCTTCGACCTCATGCTTGGATTGTATCGCCTAGATGCTACTTTCCAAGTCATTCGGCCCCGTCTCCGTCGCCGAGGTCGACGGCCTCAACTCCGTCTTCCTGTTCGCTGACTTCCTCATCGTCGTCCTCGTCCACGTCTTCGTCCTCACCGGAGTGAGTGCCGAACACAGCGTCGATGGCTCGCTTGGTGCGCTCCGAACTGCCCTCCATGAGGTGTGTGTAGGTCCGGAGCGTGAACCCCGGGTCGGCGTGGCCGAGGTACTCGCTGACCGCCTTGATCGTCTCGCCCTCGTGGAGCGCGGTGCTGGCGAAGAAGTGCCGCAGCGCGTGGCACCCGTTCTCGCGCAGGTCAGGAGGGTGCGCGCGAACGAGCGCCGGCCTCCACAGGTAGGTGTTGGAGTAGTTGCGGTTCAGCGCCTTCCTCTCCCGCGTGGTCAACAACAGCGAAGCGGTCGTCTCCTTCCCGTCCGGGACCATCCACGGCAGGGTCACCTCAAGGGGCGGGTACTGCGTCATGTGGCGCGTGATCGCCTCTAGCACCCCGTCGGGCAGAGGAACCTTGCGCGTCTTGCGTCCCTTCGGCAGCCCGAACACCAGTACGTTGCCACCGAACACCTTGACCTGACGCCGGACGTTGACCTCGCCTCGTTCCAGGTCGAGGTCGTCGGGGGAGAGCGCGAAGATCTCACCCTGTCGTAGTCCGAGCCCGGCGCCGAGAACTGCCACCAACGAGTAGCGGTCGGGCAGTTCGTCACGCATTGCCAGCACATGCTGCTGTGTCCAGGGCACGAGCTTCTTCGGGTCCGACCTCGGCTTGCGCACCGACGGCGCCTTGCATGGGTTCTTCGCGAGCATCTCGTCGTCGACCGCGGCGGTGAAGACGGTGGCCACGTTGGCGAACACGACCTTGCGGTACGTCGGTGCCAACTCGGTCAGGCCGCGAAGCCACCCTTGGATCGTCGATGGCTGGATGTCGGAGAGGAACCGATCCCCGAGCACGGGGTAGGCGTGCAGCCGCAGGCGGAGCTCGACCGCCACGCGGGTGGTCTCCTCGAAGGTCTGCGCTGCCAGCCACTTGGCGGCGTACTCCTCGAACTTCACCTTGCCGGCGTCCGGGTCGAGGTAGTTGCCCCGGACGATGTCGGCTGAGACGCGTCCAAGCGCGTCCCCGATGCACTTGCTCGGTTGCGCGCCGACCACGCCGTCGAAGTTTCACCTAGGGGCCTCGTCACGCAGGAGCGCGAGTCGGGCCAAAGAGTGTGGACCTGGGCGGGCCTCAAAGCCAACGCAACGCTCCGCGCCGGCCTCGGGCTGGACTCACTCGGTGTCGAGAACGACTACCTCGACCTCCCTGCGGGCGCCGACCTCGCGGTGGCGCTTCCGGATCGGGTGCCAGACCCAGGTCGGGACGCGATCACCGGTCTCAAGTTCTCCGTCGCGCTCCCTGCGCATCTCGCGTCCCGAACCGTCGGCGAACGGCTCGCCGACCCCAAGGGCGCCGAGCTGACGATCGCCAAGCCTCGGGTCGTGGTGCGGACTGAAGACGCCTGAACCACCGGTCACGCCTGGAGCGTCTTTTCCTGCCAGTCGATGAGGACCTGATCCGGCAGGTCTAGTCCAAACCTCTTGAAGAGAGTTTGGGCAAGGGCGACTCCTACCCCGCGAGGATTGGCAAGCAACTCGGCTGTCGAGCAGGTCTCCGATGCCTCCAGTCGGTCTGTGTGAATCAGGTAGTCGTCGTGCAGTTCGCGGTTCCAATCACCAGAGATCAACTGACGGCCCGCGATTCCCTCTAGCGAGACTTCGATGGAAATCGAGTCGGTGCCCATCGTGGTCGCCATTCTCGCTGCGAACTCGGCAACTTCTATGAGGTAGAACAAGACCTCCCAAACGACGACCGCGCCAGTGGCACCTTGAGCGTCAGCCTGTAGCTGCCCGTCGGTCGCTGCGAGGTCGACCTTGAACACACGGCGATGGAGGAACTGGCCGCTCTCGCATGCGCGCCATGCCTCCGAGTGCGGGACAACCCTGGCCTCGATGTCTTGTCCTACCCAATCACCGTGCCGAACGATCGGGTTCTGGTGGTCTACGAAGGGCATCGGCCAGCCCCGCAGGCGCACTGCGTTGTTCACTACCAGCGACTCCACCGCCGCCGAGTGCACCTGGGTTGGGTCGAACGTGGATGGTCGTATCGAGACGTCGAAGTGCCCTTTGGAGAGGATGAACTCCTGCACCGCGCTTGGGTCCGCCCAAGCGATCTCGGCTTCGGCGGCGAACGCATCGCGCGTGGCGGCATCTACCGACTTGATAGCACCGAGGCTGAGCCCAGCATCGCCGATTCGGCGGATGAACTCGCGCACTCCCTTGGTCACCGCCAAGTCGAGCAGTTCGCGCATGTCCGCGGCTGTTGGGACAGCGAGCGACTGAGGCTTTCCGTGGGGACGTACGTAGACCACACCCTGCTGCAACTCGCCTGGGTAGTCCTTCTTGCAGACGTGCGGCACCTGATCGAACTCGCTCACCTCCAGGACGACGATGTCGGAGCCGTTGGCGAGCTTGAGTGGTGCAACGTGGAAAGCGACGGGCGGCTCGGAGTAGCGCGCAAGGGCATCGTGGACGTTGTTGTAGTCGGACCACTCGGAGAGCTGTTGCGGGCTGAGGCCCGGCGTCATCGCCGTGAGTTGGGCGTCCTCGATTCCAAGGCAAACCAGACCGCCGTCTCGGAGGTTGCCCATCGCCATTGCCGCTCGGGCGATCTTGGCGCAGAAGTGCTTGTCGGAAAGGTCGCCTGGCCCCTTGGCCTCGAACGATCTCAGCTCATGGCCGAGCGCGAGAATCTCCTCGACCTCGACGCTGGTCACCACAGCCCGAGCCTATCGGCGCGGTGGCGGCGCGAGTTGTGGCCGCGCCGAGGCCGTTCTCCGGCGAAGGGGGCGGCACTCCGCTAGGTTCGGCTGGATTGAAGGTTCGAGAAGTGGAGTGGAACGTGGTGCTTCCGGCGCTCACAGCCGATGGGCTCTTGCCGCCGGCCGGTGCGCCCTACCTCACGGACATGGATGAACTTCGCCAGATCTTCGTAGACGGGGCGCCAGCGTTCAGGGACGAGCGAGCTCGGGTCTTCACGGCTTTGGAGCTACATCTCGGACTTGCACGGGAGCGCGTTGGCGCGGGCATCCACGCCTGGATCGACGGCGGATTCATTACGCACAAGACGTGGGCGGCGCCGCATGACGCAGACGTCGCGCTGGTGATCTCGCCCACCGCGCACTTCGTCGTCGACGAGGTGCTCCCGCTGCTCACCCTAAAAGATGTGTCGGCGGTCGAGCCTAAACTCGCAACTGCGCGGCTTCAGCCGATGGGCGGGCTGGTCGATGCATTCCTTGTCCCGGACCAGCCGGCCGCGCGAGCAACATGGCACGACACTTGGTCAAGCGTGAAGGACGCAACAGGAGTCATTGTCCAAGGCCAGCGCAAAGGGTACGTGGAGGTGATCTTGTGAGCGCTGATGACAAGGCGTCGCAGATCGAACTCCTGCGAGCTGCGCTGCGGGAGCGCACAGGCAACGAGGTACTGGACGAGCTCTCTCGTGCTTCGATCCTGTCTGGAGTCGTTGGCGAAGACCCTGATCTTCTGGCTGTGTACGCGGAGGAGACTGCTCCGCCGCAGGCCGAGTTCGACGTTCACCTCGAAGGTGGAACCGTCGTTGGACACGAGACTCAAGCCAAGCCTCTCGGTAACTTCATGCGGTTCGCGTCGCAGGCGGTGAATGAGATCGCCAAGTCGATCTCGCCGATTCAACGGCTTGGTGACCGGCTAATCGTTGAGCCAGGGCCTGGGTCAGTACGTCTTGTCATGCGCGTGCCGCTCGTTTCGGAGACTGATACGGCCCCCGCGTTCGAGCAGCCGGCTTCCGTCGAGACTCGCGCGATTGAGGTTCTGGCCGACCTCTTCACTGAGGCCGAGGCCGACGTGGTCGAGGATTCCCCCCTGACAGCCGCCGTGCAGAGACTGTCGCCCAAGGCCCGCACCCAGCTCCGGCTGCTCGCCAAGACGGCGAAAGAGTCGGACTGGTCGCTCTCAGGAGAGGTCCGACGTCGCGGCGTCGCGCCGCGAACAGTGACTTTGACGAGGCGCGGTGCGGCCCGTCTTGAGGACGAGGCCCAGCAGGAGTCACAGGCTTCGAGTGAAGCGGTGATGTACGGCGTCATCGACGGTCACATCCGCTCAGAGAGCCTGGTCAGCTTCATCCCCGAGGGCCAGCGTCGATTTAAGGCGAGCGTGATGGACGCAGAACTGATGAACCAGGTCGCTCACCTTGCCGCCGACGAGGGGACTCGAGTCCGCGCCGTCTTCGACGTCTACGAACGTATGCCGGCCGGTCAGTCCGAGGTCGTGCGTCGTTCGTACACGTTGAAGTCCGTTGAGGCAGCCCCTGGAGTCGAGCATCCCGCACTCGTCTGACTTCGATGATTGTCGATCCTCGGCCCTCACTCGACGGGGAGAACGATCTCCAGTTCGACGGCGTGGTTGAGGTCGGGCCGAACCACTCGCATTACCGGATCGGATCGGCGCTTCACGAGGCGGGCGAAGGCGCGCTCAAGGAGGCTCGGGGGAGTGCGGCGGTACGAGAGATCCATGACGAACCCCTAGATCCCGCACGCGGGCCGCACGGTGCCCTGCGAGGCGGATGTGCGGGTCGGGGCGAGCGTTTCTGTGCCGAGATCTGTGGCGAAGGTCTTGGGTGCCTCCCATTCGCGTGGGTGCATGCCGGTCTGGACGGCGGCGGCGACGAGCTTGGCGAGGGCGTAGGGCTTGTCCTTGGGAACCTGGTCGAGGGCGCACCACGCGAGAGCGCCGTGACCGCTCAGCCAGCTCGCGAACCCGAGCAGTGAAGCGGGGACGGCGCGGACCTCGTCGGGTGCACGCTTGGTCATGTCGGTCCACAGCGCGACGTGGGAGGCGGCGTTGCCTCGGTTCATGTCGAGCCAGAGCCGGTCTCGCGTCGGGGTCGACTCGACGGCAACGAGCAGCCGGGCCGCATCGGCGTCGGAGAGCCGGACGCCGTCGCGTTGGAACCGCTGCATCCGGGCGAGCGCCCAGCGGCCCTCCACCTTGGCGGTGTTCTCCCGGGCAGCCGCCCGCGTCTCGGGAAGCAAAGCCGAGACGGGCTCCCGGTCGCCGACAAGCGACTCTGCCAGCGACTCACGGCTTGCGGCCGGTTGAGCGCGTCCGCTAAGCACGGTGGCCGCGGCGACGGTCTCGCGGGCGGCGTCGGTGCGCAGACCCATGTCGCCGGTGTCGAGGTCGGCCCAGCGGGTCTCGTCGGCCCACAACAGGATCGGCGTACCGATGCCGATGTTCCCGAGCCGAGCGGCGAAGTCCTCGCCAACGACGTTGGCCTGTTCGCGGTCGGCGCTGAGGCAGACGATGGCGACGTTGGAGCCGGGCTGGGCGTAGCGGCGAAACACATCGCTGATCGAGCCCCAGACGCCTTCGCGGTCACGGGCGGTGGTCGGGATGTCAACACGGGCGACGGGGAGGTCGGATCGCAGCGGGAGGAACACGATCGACTCTTCGGGCTGGAAGCCGAGCAAGTGCGGGATGGCCGCAACGAGCTCGTCGGGGGAGTGGATGGAGAGCGCCATACACCGTAGGTGTCCCACCCGGGCCGCGTGGCGGCGAACTCGGATTGGGGGTGCACTGGGTACGCACGACGACGAAAAACGGCGCCTGCCGTTGGAAGGCGTCGAAAGACGTTTCCGCAGGTCAGGCGCCGTTTTCGACGACTACTGACAGAGGCTGAAAAGCCCCGGATCAGATGTCGTAGTAGAGCTCGAACAAAGAGCGGTGGTCTTGGCTGTCGCTGGTCATCGACGGTTGTCGTCGAAAAGTTGGCTTGACCTGCGCAAACGCCCTTATGGCGCGATTGGTCGTCGTTGGCTGGCGCGGACCTGAAACGAGAATCTTGCGGACTATTTGCGGACTGATCACACGACCCCGCCGAGCATGGCCTCCAGCAGGAGCACGGCAGAACCTCGCGAGAGGTCGTCGTGGTCGCGCTGGTTGCCATAGCTCCGTAGGCATCCGTAGCACGAGGTCTCGGCTCCACATTCGCAGGAACTCACTCGCTTGAGTGCGGCTTTGAGGACACGCTCCAGGTGTTGCTCGACCAGCAGGACGTGCCCCGCGCCGCCGGGCACCGTGTCGAAGAGCACGATTTCCCAACTGGTGGCGCCCGTCGGCGCGAGGGACGCGCCGATGTCGTCGCGTGCGATTTCAAGCTCGTCGCAGGCGGCTTCGAGCACGGCGTAGAGCAGGGACTTCCAGTGGGCTTGCGCATTCGAGATGCCAGGCATCTTGATGTCGATGAACAGCAGGTCGGTCTCGTAGCTGTGGGCGAGATCGAGCCAGCGAGACGACCCGGCACACGGTGAACCCTTGATGAGGTGATCGTGCGTTGGAGGCTTCTGGGGGTGGAGCGAGCGTGCAGCGCCGTGACCGCACCAGTTGCAGATCCAGAAGCCGGAGCCGCCGGGTCCGTCCGCCACGGACACAAGCCGTCCGCGAGGGCCAACTCGAACCTCGCAGGTCCCGGACTTGATGGAGACTTTCCGCTCCTTGACCTCTGCAGGCTCCTTGAGGACGTACGTCGCTCCGCTCCACGACCGCCGAGGTGGACGTGGTCCAGGCCGCGCCGGGCTCGGAGCCGCTACGAACCCGAACTCGGGAACGGTGATCTTCCTTGGCGCATGCGTAGAAGCCTCGCCGCAGTGGGGACACTGTGGGTCGAGCTCGGCGAGCGCCTGCCAGAAGCCGCCGCATCGGCCGCAGGTGCGGTACTCGAACTCCTCCAAGTCTCGACCGGGCATCTTGTAGATGCCACGAGAGGTCCAGAGCATTCCGCCAGCAACAAGGGTGGCGTCCGGCGCGTACTCGTGGATGGCCTGCGAGAGATCGCGGGAAAGGTCGAGCTTCGCTCCCGCCTGGTTTCCGGAGTAGGTGGTTCTCAGCTCGACGGAGTCGACGGGGAACCCGTACTTGGGAAGCACGTTTCGCGTGGCGAGGAACCCGAGCAAGTCGCGCATCTCCAATGTGCGGCCGACCTGCTTGTACCGCTCGGCAAGTTTGTACTTCTGGGCGCTCGCCGCCTGGAGCTGGAGTTCCGCGAGTGCTTCGACATCGCCAGACAATTCAGTCCGCACGTTTTCGAGGAGGTCGAGCAGAACAGTGACCCACGCATCCGTGTCGACGCCGATCTCGTCGGCGACCTTCTGCGGGAGGACGCGCTTGAGAGACTGCTTGATCTCTGGCGGAACCGGAGCGAGGAAACCCTTCAGCAGCGTGACCGGCGCGTCGCCGCCGCCTTCGGGCGGCAGGAAGAACTGGCCGGCTGTCCGGGAGATTCCGTGATGGACGTCCAGATACCAACGGAAGAAAGCGGCGAGCACGACTGAGTGGGCATGCCGACGGTCGATCCGCTCGTTGTCGAGGGTCACGTACGGGGCCCGGACCGCGCCGGACATCATGACCTCTGGCTCTGCGAACCGGCTGAGGTCGTGAGACCGGCGGTTGGCATAAGTGACGACGAGCGCGGCAGCTCCGGAGCGTCGGCCGGCTCGACCGGCCCGCTGGACATAGTTGGCAGTCGACGGTGGCATGTTGCGCAGCAGGACGGCTTGCAGCTCCCCGACGTCGACGCCGAGCTCGAAGGTCGTTGAGCACGACAGGGTATTCACCTCGCCGCGGATGAACTGGTGCTGGACGTTGGCAGCCTCGACATTTGTCCACTGGGCCGTGTGCTCCTGTGCCCTTAGGGGAACGGCCCGCATCGACTGGTAGATCGCTCGGTAGTGGTTGCGGTCGTCGTTCAGCGCGGGCGGGACGAACTCCTCCAACGTCCCCTCGCAGTTCAGCGCTGGGCAGACCCCGCGCACTGAGAAGGCTGTGACTCGACGGCAGATTGTGCACTGGTGGACCGGGGATGCCTCGCTCGCCCAACGCATGCGGAGCAGCTCGTGGTCAACTTGGTAGACGACCCCGAGACTTTGCTGGGTGCTTGCCTTCAGCCAGTCGATTGGGGTCGACGGCGATGACAGGAAACTCCAGATTCCCTTGAGTAGGGCCGAGGGGTCGTCGTTGCGGTCAAGGGCGTTGAGCACGCGCCGGACGTAGTCGATGCGCCGGTTGGTGCCCTTGCCAGGGAGCCATGAGAGCACCTTGCGGATTGCTTGCGGTCCTGATTCGCGGACAAAGATCGGTCCAAGACGGGGCTCGAAGATTTCGTCCTTCGCGTCAACGTCGCTGGGCATAGTCACGGCGCCCTGCTGGCGGAGCGTGCGCATGAGTTCTTGAAGGAACGACCATGCCTCGTCGTCGGTCAAGCCGAGCGCAAGCAGAGGCGGTGGAGTGGGCCAGGCAGGGTCACGGTCCATTGCGATCGACAACAACCCAAGTCCCTCAAGAGATTGCCGGTCGTCGGTTGCGACCACTTCAGCCATCACCCACGGTCCAACCTCGCGAGCCTGTTGTTGAGCGGTCATCCGACGTGGGAACGTCTTGACGCTCTCGGCCGCTTTGCGCGTAGAGAAAACGACGTCCTCGATCATCACGGGATCAGTAGCTGCTCCAGCGTCAATCAAGCCCTGGCTGATGAGTCGTCGGCGTTTGAGTTGAGCAATAGTCAAGACCTGTGGACGGCGTGTTCACGCGACTTGTTGATCGCCTCCTGATTCTTGGCTCGCGGCGTCGTCTCGTTCGATCAGTAGGCCGTTCTTGAAGGTGGCGCCGGCGCGGACGAG
>NZ_JASGDQ010000121.1:0-55725 GCF_047607185.1 Nocardioides sp. | reverse complement strand
TCGTGCACTCCCTGACCGGCCAGCACCTGGGCATGGTCACCATCGACCGCCTCCACACCTGGTGCACCCACAGCCAGGTCACGGTCCGGCCCGTCCTCGACCTGACCGCCGAGGCAGTCACAGCAGGCAGGTTCGCCACCGACACCCTCCGGGAGCAGGTGGTCGAGACCGCCCGCACCTGCGTCTTCCCCTACTGCGAGCGTCCCGCCGAGGCCTGCGACCTGGACCACGCCAAGAAATGGCAAGAACACGGCCCACCCGACCAAACCAGGACCGGCAATATCGCCCCGCTATGCCGACATCACCACCGCGTGAAAACCCACAGCGCCGGGTGAATATCTGTGGACCAGCCCCCACGGCTACCGATTCCACGTCACCAAAGATGGCACCACCCAACACGACCCCGGCTGAGTGACGCCGCTGGCACACGGTCAGCGTTTGATGGTGATTTTGACGGTCTTGGAGGTGGCCGGCAGGTAGCCGCTGTCGCCGGGGTAGAACACCCGTAGCCACACGACTCCGGTCTGGACCTGGAGCTGCGCCTTCCCGGTCGCCGCCGGGGTGATCGCGCCGGTGACCTTGACCAGGCCACCGGCCCCGACCTACTCAGGTCGGGCAATGGGCACCTCGCCGACTACGACGAGTTGGAGCGAGACGACATCCTCGCCGTCTTGGAGTTCGCCGCGCTCGACGCCGCGGCTGGCCTCCGGCCGGGCGGTCGTCGTACGCCAAATGCAAGGGCGCGATCAGAGACCTCTCGCGGGGCAATCAGCGACCTCTCGGCGGGATCTCGGAGGAGTTGGCGACGCTGCGGCTCAGTGGCCGTCGAGCAGGTGGTACTCGAAGGCCGTCCTGACCGCAGCCTCCCGGCTGGTAACGCCGAGCTTGCGATAGATGCTGCGCAGTTGGGTCTTGACGGTGTTCGGCGAGACGGTCAGCACCTTGGCGATCTCCTCGCGGGAGGCGTGGTCGACCAGCGCCGCGAGCACGACCAACTCCCGCTTGCTCAGCCGCACCAGCCGGGGCAGGCCGCCGAGCGAGACCACATCGGGTACGCCGTCCAAGAGGTAGGCCGCCAGGTCCGGCTCGCCCTCCTCCCGGGCGAGCTCCGCCAACTGCCGGCGGTGCTCGGCAGGCGCCAGCAGCACCTGGGCACGCACCCCCTTCGCCAGGTACAGGTCGTAGGCCCGCCGGGCCAGCGCGGTGGCGAGCTTCTCGTCACCGTGCTCCAGCACGGCCGCGGCGCCCAGCAGCAGCGTGGCTGCCTTGGTCCGGTTGGTGTGGCCCGGCAGCCTCAGCCAGCCGGCCAGCTGCTCGGGAGCCTGGTCGGCGCGGCCGGTGAGGATGAGCTCCAACAGCCGGGCGGGCACGATCTCCGGCGCCCGTGGCGACTCGGTGGCGAGCAGCGGCTCGGCCTGTGAGGGCCGCCCGGCCAGCAGCCAGGCCATCGCGTGGAGATTGGTCAGGTAGCGGGTGGCGGTGTTGTCGCCGATCCCCGGTGGCGGCGGGGTGTCCGCCAGCCGCATCTCCAGCCAGCGTGCCGCCGACAGTGCCTCGCCCTGGCCGATCCGGGCGTGCAACTCGACCGCGGCGACGAACGGCCAGAACTCCGAGATCGGGCTGTGGCGCCGCACCCGGGCGACCCGGTCCAGCGCCGCCTCGAAGTCGAACTCGTCGAGCCTGGTGAAACCCTCCCCGGCCAACGTCATCACGTTGAGATAGGACTGCTCGTGCTCACGCGGCCAGGCGGCGGGGTCGATCGCCTGGCCGGCGTCCTCGGTCGCCTCGCGGTCGCCGAGGTAGCCGTTGGCGCCCACCAGGTAGGAGAAGGCGTAGTTGCGCGTCGCGGCCACCTTCGTCATCCCGGCCGAGCGCGCCATGGCGGTCAGGGCGGCGGGGAACCGGGAGCCCTGCAGCAGCGAGAAGCTCAGCTGGCGCAGGATCATCGCGACGAACTCCACCGACGCGTCGTCGAACTCCCCCGGCAGCGAGTCGAGCTCGGCGATCGCCTCCACCGACACCCGGGCCGACTCCTGGAAACGACCGCACAGGCGCAGGGCCACCGCCCTGACGCTGGTCAGCAGGAAGCGGTCGATCGGTCCGCCCAGCACCTCGACGCCCTCGGGGTGCTGGCGCGCCGCCATGGCGTAGGCCTCGGCCGCGGTGCCGCGCAGCACCGGGTTGAATCCCCGGACCAGCCCCAGGCCCAGTGCCAGCACCGGGTAGCGGGTCAGCACGCTGGTCGGCAGCGCGTCGAGCCGGCCGAGGAGCCGGCCGGTGAAGTAGATCTCGGGGTAGGCGCAAACCAGGTCGACGTAGACCCGTGAGGCCAGCGTGTAGTCCTCGGCCTCGACCGCGAGCTGGAAGGCCATCTCGTAGTCGCCGTACTCGAAGAGCCATCGGGCCGACTCGCGCACCGAGCCCCGGTAGCCGGTCGGGTCGTGGCGGCGCAACCGGTGGAGGAAGGCGTCGCGGACCGAGTCGACGTACTGGAAGACGGCGTGCCGGCGGGCGTAGGGAACCCAGCGGCCGAAGCCCTCGCGCTCGAGGACGGCCAGCACGGCATCGACGTCCCCGCGCCCGGAGATGGCTCCGGCCAGCTCCGCGTCGAAGTACGGCGGCGCGCTGGTCAGCAGCACGAAGCGAGCCATCGACTCGTCGGCCAGCTCCGAGGACAGGTCGGTCGCGACGAGGTCGTTCCACTCCTGGCTGCCGTCGACCGGGACGTTGCCCCGTCGTGAGAGCCCCAGCACCAGCGCCCGGACGCCGAGCGCGTAGCCGCTGGTCTCCCGGGCGGCCGCCCGGGCCAGCCCGGAGTCGTCGCTGCCCAGGTGCAGCCGGAGCAGCTCGGCGATCTCCGACTCGGTCAGCGCCAGGTCGCGGTCGTCGATGAGCCTGGTCCGGCCGCGGAGCAGCAGCTTCTCGTCGCAGAGCCGGGTACGGCCCCGCGTACCGATCACGACACGCACGCTCGGCAGTCGCTCGACCAGCCGCTGGAGGTCGTCGTCGACCTCGGCGGCGGCGTCGCCGAGCTTCTCGTAGGCGTCGAGGACGAAGGTGACCTGGTCGCGATCGCGCAGCGCGTCGATGACGACGTCGAGGACGTCGTCCACCAGTGCGATCCGGCCGACCAGTCTGGCCGCGACGTCGGCGCTCAGCTCGCCGACCCGCCTCGCGGCCTCGGCGACCTGGGCCCAGAAGGCCCGCGAGGAGTCGGCCTCGCCGCTGATGCTCAGCCACAGCACCGGGTGGCCGGCCGCCGCCTGCCCGGCCGCCCAGCCGCGCAGCAATGTCGTCTTTCCCGATCCGCTGGGCGCCTTCACCACGCAGATCTGGGCCGTCGTGGTGTCGAGGATCTGGCGCAGCCGCGGCCGATCGACCACGCCGTCGAAGAAGGTTGGCGTCATGACTCGCCTTCCGGGGAGCAGGGACCCGCGCCCCGAACGCCGGCCACAAACTTGAGTCACAGGAACTGTACGGGACGATGGTCCCACTTCTCTCGGAACCCTCGGGCTGGCACGGCCGAGCGCGACCGTGCATGAGGCGTCCCCAGATGCGGAGGTCGATGAGGACCAGGTGTGGACACTGACGGTCGTGTCCGAACTCGGTTACTACGTCGTGCTGAGCCGAGACTGCGACATCGTCCGTTCCGTCGACATCGAACCGTGCCTCTTGGTGTGCCCGGTCGAGGCCGTCAGCTCCGACCGATGGGAAGAGCTGCGACGTGGCCCGTACTCGCCACGCGAATTTCCCGTCCCAGAGTCGCAGTCAGGGAGCGCTTCGCGACGTGGCTGGCACGTCGCGCGGCCAGAGCCCCGCATTCAGATGCCCTTGAGACAGACGTTCTTGCGGAGGCCGGGGACCGGGTTCGACAGCTGGCCAAGAAGGCAGCGCGAGCACGCGCCAACGGGGGCGGCGGGCTGTCACCAGCACAGCTGCTGGTCAGCGCTACGGAGGAGTGGTTCCTAGCTCCCGGCGAGCAACTCGTGCCGATGCAGCTGATTGTCAGCGCTGCGAGCGCGAAGGCCGCCGGACTATGGGACGACAACGCGAACGCGTTCAACGTCGCTGCTGTCGACCGGGGACGTGAGCAACTCCAAACCGATCTGACGAAGCGGTGCACACCGGGGTTGGGATACGCGGTCAGGGTCGAGGTGCACTCCCTGGACACGGTGCCGGCATCGAGATACCGGTCATGGTCAGAGTGGACGTGGGACCACGAGCCCGCATGGACGGCAGGCGACCTAACCACATAAGCCTGACGCCGAACCGAAGGACCCTCTCCAGACCCGCACCGTCGGCCTGGTGACCCTGCTCCGCGCCCCTACCCAGCTTCCCGTCCCCGAGGAGCCGGGCCGGGGCCTCGGCAGAACCCGATCAGCGCGGCGTCATCCGGAGGGCGCCGTCCATCCGGATGGTCTCGCCGTTGAGGTAGTCGTGGCCGATGATCATCCGCACCAGCTGGGCGTACTCCTCGGGGCGGCACAGCCGCTGCGGGAACGGGACACCGGCGGCGAGCGCGGCGCGGAACTCCTCGCTCACGGTGGCCAGCATCGGGGTGTCGACGATGCCCGGGGCGATGGTGTTGACCCGGATGCCGTACTGCGCCAGATCACGAGCGGCGGGCAGGGTCAGACCCACCACACCGCCCTTGGAGGAGGCGTACGCCGCCTGCCCGATCTGACCCTCGAAGGCGGCCACCGAGGCGGTGTTGACCACGACGCCCCGCTGCCCGTCCTCGAGCGGCTCGGTCTGGGAAATCGCCTCGGCGCCGAGCGCGAGCACGGTGAAGGTGCCGACCAGGTTGATCTGGACGACCTTGGCGTACAGGCCGAGGTCGTGGACGCCGTTGCGTCCCAGAATCCGGGCCGAGGGACCGATGCCCGCGCAGTTGACGACGACACGCAGCGGGCCCGCCTCGGCGGCGAGCGCGACCGCGCGCCGTACCTGCTCCTCGTCGGTGACGTCGGTGGAGACATAGGTGACCCCGTCGACGACGGGCGCTCCCTCGACGTTGAGATCGAGGCCGAAGACGCGAGCGCCCTCGGCGGCAAGCCTGGCCGCAGTGGCAGCGCCGAGCCCGGAGGCGGCGCCGGTAACGATGGCGGCGGTGTCGGCGATCTGCATGGTTCTCCTGTGGTCTCGTGACGGTGGCTTCGGTGGGGCCACTGTCTCACCCGGCCAGCCGGGCCAGCGCGGCGGCGTCCTGGCTGCCCGGCTCGGCCGACCGCCCAGGCGCCTCCGGCCGGGCACCGGTACGCCGTCCCGATGGTGACGGCGGTGCCTAACCGCGGGGAATCTAAGTCAAGTTAACAACTCGTGTTAATCTTCTTCTCTTCCATCCTCGAGAGGACCCCGGCATGGACAAGTTCCTGATCTTCATCTTCGTTGGCCTGGCAGCCCAGGCCGTCGACGGCTCGTTAGGCATGGCCTACGGCGTCACGTCCAACACCTTGCTGGTCAGCACGGGGGTCTCCGTCGCGGTCGCGTCCGCCTCGGTCCACTTCGCCGAGGTCGGGACCACACTCGTCTCGGGGACGTCGCACTGGCGGTTCGGCAATGTCGACTGGACGGTCGTCGCCAAGCTCGCGATCCCCGGCGGCATCGGCGCGTTCCTGGGCGCCACCGCACTCTCGAACCTGTCCACCGAGGTCGCCAGGCCGTGGGTCGCCGGCCTGCTCATCCTCCTCGGCGTCTACATCATCGCGCGCTTCGTCTTCGGCCAGCCGCCCGTCCCGGGTGCCGGCCGGAGGCCCGGCCTGGGACTGCTCGCTCCGCTGGGCATCATCGGCGGCTTCATCGACTCCACGGGCGGCGGCGGCTGGGGACCGGTCACGACGCCGACGCTCATCTCCACCGGCACCCTCCACCCGCGTAAGGTCATCGGATCGGTCTCCACCTCCGAGTTCGTGGTAGCGGTGTCGGCCAGTATCGGCTTCCTTGTCGGGCTCGCCGACGAGGCGATCGACTGGCGCATCGTCGGCGGTCTGCTGGTCGGTGGCGTGATCGCCGCGCCCTTCGCCGCCTACCTCGTCAAGCACCTGTCGCTGCCTGTCCTGGGGGCGCTCGTCGGCAGCCTGATCCTGGTCACCAACTACCGCACGCTCATCCGCGACTGGAACGTGGAGTCCCTCCCCGCCTATGTGCCTGTGATCGTGGTCGCTGCCGTCGTACTGGTCGTCGCCGTCCGCAAAGTTGGCGGGCGCATCACCGACGCCGCGCCGGAGCCGGAGACCACCGGAGTCTGACTTGCCGGTCCCACGGTGGGCGCTGACCAGACGATCCGGTCCTCCCTCGGCCACTTCCTCGCCTATCCCCCGTGCTCGCGGATCACGACCCTGGTCGCTTTCGCATCGGCCCGTTCCAGCGTGTCTTCCGCACAACGACGATCGGGAAGGCCCCCTGTTCGCCAGGGGTGATCAGTTCCTCCAAGTGCTCGACGCGGAAGCGCCCGAAATAGATTCGGGCCCCAACTAGCGTTTCCGCTGGTCAGGGCCACAATCCTCAACGTGCGCGAGGGGGAGTTGAACCGGCGGGCATCCACGCTCAGAACAGCGTCACCCGCTCCCTGAGCGTGGATTTCAGGTCCCGTTGGCTCCCGTTACCTACGGTTGAGCCAAGTCCGTGCTACCCGGGGCAGCACCAGCGATGTTGAGTTGTGGCCGGCGGCCGATCCACCGGCACCTCGAGAGTACTCCGACCTAACGGCTCATACTGTCGGCGTTGGGAGCGTCGCGCCCAAGGCAACATCCAAGCCTTTCCTACATCCTAAACGGTAGGATCTCATCCTAATGATTGTGCTAACCTCCTAACTACCGAGAGTTGGGAGGAGGCACGTGAGCAACGGCACAGAGCTGGTCGCCGCACTCAGGAAGTTCGGTGCTGAAGCGACCGGCGTAGAAGCGAAGCGGTCAGAGAAGAAGCTGCCCCGAGACGTGCTCGAGACGCTGTCCAGCTTCTCGAACACGCCCGGAGGTGGTTCGCTCATCCTTGGTCTCGCCGAGCCCGGGAACTTCACCGCGATCGGCGTCGTCGACCCGAAGAAGATCATGGCGGACCTCGCCTCCTGGTGCAGGGACGAGGTCGTGCCTCCCCTCCAACCTGAGATCGAGATCGTCGAGGTCGACGGCAAGAAACTCGTCATCGCCGAGGTCCCAGAGCTCCCGCGGAGTCAGAAGCCCTGCTACGTCAAGTCGCTGGGCATGAACCGGGGCTCGTACCTTCGCGTTGGCGAGAGCGACCGTCGGCTGACCTCGGAGGAGGTCCACCAGCTCGTGGCAGACCGTGGCCAGCCGCAGTTCGATCACGAGCCGGTGATCGATTCCACAATCGATGACCTGGACCCATCGGCCGTCGATTCCTACGTCCGTCGTATCCGAGGCGGCAACAACGCCCGGATCTTCCGGGACGAGCCCGACGATGTGATCTTGAGGATGACCAAGGCGGTCGCGAAGGGGTCCGACGGAGTCGAGCACCCGACGCTCGCCGGACTGCTCGCGCTGGGCCGATACCCACAGCAGTTCTTCCCGCAGCTCAACATCACCTTCGTCTACTACCCCACCCCCACGGGCGAGAGCACCAAAGCAGGCATCCGGTTTCTCGACAACGCCAGCATCGACGGCCCGATCCCCCTCATGGCGGCTGAGGCGCTCGCCGCCGTCCAACGAAACATGAAGAAACGGGCGCTGATAACCGGGGAAGGCCGGCGTGACATGTGGGAGTACCCGCCGGAAGCGCTACGCGAAGCAATCGTCAACGCGCTCGTCCACCGCGACCTGAGCCCAGGCTCCCGCGGCAACCAGGTTCAGATCGAGATGTACCCGGACCGACTCCGCGTCATGAACCCCGGCGGGCTCTTCGGTGCCGTCGACATCGAACACCTCGGAGAGGAAGGCCGATCGTCGGCACGAAACGGCTCGCTGCTGAAGATCCTCGAAGATGTGGTCATCCCCGGCGAGGACCGCGTCGTCTGCGAGAACCGCGGGTCCGGCATCCGAGCAATGCTGAGTGCACTGCGCGACGCCGGCATGAGTCCACCACTGTTCAAAGACCGCACCACGTCCTTCGAAGTGGTCTTCCCGAACCACTCACTCCTCGATGACGAAACCCTCGAGTGGCTTCAGCACCTTGGGCGCGAGGGCCTCACCGATGCCCAGTGCGTCGCGCTCGCGCTCATGCGTAGGGGCCAGGTCATGGACAACACGCGGTACCGCGCTGCCAGCGGGATCACCGACAGCCGGGTTGCCACCACCGAGCTCCAGGACCTTGTCGCCAGGGAACTGGTCGCACAGACCGGCACCAAGCGCGGGGCTCGATACTCGCTCTCCAACTACGCGACAAGCGTCGGCGCAGGCGAGAAGCGACCCCGCCCCAACCGACGACGCCAGATCCTTCGCCTCCTCGCAGTCCACGCCGACCTCTCCAAAGCCGAGATCAGCGAGATCCTCGACCTCAATCCGAAGACAGCCGAGCATTGGCTCAGAGCACTCAAGGGAGAGGGATTCGTCGAACCGAACACCCCAGGTCGCGGCAGCCGGAACACGCGCTACCGCCTGACTGCTGCCGCACTCCAAGGCTCCCTCCTCGACGACGACACCCTGTCCTGACCTTCACCTCCTAACTCTCCTCCTAACTGCCACGACTTAGGAGGACAGCCCGCGTCTCCCTCGCTGGAGCTCGCCCTGACCGGGTGGATCGTGCCGCGGTAGCTGGACTCTCAGCAGGAAGCCAAGGGGCGCGAGCGCTCGACAGAAGGGGGCTCGATCCGCCACGTCCGTGCCGGTGCTTCAACGAGCGCGAGATCAGCCACCGGCGACGTATGCGCGCGCGGCGGCCATGACAGACCGAGTGGCGCCAGCGTCTTGCGCCAAGACCTCGGCCGGCGAGTTGTCGTCGAGCTGGGGGTTCATACCCATGAACCAGGCACGAGCGACCTGCGGGGTGTCAACTGTGGTGATCACGTCAAAGACCTGGGCAACATCGCGCAGCAGCTTCTCGGTAGCAGCAGACGGTGTGCTCTCTCCCGAGATCCACCGCGCGATAGTCCGGGGCTGTGCGTTCACGATCACTGCAAGCAACGCCTGCCCCAGATGACTCTGCAGAGTCTTGGTCACCGTCGCGACATCAGTGCCGATCGCTCGACGGTGTGAATCCGTACGACGCTCACGAACCGCGTGGATCTGGCCCATCATCACTCCTCTCAACTTCTGTCAGTCTATCTGTCAGGTGATCTGTCATCAACTTCGGTAGACGGGGCTACGAGCTCCACGACCTGGTGAGCACGCTGCCTCACCGGCCACGCCCGATTCCAAGCGACCAAGTTCGGGCCGAAGCACGACGCTCTCGTAGATCCGCTGCACTTCGCGAACCAGTTGCTCCAAGTTCGCAATGCCCGCCAACGGCCCGGCATGGCCGCGGCCGCCCTTCGGATCGTCGATGTATACCGCGGACAACCTAGCCGCGACCATGAGCCGAAAGCCCACGCACGTAACCAAGCTCAGAAGGCACAGTGGGAGCGGGACCCGCGCGTCACCGTGACGCTGCGCCCACTCAAGTACCGATACATACGCGACTCGTTGGGCGCGGCTGTGTGCGATCCGATGACGGGCATCAAGATCCCGAGTGGGCCACCGTCCGAGAAAGGCGTCGACGTCATGTGCGCATTGGCACTCGTACGCCACGCACTTCGCCCGGACATCGACCTCGTGATCCTTGCCTCGCTCGACAGCGACTTGGTCCCGGCACTCGACGAGGTCCTGACACTGGGCACCGCGAAGGTCGAGACCTTCTCATGGTGGGTACCCGGAGAGAGTGCGTATGAGTTGCGGCCAAGCGCGGGGGAACCAACGGCGTCGCCCCGCTCGGCTACCTCAACGAGACCAAGCGAATCGAGGGCATCGAAGTCCGCACCGTGGTCATCGACCACGAGCGAGCAGGACACGTCCAGTGGGGGTTCGAGCAGTACGCCAGCGGCGACTGGTCGATCTCATCACTACGAGACGAGCTGGAGGAGCGAGGCTTCAAGAGCCGCACCACAAGGAAGATCGTCGGGAAACCGCTCAACGGCTCCCAAGTCCACCGGATGCTGACCAACCCGTACTACAAAGGCCAGATCCTGTTCAAAGGGGTGATCTACCCGGGAGCACACGAACCGCTGGTCGATGAGGTGCTCTGGCAGCGCGCCCAAGACGTCCTCGCCAGCCGACGCATCGCCGGAGACCGCTCCTGGCGGCACACGCACTACCTCAAAGGCAGTCTGAAGTGTGGCCGTTGTGGCGCCGGACTCGGCTACATGACCGCAGCAGGCAACGGCGGAACGTATGAATATTTCTACTGCCTCGCCCAGTACGGGAGGCGCAACGACTGCGACCTCCCGCACCTGCCGGTGCATGAGGTCGAGGAAGTAATCGAGGGGGAGTGGAAGGCTGTTCGCTTCACCGACGAGCAGATCACGGAGTTCAGCCAGAGAGCACGAGATGACCTGCACCGCAGTGCCGAGTCAGGGAGTCGGCTCATCGCCGACCAACGCCGGCGTCTGGCTGAACTTGAACGACAGCGTCAGAAGCTGCTCGATGCCTACATGGCGGACGCCCTGCCCGTGGAGGTACTCAAGGAACGCCAAGATGGCCTTGCTGCCGAGATCGCCAACGCGAAGCGGCTCATGCAGAACGCCCAAACGGCCAATGACGAGGTCTTCGCCCGGCTGGAGCAAGTCATCTCGCTCCTGACCCACGCCGAACGGCTCTACGCCACCGTGGGCGACGAAGCCCGGCAGATCCTGAACAGCGCTGTGTTCGAGCCGTTCGTGCTCGACAGGCGTGAGGATGATGGCTTCACCGCAGTCGTCACAGAAGCATCGCTCAGCCCGCTCGCAGGAGCCGTACTGGCTCCTGCGGAGCCGACAGGGAGCGGCATGAAAAGAACCCTCACCGGGGTTAAACCCGGCGAGGGTTCCATTCTGAATCAGATGGTGCGCGAGGGGGGAGTTGAACCCCCACGCCCTTTCGGGCACACGGACCTGAACCGTGCGCGTCTGCCTATTCCGCCACTCGCGCCCTGCTCTGACTGCGTTTCAGGGCAGGTGAAGACTAGCCGAGCGGCCGGGTCAGCCCCAAACCGGCGGGCACCGGAGCGGGGCGGGCGGTCCGACACGCCCTGCCGGGGACTCGCGTCGGGGCCGTGGGATGTGGAGCCACCGATACGATCGAGCGAGCCCGGCGCCGGCCCGGGTGTCGTGGTGCGCGCCAGAGAGGAGGGTCGCGTGGGTGTCCTGCAGCGGTTCGAGCAGCGGCTGGAGTCATTGGTCTCCGGCATCTTCGCGCGCGCCTTCAGGAGCGCGGTGCAGCCGGTGGAGATCGCCGCCGCGCTGCAGCGGGAGTGCGACAACAACGCCCAGGTGCTGAGCAGGCAGCGGCGGCTGGTGCCCAACGACTTCCACGTGGAGCTGAGCGACAGCGACCTGGACCGGCTCAAGCCCTACGACTCGGCGCTGGTCGACGATCTCACCAAGCAATTGAAGGAGCACGCCGAGGCGCAGGGCTATGTCTTCCCCGGGCCGATCAGCATCGACGTCGAGCCGGCCGGCGACCTGACCACCGGTCGGTTCCGGATCAGGAGCGACGCGAAGGCGCAGGTCGAGGGCCATGCCACCCACACCCAGCTCACCCGCGCCAAGGCAGTGCTGGAGGTCAACGGCACGTTGCACCCGCTCGACGCCGACGTGGTCGTCGGCCGGGGCACCGACGCCGACCTGCGCATCAACGACCCCGGGGTGAGCCGACGGCACGTGGAGTTCCGGGTGCGCCACGACGGCGCCATCCCCACCATCGAGGTGCGCGACCTCGGCTCCACCAACGGCATCCTCGTCAACGGCCAGCGGATGGCCAGCGCGATCGCCGACGACGGCACCGAGGTGAAGATCGGGCATACGACCATGACCGTGCGTATCACGGAGGAGCCGGGTGTCTGAGCTCACCCTCTTCCTGATCCGGATCGCCTACCTGGCCATCCTCTGGATCTTCGTCCTCAGCGCCGTCTCGGTGATCCGCTCCGACATGTTCGGCGCCCGGGCTCCCGAGTCGGGCAAGGAGCGCAAGCCCCGCAAGCAGCCGAAGATCCGATCGCCCAAGAGCCAGCCGACCCATGTGGTGGTGGTCGAGGGCACCAACACCGGCGCCCGCGCCGAGCTCGCCGACGCGCCGCTCCTCATCGGCCGGGGCAGCGACGCCGCCATCCGGCTCGACGACGACTACGCCTCGACACGGCACGCCCGGATCGCTGCCAGCGGCGACCAGTGGTTCGTCGAGGACCTCGGCTCCACCAACGGCACCTATGTCGGCGCCGTCCGGCTCACCCAGCCGACCACGCTGACCGTCGGGTCCCGCATCCGCATCGGCAAGACGATCCTGGAGCTGCGCAAGTGAAGCTCCAGTTCGCCGCCATCTCCGACGTGGGCCGGGTCCGCAAGGACAACCAGGACAGCGGGTACGCCGGCCCGTGGCTGCTCACCGTCTGCGACGGTGTCGGCGGCGCGGCCCGGGGCGACCTCGCCTCCAGCACCGCGGTGCAGCAGCTGCGCAATCTCGACAGCGAGCCGGCCGCGGAGGCCACCGAGGAGGAGCTGCTGGCGCTCGTCGACGGCGCCCTGGACCAGGCCCACGACAAGATCGCCGACCTGGTCGCCCACGACCCGGCGTTGAGCAGCACCAGCACCACCGCCACCGTCGGCCTCTTCGACGGCGAGCGGCTCGCGATCGGCCACGTCGGCGACAGCCGCGCCTATCTCTTCCGCGGTCAGGGCCTCACCCAGCTCACCCATGACCACACCTTCGTGCAGACCCTCATCGACGAGGGCCGGATCACCGAGGAGGAGGCGCGTTACCACCCGCACCGCAACCTGATCCTGCGGGCCATCGACGGGCAGCGTGACGCCGAGGCCGACCTGTTCGTGGTGCCGCTGCAGGTCGGCGACCGGCTGATGATGTGCAGCGACGGCGTCTGCGGCGTCCTCGACGCCGGTCGGATCGCCGACGTGCTCTCCGGCGGCTCCGCGGACTTCGCGGCGGTGGAGCTGGTCCGGGCCAGTCTGGAGGCCGGCAGCAGCGACAACGTCACCTGCATCGTCGCCGACGTGGTCGAGCACCTCGACGACCAGCACGACGACGAGCCACAGCTGGTCGGCGCCGCCGCCGAGCTCAGGCGTCGTACCCGCCTCTTCCGGGGCCACCGCGGCGGCGACACCGGCGAGCTCGAGCCGGTCCCCGCCGACGACGAGGAGCTGCCCGCCGGCGCGATCCTCGACGACCCCATCGACACCGAGGCGCTCCGCTACGCCCCTCGTCCCCCGCGCCGCTTCACCTGGCTGCGACGGCTGCTCGCTCTGGCCATCGTCGCCGGGGTGCTGTGGGCCGGCGGTGCCGCGGCGTGGGCGTGGAGCCAGCGGCAGTTCTACGTCGGCGTCGACAACGGCAATGTCACCATCTTCCGCGGCATCAACACCTCCTTCGCCGGCTTCGACCTGTCCTCGCCCTACGAGAGCACCGACCTCGACATCGACACCCTCGCCAGCTACGACGCGCGGCAGGTCACCGGCGGCGTCACCCAGAACAACCTGACCGCTGCCCACCGCTATATCGAGCAGCTCGCGACCCGCGTCGGGACCGAGTAGCCATGTCGACCCCCCTGTCATCCGGCCAGGCCTTCGTCCACCGCAGCCGCCGCGGCGCCGAGCTCGTCCTGGTGGTGCTCGCGCTGGCCGTCGGCATCGGCGCGTACGCCGCCGTCGGCCTCGGCGTCGAGGGCGCGGTCCCGACCGACATCTACTCCTACGGCGGCTGGCTGGCCGGCCTCGCCCTGGCCACCCACGTCACGATCCGGCTGGTGGCGCCGTACGCCGACCCGGTGCTGCTCCCCGTCGTGATGGCGCTCAACGGCCTCGGCCTGGCGGTGATCAAGCGGCTCGACCTGGCCCACGAGACCTCGCTGGCCCAGAAGCAGCTGTTCTGGATGACCGTCGGCGTGGGCCTGTTCGTCGCCACCCTGGTGCTGCTCGGCGACCACCGGGTCCTGCAACGGTTCACCTACACCGCCGGGCTGGCCGCGGTGATCCTGCTGCTGCTGCCGCTGGCCCCCGGCCTGGGCTCGGCCAAGGGCGGCGCCCGCATCTGGATCCAGGTCGGTGGGCTGTCCTTCCAGCCCGGCGAGGTCGCCAAGGTGCTGCTGGTGCTCTCGTTCGCGGGCTACCTGGTGCTCCACCGCGACGCGCTGGCGCTGGCCGGCCGCCGGGTCGCCGGACTCGACCTGCCCCGGGGCCGCGACCTCGGCCCGATCCTGGTGATGTGGCTGATCAGCCTGCTGGTGCTGGTGGCACAGCGCGACCTGGGCTCCGGGCTGCTCTTCTTCGGCCTGTTCATCGTGATGCTCTTCGTGGCGACCGAACGGCCGGGCTGGCTGGTGGTCGGCGGGCTGCTCTTCCTCGGCGGCGTGGCCGCGACGTACGTCCTCTCCGGCCGGATCGGCTTCCTGGCCCACGTCCGCAACCGGTTCGACATCTGGCTCGACCCGATGGCCTACTACGACCGCTCGCCCGGCAGCGGGCAGCTCGTCGAGGGGCTGTTCGGGATGAGCTGGGGCGGGCTGATCGGCCGCGGCTTCGGCGAAGGCCGCCCGGAGCGGATCCCGATCGCCTCCTCCGACTTCATCATGGCCGCGATCGGCGAGGAGCTCGGCCTGACCGCCGTAATGGCGATCATCGTGCTCTACGGCCTGATCGTGGAGCGCGGCCTGCGCACCGCGCTGATCTCCCGTGACGACTTCGGCAAGCTGATGGCGGTCGGTCTCGCCGCGCTGGTCGCGCTGCAGGTGTTCATCGTCGTCGGCGGCGTCACCCGGCTGATCCCGCTGACCGGCCTCACCACGCCGTTCCTGTCCTATGGCGGCTCCAGCCTGGTCGCCAACTGGGTGATCGTCGCGCTGCTGCTGCGCATCTCCGACCACTCCCGCCAGCCGTTACCGGACCTGTCGGCCGACAACGCCGACGACGTCCAGACTCAGGTCGTCAAGATATGAACCGCCCCATCCGCGTCGTCTCCATCGGCTGCCTGCTGCTCTTCGCGGCGCTGCTGCTCAACGCCACCTATCTGCAGTACTACGCGGCCAGCGGCTACAACGACGACGCCCGCAACCGCCGGGTCGTCGACGCCGAATACTCCCGTGAGCGCGGCGCGCTGCTGGTCGGCCGCACCCCGATCGCCGAGAGCGTCCCCTCCGACGACCTCTACAAGTTCCAGCGCACCTATCCCGACGCCAAGCTGTACGCCGGCATCACCGGCTACTTCGGCTATGGCGGCACCATCACCGGCCTGGAGAAGTCGCAGAACGACGTGCTCTCCGGCGACGACTCGCGGCTGTTCGTCGACCGGCTCAGCGACCTGCTCGGCGATGCCGGCACCCGGGGCGGCGACGTCGAGCTGACCATCAGCGCCGCCGCCCAGCAGGCCGCCTACGACGGCCTCACCGCGCTGCCGGGTGACGTCCAGGGCGCCGTCGTCGCGCTCGAGCCGCGCACCGGCAAGATCCTGGCGATGGTGACCACGCCGACGTTCGACCCGAACAAGCTCGCCTCCCACGACTTCGGCGCCAACCAGAAGGCCTACGAGGCGCTGGAGGCCAACGCCTCGCAGCCGCTGCTCAACCGCGCCGTGCAGACCGCGCTGCCGCCGGGCTCGACCTTCAAGCTGGTGACCGCCGCAGCAGCCATCGAGTCCGGGAAGTACGACGCCTCCTCGATGGTGCCGGGCGGGGCGACGTACCAGCTGCCGCAGACCTCCGGCGAGTCCGGCCTGATCGACAACGAGGGCCGCGACTGCGGCACCGACACGGTCGCCTTCACCCAGGCGATGGAGAACTCCTGCAACACCGTGTTCGCCCAGCTCGCGGTCGAGGTCGGCGGCCAGGCGCTGCGCAAGCAGGCCGAGGCGTTCGGCTTCAACTCCTCCTGGTTCGACGAGCTGCAGGGCACCAACGGCCGCTCCACGCTGGCGACCTCGACCTTCCCCGAGGACCCCAACCCGCCGCAGACCGGGCAGAGCGGCATCGGCCAGTTCGAGGTGCGCGCCACCCCGCTGCAGATGGCGATGGTGGCCGCCGGCATCGCCAACCAGGGCAAGGTGATGAAGCCCTATCTGGTCGACGAGGTGCAGTCGGCCGACGCCGACATCGTCGACACCACCAAGCCCGAGCAGCTCTCGCAGGCGGTCTCCGCGCACACCGCCGACGAGCTGACCGAGCTGCTGGTCGCCACCGTCAACGACGGCACCGCCTCCCCGGCGGCGATCACCGGCATCCAGGTCGCCGGCAAGACCGGCACCGCACAGAGCGGCCAGTCCGACGTGCCGCCGTACGCCTGGTTCGTGTCGTTCGCGCCGGCCGACGACGCCAAGGTCGCGGTCGCGGTGATGATCCAGAGCGCCGACATCGACCGCGACGAGATCGCCGGCGGCACCTACGGCGGCCCGATCGCCAAGAAGGTCATGGAGGCGGTGTTGAAGCAATGACGCCAAGCGAGTACGTCGACGACGCCAACCGCTATCAGCTCGAGGAGCTCATCGCCACCGGCGGCATGGGCGAGGTGTGGCGCGGCCGCGACACCACGCTGGGCCGGGAGGTGGCCATCAAGGTGCTTCGGCCGGAGTACGCCGGCGACCCGGTCTTCCGCACCCGTTTCGAGACCGAGGCCCGCAACGCCGCGCTGCTGCACCACCCGGGCATCGCCGCGGTCTTCGACGTCGGGGAGTCGATCCGCCCCGACGGCTCGCTGCGGCCCTTCCTCGTCATGGAGCTGGTCGGGGGCCAGCCGCTCTCGGCGCTGCTGCGGCCGGGCACCGGGATGGATCCGGGGGTGGTGCGCGACCTGCTGGCGCAGACCGGCGACGCGCTCGGCGCGGCTCACGCGGCGGGCATCGTGCACCGTGACATCAAGCCGGCCAACCTCATCATCACCGGCAACCGGAACGTCAAGATCACCGACTTCGGGATCTCCCGGGCACTCTCCGGGGCGGCCATCACCGGCACCGGCGCGGTGATGGGCACCCCGCAGTACCTCTCCCCCGAGCAGGCCCGTGGCGACGCCGTCACGCCGGCCTCCGACGTCTACGGTCTCGGGGTGGTGGCCTTCGAGTGCCTGGCCGGCCGGCGCCCGTTCGAGAAGGAGACGCCGGTCGCGACGGCGCTGGCGCACCTGCACGACCCGGTGCCGGGGCTGCCCGCGACGGTCCCGGCCGACCTCGCCGCCGTGGTCACCCGGGCGCTGGCCAAGAAGCCCGCCGACCGCTACCCCGACGGGGCCGCCTTCGCCGCCGCGCTGCGCGGCCTGCCCACCAGCTCCGGTCCGGTCGTCGAACCGGACCCGGTCCCGACCCCGCTGCCGAGCTCGCTCGATGACGGCACCCGGCTGCTGCCCGGCGTCGTACCCGCTGCCGTGGCACCGCCGACCGGCCCCACTACCGGGGTCACCGAGACCGCCGAGGACGAGGAGGAGCGGCGCGTCAACGGCTGGGTGATCGCGCTGGTCACCGCCGTAGTGCTCGCCATCGTGGTGGTCGGCTGGCTGCTGCTGCGCAGCGGGGACGACGACACCTCCACGACCACCACGCCGACGATCTCCAGCACACCGACGACCAGCACCCCGACCGCGACCACCTCGACGCCGACGGCGACAGCGACGCCGTTCGACCTCGACCCCGACGACTATGTCGGTCGCGACGTCGACGACGTCAAGGCCGAGCTGGAGGCGAAGGACCTCGTCGCAGTGGTGCACGTCGTCGACAATCCCGGTGACGAGGAGCCCGACGCGGTCGTCAAGCTCACCCCGACCAAGGACCTGCTGCCCGGCGACACCGTCGACGTCTCCTACTACGGGCCGCTGGAGCAGACCACCTCGGCCGCGCCGACCACGGCGACCACGAGCACGACGCCGACCAGCAGCACGCCCACCACCACCAGCAGCACGCCCACCACCACCTCGGCGACCCCGACGACCGAGACGGCGACCTCCTCGCCGGCCACGTCGGATACTTCGACTGCATCACCCGCGGGAGCGCAGGAAGCGCCCGCAGCCCGGAAGGACAACGCAGATGGCTGACCACCAGCCGACGATCGTCGGTGGCCGCTACGAGCTCGGCGAGCTGCTCGGCCGCGGCGGCATGGCAGAGGTGCGCAAGGGCACCGACACCCGGCTCGGCCGAGTCGTCGCCGTCAAGCGGCTGCGCACCGACCTCGCCTCGGACGCCACCTTCCAGGCCCGGTTCCGCCGCGAGGCGCAGTCCTCGGCCTCGCTGAACCATCCCGCGATCGTCGCGGTCTACGACACCGGCGAGGAGGTCGTCGACGACGGCGGCACCGTGGTCCGGCAGCCCTACATCGTGATGGAGTACGTCGCCGGGCGCACCCTGCGCGACATCCTCCGGGAGGGCCGCAAGATCCTCCCCGAGCGGGCCTTGGAGATCACCTCCGGCGTGCTGTCGGCGCTCGACTACAGCCACCGGGCCGGGATCATCCACCGCGACATCAAGCCCGGCAACGTCATGCTCACCCCGTCCGGCGACGTGAAGGTGATGGACTTCGGCATCGCCCGGGCGATCTCCGACGCCTCCTCGACGATGACCCAGACGGCCGCCGTGGTCGGCACCGCGCAGTACCTCTCCCCCGAGCAGGCGCGCGGCGAGACCGTCGACTCCCGCTCCGACGTCTACTCCGCCGGCTGCCTGCTCTACGAGCTGCTCACCGGCCGGCCGCCGTTCGTCGGCGACTCCCCGGTCGCGGTCGCCTACCAGCACGTCCGCGAACAGCCGCAGCCGCCGAGCGACTTCGACGCCGACCTGCCGCCGGAGGTCGACGCGATCGTGCTCAAGGCGCTGGCCAAGCGGGTCGAGGACCGCTACCAGTCCGCCGCCGCGATGCGCAACGACATCGAGCGCTACCTGGACGGCCGGCCGATCTCGGTGGTGGCGCCGTCACCGGCGGTGCCGACGGCCACCGCCGCGGCACAGCCGATTGCCGTCGTACCTTCCACGACAGAGGCGTCCGGCCCGATCGCGCTGGAGGAGGAGTACGACGACTACGAGCGCGGCTCGCGGATGGGCTGGATCATCGGCACCGGCGTCATCGTCATCGCGCTGATCGCGGTCGGCATCTGGGGCTGGGGCAAGCTCTTCCCCGGCGCGCCCGAGCAGGTGCAGGTGCCGTCGCTGACCAAGCTGACCGAGGACCAGGCCCGCGAGACCCTCACCCAGCTCGGGCTGGTGACACACGTCTCCAGCTGGGAGGCGAGCGAGGACGTCGACCAGGGCGCGGTGATCAGCCAGACCCCCGACCCCGACTCCTATGTCGACCCGGGCAGCACCGTCGAGCTGGTGCTGTCCTCCGGCAAGCCGCAGGTGGAGCTGACCGACCTGACCAGGATGCAGTTCAAGGAGGCCAAGACCTGGCTCCAGAACAACAACCTATTGGTCAAGCGGGAGGACCAGGAGAGCGACGAGCAGAAGGGGCTCGTCCTCGAGATGAACCCGACTGCGGGCACCTCGGTCGCGGAGAACACCACGGTCACGCTCTACGTCTCGCTGGGCCCGAAGACCGTTCCCGACGTCCTGGGCATGTCCCAGGCGGACGCCGAGGCGGCCATTCGCAATGCCGGCTTCACTCCGGAGCGGCGCGACGAGCCGAACACCACCGAGGATGCCGGCACCGTGGTCGACCAGTTCCCGGCAGCGGACACGCCACAGGACAAGGGCACGACGGTGCTGATCTTCGTCTCGACCTACGAGCCGCCGGTGTGTGAGTACGACTCCTCGATCCTGGCCAGCGACCCGGACTGTGTCGCACCGCCGACCGCCTGCGTCACTCCCACGCCCGGCACACCGTTCGACTCGACCGACCCGACGATCTGCGCCGGCTACGACCCGAACACCGGAAACCCGCTGAGCTGACCGGCAACGTCATCCGAGCTGGTCGCTCCGGCAGCCGGCTCGGATGACGTCCCGCCAGCTCACTCGAGGGGCTTGGCGTAGCTGAAGTCGCGCAGGCCGTCGTAGGCCGGCGCCTCGATGTGGGACGAGGTCTCCAGCGACCAGCCGAGCTGGTAGTCGGGGTCGTCGGCATAGTCGCGGTAGTTGCTGACCCAGCGATCGGTCTCGATCGAGGTCACCAGGTCGGGTACGTCGCCGACAGCCTCGATCACGAACGGCTGCGGGTAGGGCACGCCCTGGAGCTGGATGGTGCTGCCGGAGCACTTGATGCCCGTCGTGCTGACGACCCGCTGACCCTGGATGGTGACCGCGCTGGCGCCGCCGGCCCAGAGCGCGTTGACCACGGCCTGGACGTCTTGCTGGTGGACGATATAGGGCTGCAGCTTGTCGGTGTCGACGCCGTCGGTGATCGACGTCGGCGCGTCGCTGAGGGTGATGGTGACGCCCGGGCCGGTGCGCGGCGTCAGCCCCGCCGGTTCGCGCAGCTGGTCGGCCTCCCGCTGCAGCTTCCTGACGGTGGTGTCGTTGACCTGCTTGCCGAGCGTGTCGACCTCGTCGGTCAGGTCGGCGACGCGTGCCTGGAGCCGCTGCAGCCGGGCCGCGTCCTCGCTCGCCAGCGACGCCAGATCGGTGTAGCGGCCGGGTCGCAGATCGGTGCCCTGACTGCTCATCGCGCTCACCACGAACAGCACCCCGCTCGCCAGCGCGACCAACGGCGTACCGACGCGCCACCCCAAGTGATGGGCGCCTTTGTGCGTCGGCGAGGTCATGCCTCTAGGCTACGGGCGGTTTGTTTTGTTGACAGGGAGCAGGAGCAGGACCGTGGCCAAGCTGAAGTTGCGATCGCTGGATCTCGGGGATCGCGAGCCCATCTTCACGATCCGCTTCCTCCTCAGCCTGTTGCTGATGGCGGTGGGCATCGCCTGGATCGTCTACTACTACACGGGTGTCCGCACCGGGCTCCACCTCGCCGCCAAGGGCCCCAGCTTCCTGCAGGACCTGGTCGGCTGGAACTACCTCATCGGCTTCGTGGTGTTCTTCCTCGGCCTGATCCTCGCCGCCCACCCCTCGACCCCGCTGGGCCGCGGCCGCGGCGTCGTGGTCGGGATGCTCGGCTGCTTCCTGCTCGGCCTGGCCTGGATCTGCGTCTTCTACATCTTCTCCGACGACCTCTCCCCCATCTGGGTCTTCAACGACCTCGGCCAGAAGAACCTCCTGGTCGGCATCGCCTTCATGGCGGTGGGGTTCGTCTACGCCACCCGCTGGGAGTAGGCCGAGAGGTCCCTGATTGCCCCTCGAGAGGTCTCTATCTGCCCCTCGAGAAGTCCCTGACTGACCGCTCGGCGGCAGCATCGACCGTCGTCTCGCGCGCCGAGGCGGCGGTTCTTCACATCTGGGGATAGCCCTGTGGACGAATCACATCGATGTGATTAACCACAGGAATGTCCACAGCTTGTGGACGCGATGCCTTGTCGTACGACGAGGAGAGCGCCTGTCGCGAGGCGAAACGGGACGCTTCGAGGGGCCATGAGGGACCTCTCGAGGGGCAGATAGGGACCTCTCGGCGAGCTCTGGGTCAGGTGAGCGCCAGGGTTCGGAGTACGGCGACCACGGCGACCACCGCGAACAGCAGCCCGAGGCCGGCGGACTGGACCGCGGTGCGGCTGCGCGGTGGCGCGTAGGCCAGGACCCCGGTAGCCAGCAGGCCCCCGACGAAGCCGCCGACGTGGCCCTGCCAGGAGATGCCCGGGACGAGGATCGTGATGACGGCGTTGAGCACGACCAGCACCAGGATCGGGCGCAGCGGCGCGTTGATCCGCCGGCTGATCACCAATGCCGCGCCCATCAGGCCGAAGATCGCCCCCGAGGCGCCGACCGTGGACGAGGCGGGATCGGCGGCGACGTAGACGAAGGCCGAGCCAGCGAGCGCGGAGAGCAGATAGACCGCCAGGAACCGGACCCGGCCCAGGATCGGCTCCAGCATCGGGCCGAGGATCCACAGCGCGTACATGTTGGTGAGGATGTGCCAGATCTCGACATGCGTGAATGCGCTGGTCAGCAGCTGCCAGTAGGAGCCGTCGGCGACGCCGGGGACCCAGGTGGTGGTGCCCACGGTGTCGCACACCTGCTCGGCGCCGACCTGCGGGTAGTAGGACCCGTCGGACAGCTGACAGCGACCCAGTGGCGTCAGCGCGAGCAGGTCGACCAGCTTGCTGGTGCTGCGGCCGGTGACGTTGATCAGCAGCCAGACGACCGCGTTGATCGCGATCAGCACGAACGACGTCGCGGTCGCGCTGGACACCCGGGCGCCGCCGTACGCCGCCTGCGGGCTGCGCGTCGTACGCCGCCCCTCCGCCACGCACTCGGGGCACTGGAACCCCACAGCCGCGGTGGTCATGCAGTCGGGGCAGATGGTGCGCCCGCACCGCTGGCACTTGATGTGTGCCTCCCGGCCGGGGTGCCGGTAGCAGACCGGCACCCCGGGGTCGGGCGAACTCACCCGACGATCTCCACCGAGTCGATGACCACGTCGTCGACCGGCCGATCCCCCGGCCGGGTCGGCAGGGTGGCGATCTCGTCGACGACCTGGCGGGAGCGGCCGTCGTCGACGACCTCACCGAAGATGGTGTGCTTGAAGTTGAGCCAGGTGGTCGGGCCTACGGTGATGAAGAACTGCGAGCCGTTGGTGCCGGAGCCGTCGAACTTCTTGCCGGCGTTGGCCATGGCGAGCAGGTAGGGACGGTCGAAGACCTTCTCGGGGTGGGGCTCGTCGTCGAAGGTGTAGCCCGGGCCGCCGCGGCCGGTGCCCTCCGGGTCGCCGCCCTGGATCATGAAGCCCTCGATGACGCGGTGGAAGATGACGCCGTCGTAGAACGGACCCTTCTTCACGTCCTGGCCGAGCTCGCCCTGGGCGAGGCCGATGAAGTTCTGGACCGTCTTCGGGGCGTAGTCCGGGAAGAGGTCGATGGTGATGTCACCACGGTTGGTGTGCAGGATCGCCTGAACCATGTCAGTTCCGTTCGTTGCTCGGTGAATGCCGAGACGATCCTACGAGAGAGCCAGCTCCGGGTTCTCCGCGCGCAGTCGCGCGGCGGCGCGGCGCTCCACCCAGAAGATCAGGCCGGGGATCAGTCCGGCGATCAGCAGCAGCAGAAACTGCGGGATCGTCCACTTCGCCTGCTGCGTGAGCACGAAGGCCACCACCACGTAGACGATGTAGACCCAGCCGTGGGCCAGCCAGATCGGGGTGAGGTCGTCACCGAGGCGCTGCAGGTCCGAGCCTTCGGAGAGGGCGTACTTGAGGATGAAGCCGACGCTGCCGATCAGCAGCAGCGTGCCGACGATATAGGCCAGAATCCGGTAGGCGCCGAAGAGCTTCTTCACACAGGCGAGGGTACGTCGTCCTCCTCGGCGTCCTGTGCGGGGGCCGAACGCAGCTCCTGGACGTAGCGCCACCACAGGAAGATCGCGAAGCCGCCGAAGACCCACCACTCCAGGCCGTAGAGGAAGTTGCGCAGCCCGGTGAAGCTGCCCGCCTTCGGCAGCTGCGCCAGGGTGGCCGGCTCGAGGCCCGACTCGGGCTGCTGGCTGATCACGTAGCCGCCGTACAGGTCCTGGTCCACGTGCTGGATCACGTCGGCGATGCGCAGTTGCGGCAACACGTCGTCGCTGGGATCGGGGTCTGCCTCGCGGGTGCCCTCGCCGGGCTGCAGCCAGCCGGTCAGGGTGACCTCGCCCTGCGGGACCGCCGCCGACGGGGCGGTGGCGGTGCCGCGTACGACCGGGATCGCCGGCTCCCCCGGCCCGCCCACCGCGAGCGGCGTGACGACCCAGTAGCCGCTCTCCCGAGCGACGTACACAGTGCCCTCCGGCACCCAGCTGCCGGTCACCGTGACGGGCCGGCCGACGTCGAGGCCGGGGAACGGGTCGTCGGGGCCGAACACGTCCTGCAGCGGCACCGGCGCGGCGTTGGTGATGTCGCGCGCCCGGGCGGCGCGATGGTCCTGCCAGGTCTGGAACTGCCACACGCCCAGCCCGACCGCCGCCAGCGCCAGCAGCAATCCGACGGCGTGCGCTCCCCACAGGCGAGGGGACCACAGCGGCAGCACCCGACCAGCGTACGGCGGCGGCCCGGCGCCTCGCCGTGCGGCCGGCTCCCGTTGCAGAAGCGACTCGCGTTCCGATAGGACAAAGGCATGTGGAACTCGCACTCGACGGCCGGGCCGCTGTCACTCACCGCCCAGATCCAGACCTATCCCGGCGGCGGCGGTGACGAGATCGGCGGCTACGTCGCGCGGCCCGGCGGCGACGGCCCGCGACCCGGCCTGGTGCTGGTGATCCACATGCCCGGCTTCGACGAGTTCTACTTCGAGTTCGCCGAGCGCCTGGCCCGGCACGGGTACGACGTCATCTGCCCCGACCTCTACTCCCGGTTTGGTCACGGCCTGCCCGACGACGTCTTCGCCAAGGTCCGCGCCGAGGGCCACGTCCACGACGACTCGGCGGTCGCCGACCTGGCCGCGGCCCGCGAGTGGCTGCTCGCGCTGCCGACCTCCAACGGCAAGGTCGGCATCCTGGGCAGCTGCTCCGGCGGCCGGCACGCGCTGCTCACCGCCTCGCTGGTGCCCGGCTTCGACGCCGTCGTCGACCTGTGGGGCGGCGGCGTGGTGGCCGCCCCCGAGGACGCCACGCCGGCGCGTCCGGTCGCCCCGATCGACTACACCGAGCGGCTCGACGCGCCGCTGCTGGGGCTGTTCGGCAACGAGGACCAGAGCCCCACGCCTGCGCAGGTCGACCTCCACGAGGCCCGGCTGAAGGCGGCCGGCAAGGACTACGAGTTCCACCGCTACGACGGCGCCGGCCACGGCTTCACCTACTACCACACCCCGCTCTACCGGCAGGAGCAGGCGATGGACGCCTGGGAGAAGATGTTCGCCTTCCTTTCCGAGAAGCTGGGAGCGCGCTGATGTGCACGATGATCACCCGCACCGAGCCGGTGCGCGGCATGGCCAAGGGGGCCGACGGCTGGTTCCCGGTCACCGCCGCCACCGTCGGCTACGACCACACCACCCACAGCGCCGAGGAGCACGCGCTGCTGCTCGACTTCACCAACTACGCCATCGGTCTGGACGCCCGGGTCGCCCTGGAGCTCGACCTCGACTCCGGCCGGGCGCTCCTCGCCCAGCTCACTGAGGCCATCGAGCAGGCCGAGCGCAGCGGGGTCTGAGACCCAGAACGGCCTCCTCGCTGCGGCCCAGCGCGCGAACCCGGCCGCAAGCAAGCGGCCCCGCTTGACGGCAGCCGATACGCGGATCACGGACCTAGCAACGCCAGCGGCACCACCGCGACGCCGTCGGGCCGCCGGTAGGCCTGAGGTCCGGTGGTGATGACTATCTTGTCCGCAAGGCGGTCGCCGAGCTCACGGTCGAGCCAGTTGAGATGGCGTACATCGCGGTCGCTGACGGTGCCGGCGAGCTTCACCTCGATGCCAACCACCCGGAGTCCGCGGTCTTCGACGATCAAGTCGACCTCGCGGCTGGTGTCGGCCGACCGCAAATGGCCCACATCGGCATCGGCGGCGGCCGCATAGACCCTAACGGATTGAGTCGCCAGCGACTCGAAGAGCGCTCCAAGCCAGGTACCCGTCGAGGCTCCGACTCGGGTTCCCAGGCCACGCAGAAGACCCTCGGCATCGACCCCGGCCAGTCGCGCAGCGATCGCAGGATCCACAAGATGGTGCTTGGGAGTCTTGGTCAGCCGCCGCAATGGCGCGAACGCCGGAGTCCATGCCTGCACGGGATCGAGCACGAAGATGCGCTGCAGGTGCTCGCGATACCCGTCGACCGTCTGCCGCGCCGGCTTGTCGTCGTCACCGGCTGTCGCCGCATCGACGATCCTGCTATACGCGGCGTCGGTGGCGGTTGCCGCACCGTACGCCGCCAGCCATGCCCGCAGCGCCCGCGGTCGGCGGATCGTCATACCGTTCTCGGGCAGCTCATGCTCCACGATCCGATCGACGTAGCTGTCGATCTGGAGCCCCCGCACGCGCCCGCTCATGCCGCGGATGCCAGGGAACCCCGATCGGACGATCTCTTCGACGTAGTCCGGCACGGTGAGTGGAGAGCTGCCGCCGATCTCCGGCCGACCGCCGGCCAGGAGTTCCCGCAGCGAGACGGTCGGCTCGACCAAGCTCCTCTCGCTCATCGCCAGCGGACGCATCACCATGCGGACGATCCGGCCAGCACCCGAGTGGACGCGTGCGCCGGGGGCGACGCGGGCGGAGCCGGCGAGCAGGAACCGCGCCCGGTCTGGAGCAGCATCGACGGCGCGGCGGATCCGGTCCCATACCGGAGGATGGAGCTGCCACTCATCAACGAACACCGGAGGCTCCACTTGAACAACGAGGTCAAGATTGGCTGCTAGGGCTTCGAGCTGGAGCGGATCGTCCAGCGCGAGCACCGTGGTCACCCGCTGGCTCGCCGTGGCCGTCTTTCCGACACCCTTCGCGCCTTCGAGTGCGATGGCAGGCAGGCCCGGGAAGACCTCGTCGAGGACCCCGTCAATCACCCGCCGCTGATACGCCACAGGTGCGAACCTAACAGATACTGGGATTTCTATCAGGCATTTCTAGGTCAGTCTAACTGGCGAATCTAGGCCCACTTGGCCTCCGGTGGTCGAGCAGCTGGTCGACGATCCCGGCTAACGTCTCGGCCGCGTCCGACCAGGTAGCCAACGGCCTCATCGCGACGGTGCTCGGGCTGGGAGTCGCCGTGCTCCTGCTCGCGAGCACCGCGGCCTGGACTAGAGGACCCGGAACTCGACGCCGCCGATGGTGGTCGTCATGGGCTCGCCGGCCGGGGTGGCGGCCAGGTCGACGGCGCTGAGCATCCGGCGCGGGCCCTCGACGAACCGGACGACCCGGGAGCCGATCCGCATCTCGGGGCCGGCGGAGCCGGCCTGGAGCGGGAAGCCCCACACCGTCGACCACAGCTCGGCCTGGGCGTGGGGGTCGGGCGAGGCGATCTCGACGGCGAGCACGTCGTCGACGAGCGGGTGGTCCGGCTCGGCGGTGACGACGTCGTCCCAGAACCAGACGTCGGGGTCGGGGATCTCGTCGAACTCGACGAGCAGGCCCATGTCGCCGGGCTTGAGCTGGATGACGTGGCGTCCCATCGCCATCACGTCGGCCGCCAGGCCGACACCGGCTGCCTCGGCGGCAGCGATGCGCGCGGCGACGTCGGGCACCTGAACCGAGAGGCAGTAGCCACCCGGGCCGCCGCCGCGCTCGATCCAGCGCTGCAGCGAGACGTCGGGCCGCAACGGCGAGACCACCTCCAGGTGGGCCTGCCGGCCGACCCGGATGGTCTCGTCGGCGAGCCCGATGTCGGCGAGCTCCGGGTCGGGGAAGCCGTCCGGGAGACCGAAGGTCTCGCAGAGCTCCTTGGCCGTCGCGGCGCCGTCCTCGGCCCCGATGACGACCTGGCGAATGATCGCCCAGTGCTGGTTCGAACCCTGCTCGCCGCTCATCCCACGCTCCTGTCTCGACCCTCCCAGTAGGGCTTGCGCAGCTCACGCTTGAGCACCTTGCCCGACGGGTTGCGGGGCAGCAGCTCGAGCACCTCGACCTGGGTCGGGCACTTGTAGTGGGCCAGCCGCTCCCGGGTGTAGGCGATCAGCTCGGCGGCGTCGATCGAGGCGCCCGGCTTGGCGACTACGATCGCCAGCGGCGTCTCGCCCCACTTCTCGTGCGGTACGCCGATCACGGCGACCTCGAGGACGCCGGGGAAGCCCATGATGACGTTCTCGACCTCGGCGGGATAGACGTTCTCGCCGCCGGTGACCAGCAGGTCCTTGATCCGGTCCTTGATGAAGACGTAACCGTCCTCGTCCTGGTAGCCGGCGTCGCCGGTGCGGAACCAGCCGCCTGGCCAGAACGCCTCCTCGGTCTCCTTCGGGCGACGCCAGTAGCCCTGGGTCACCGAGGGCGCGCGTACGACGATCTCTCCCACCACGCCGGGCTCGACGTCGGCACCGGTCTCCGGGTCGACGATCTTCACCTCGACGCCGGGCACCGCCCGGCCGGCGGAGCGCAGCTTGCTGTCGGGCCCGACGACGTGGTCCTCGGGTCGCAGGATGGTGGTGGTGCCGATGGTCTCGGTCAGGCCGTAGCTCTGCGAGAGCTCGGCGCCGAAGACCCGCTGGGCGCCCACCATCACGGTCTCGGAGATGGGCGAGCCGCCGTAGACGACGTACTTCACGCTGGAGTAGTCCGCCGAGGACGCCTCCGGGCTGTTGATGAACATCTGCATCAGCGTCGGCACCATGATCACGTGGGTGGCGCGGTGCTCGACCATCAGCTCGAGCATGTTCTGCGGCGTGACCTCCTGGAACTGGATGATCCGGCCGCCGGCGTTGAGGGCCAGCAGCGACCAGCCCCCGGCCGTGACGTGGTAGTACGGCGTGGGCACCAGGCTCACGGACTCCTCGGTGGTGTCGAACTGGCTGCCGAACGCCTCGACCGACCACAGCATCGAGCCCACCGTCGTGGTGACGCCCTTGGGGCGGCCGGTGGTGCCGGAGGAGTACATGATCGACAGCAGCCCGTCGCCCTCGACCTCGCGATGCGGGTCCTGCGGCGGCTGCTCGGCCAGCCAGTCCTCGTAGCTGGTCCAACCCTCGCGCGGGGCCGGCGGCTCGCCGGAGAGCGAGATCAGCAGCCGCCGGCCCGGGTAGCTGTCCGGCACCAGGTCGGCGAGCTGGTCCTCGACCGCGACGACCGCCGGATCGGCGTCGCCGAGGATCCAGCCGATCTCGTCGGCGGAGAGCCGGAAGTTGAGCGGCACGATGGCCAGTCCGGCCTTGGTGGCGCCGAAGAGCAGCTCCCAGTACTCGGTGCCGTTGCGGGACAGGTAGGCGACCCGGTCGCCCTGCTCCAGGCCCCACGACACCAGCCCGGCGGCGACTCGGCTGGACCGCTCGTCCAGCTCTCCGAAGGTGGCCTCCCGGCCCTCGCCGACCACGGCGAGGGCGTCGGGACGGACCTTGGCGTTGCGGCGGATGATCTCCGCGACGGACCCCACGTCCTAGAGTCCGATCGCGCTGGCGGCGGAGTCCTCGGTGTGCCAGCGGCGCAGCTCCGAGCCGTCGACCCAGGTGGAGTGGGTGCCGGAGGAGATCCGTTCGGGCAGCCGCAGCTTGCAGACCGGGCCGTCGCCGAGGCGGGCGGCGTCGAAGACCAGGCAGTAGGACTCGTCGGCGTTCATATCGCTGGTGAAGGTGACCAGGTAGCCGTCGTCCTCCGAGGTGCTGCCGACCCGTGGGGCCATCGCGGTCTCGCTGCCGTAGACGCCGTCACCGAAGTCGAAGTGCTCCTCGGCGCCGGTCTTCATGTCATGGCGGGTGAGGCCGTTGAAGAGGAACCAGTTCGGTTTGCCGGTGGCCGCGTAGGCGTAGCGGTAGTCACGACCCGTGTAGCTGCCGTTCATCATGCCGAACTCGGTGATGGTGTCGGTGAGCGACTCCTCCGTGGCCTGGCCGGTGACCAGGTTGAGCCGCCAGCGGTGCAGCCGCGACTTGATGTTGTCCAGGGCCAAGAAGCGGAAGGCCCGCTCCCAGCGGTTGCCGCCCACGTCCTTCGGCTCCGGGTCGTGCTGGTAGAAGCCGTCGAGCACGATCTCGTCGCCGTCCTCGTAGGCGTTGACGAAGTGGAGCACATAGGTCGGCGAGGCCTCGAACCACTTGATGTCCGCGGTCGTGCCGCGGCGCGGGATGACGCCGAAGCGCGAGGGGATGTCGCGGTGGAACGTGGGCTTGTGCACGCCCTCCTTGAGGAGCTCGGCGTCCCAGAAGAGCGGGAAGTCGTTCATGATGGCGTAGTTCTCGGTGAACGCCATGTCGTGCGGCAGCCGCGGCCCGGGCAGCGGCACGTCGATGTAGTGCACCAGGTCGTTGTTCTCGTCCACGACGCCGTACTTCATGTACGGCGCGTCCTTGCTGTAGTTGAAGAACAGCAGCTCGCCGGTGTGCTCGTCGACCTTCGGGTGCGCGGAGACGCCCCAGTCGAAGGGGAACTTGCCCTTCCAGGTCTCCTTGCCGAGGGTGTCGGCGGTGTAGGGGTCGAGCTTGTAGAGGTCACCGCACTGGTAGAAGCTGGTCAGCGCGTAGCCGCGGTGCACGACCACGTCGGTGCTGGAGGCGTCCTTGAGCTGGCGCCGGGCGCCCCAGCCGTCCTCGCGCAGCGACCAGTCGGGCATCTCCGAGATGCCGGCCCACAGGCTGCGGCCCGCCTCGACCTCGGCAGCCAGGCCGTCGGTCTTGACGAAGCGGTTGCGGTAGAAGGCCTTGCCGTCGCGGAAGCCGATCAGGTGGATCATGCCGTCGCCGTCGAACGGGTGGTAGGCCTTCAGCGCCGGGTGGAGCGGGTTCTCCGTGTTGCGCAGGTAGATACCGTCGAGGTCCGTCGGCACCTCGCCCGCGACGACCTCGACGTCGTCGACGTTGCGCTCGACGGTCTGCGGCCGCCACGGACCCGTGCGGTAGGGGTGGTCGTCGTCCTCGGGGAGCGTCGACAGCATCCGGCCAACGATCTCAACGTCCATGTTCTTCGCTGCTTTCTCGAAAAGTGCGGGCTGAGGGTGGGATGAGCGGCGCTCAGCTGTCGGCGGCACCGACCACGAAGCTGACCGCGGTGGCGGTGCTGCCCCCGAAGTTCAAGGTGGCGAAGGTGCGGGCGCCCTCGACCTGGTAGTCACCGGCGGTGCCGCTGACCTGCTTGGCCGCGTCGAGGACCATCCGGACGCCGCTGGCGCCGACCGGGTGGCCACCGCCGATGAGGCCGCCGGAGGGGTTGATCGGCAGCGAGCCGCCGAGCTCGATGTCACCGTTCTCGATGGCCTTCCACGACTCGCCCGGGCCGGTCAGGCCGAGGTGGTCGATGGCGACGTACTCGCTCATGGTGAAGCAGTCGTGGGTCTCCAGGCCGTCGAGACCGTCGAGGGTGATCTTGGCCCGGCCGAAGGCGTCGTCGATGGTCTGCTTCAGGTGCGGCAGGACGTACGGCGAGTCGGCGGCCCGGCGCAGCTTCTGCTCCAGTCCCAGGCCGACCGCGCGGTGGCCCCAGCCGAGCAGCCGCGCCTTCGGACGGGCGGTGGGGTGCTCGCGCAGCCAGCCGTCGGTGACGATCACGACGCCGGCGCCACCGTCGGTGACCTGGCTGCAGTCGAAGCGGCGGGTGCGGCCGTCGATGACCGGGTTGACACTGTCGTCGCTGCCGAAGGCCACCAGGTCGGGGACGTCCCAGCCGCGGGTCTGCGCGTTGGGGTTGCGGCGGCCGTTGCCGAAGTTGACCTGGGCGATGCGGTGGAGGTTGACCTCGTCGAGGCCGTAGCGACGGTCGTACTCCTCGGCGATCTCGCTGAACATGAACGGCCACATGAACGTCGCCGTCTCGCCCTCGTGCCCGATCCAGGCGGCCGCGCCGAGGTAGCCGGCGGCCTGGTCGCCCGAGACGGTCTTCTCCAGCTCGATGCCCAGCACCAGCGCGACGTCGTAGTTGCCGGCCCGCAGGTCGGCCGCCGCCGAGAGCATCGCGATGCCGCCGGAGGCGCAGGCAGCCTCATGCCGCGAGGCGGGCAGGTTCCACAGCTCGTCGTGGACGGTGGCGGGCATGGAGCCGAGCTGTCCCTGACCCGTGAAGAGCTCGCCGAAGGCGTTGCCGACGTGGATCACGTCGACCTCGGTGGCGGGGATGCCGGCATCGGCGAGGGTGCCCTCGACCACCTCGGAGGTGAGGTCGGAGAACTCCTTGCCCTCGCGCGTGAAGTTGCGCGCGAAGTCGGTCTGGAATCCGCCAAGGATCCACAGGTTCGTGTCGCTCATCGGTTCCTCCGAAGGGTGCGGGCTTGTCAGGTTGCTTCGAACCGTACTACAACTACCAGAGTATCTCCAGGGTGCGCCAGCCCCAGAAGGCCACCGATCGGCACCGAACAGAAGGAGTCCGGCATGACCCAGCCCCCCCCGAGCGAGCGACCACTCGACGGGCACGTCGCCATCGTCACCGGAGGTGGCAAGGGACTCGGTCGGGCCTTCGCCCTCCATCTGGCCGGGCTCGGCGCTGCGGTGGTCGTCAACAACCGCAACCGCGAGGTGGACGCCGACGGCCTGGGCCCCGCCGACCACGTCGTCCGCGAGATCGAGCAGGCGGGCGGGCGGGCCGTCGCCGACCACGGCGACGTCTCCGACCCAGCCACCGCCGAGGCAATGGTGCGCACCGCCCTGGCCACCTACGGACGGCTCGACATCTGCGTCACCAGCGCCGCGGTGAGCTCGCCCCAACTCTTCCACAAGACCACCCCCGAGAACTTCGGCGCCGTGCTCGGGATCAACGTCACCGGCACCGCGCTCGTCTGCGCGGCCGCCCTGGCAGTCATGCGCGAGGCCGGCTACGGCCGGATCGTGATGGTCTCCTCCACTGCCGGCCTGCACGGCGAGCCCACCGTCTCGGCGTACGCCGCCAGCAAGGGCGCCGTCATCGCACTCGGCAAGACTGTGGCCGTCGAGGGCTCGCGCAAGGGCGTGCTGACCAACGTGCTGCTGCCGTACGCGACTACCCAGATGACCGGGCAGGGCATGGATCCACGCCACGCCGACCAGATGCGAGCCGACCTGGTCGCGCCGGTCGTGGGCGCGCTCGCCTCCCCCGACTGCACGCTCAACGGCGAGGTGATCGTGACCGGCGGCGGTGGCCTGCGCGCCGCCGACGACGTCGAGTGGGAGACCGTGCTGCTGCCGGAGTCGGCTCCGCTGACCGGCCCCGAGCTGTCCCGCCTGCTCGACAACAGCCGGGCCGGGCAGCCGCACACCTTCCCCGAGGCGCAGGCCGCCTTCCAGTCCCTCGCCGCCGACCTGGCCTAGCAGCGTCCTCGCAACATCCGCCCACCCCAGCCGAATCCTCAGACAAGGAACGACCAGTGCCCGACTATCCCTGGGGCGACTTCGCCCTCAATGTCGTCGTGAGCATCGCCGCCTTGGTGGTCTTCATGGCCGCGATCATGGCCACCGCGACAGCGATCAAGAACCAGTCCATCATCGACATCTTCTGGGGACCGGGCTTCGTCGTGGTCGCGGTCGTCTCCTACCTGATGTCGAGCTCGTCACAGGGCGATGACACCCGGCGGCTGGTCGTCCTCGTGCTGACCGCAGTCTGGGGGCTGCGGCTGGGCGCCTACATCGCCCGGCGCAATCTCGGGCACGGCGAGGACAAGCGCTACACCGCCCTGATGCGGCACCAGAAGGGCACCCTGGTCGGCTACCTGATCAGGAAGATCTACGGCCTGCAGGGCCTCTTGATGCTGCTGGTCTCGCTGTCGGTCCAGTTCGCGATGTACGAGCGGCAGTCGCTGGGCGTCATCGGCGTGATCGGCATCGTGGTCTGGGTGATCGGCTTCGCCTTCGAGGCGATCGGCGACTGGCAGCTTGCCCGGTTCAAGGCCGACCCGGCCAACGCCGGCAAGATCATGGACCGGGGGCTGTGGGCCTGGACCCGGCACCCCAACTACTTCGGCGACACCTGCGTCTGGATCGGGCTCTTCGTGCTGGCCCTCGGCAACGCGTGGGGGCTGCTCACCGTCGTCTCGCCCCTCGTCATGACGAAGCTGCTCGTCAGCTACAGCGGCAAGGCGCTGCTGGAGAAGGGGATGCGGCGCAGCAAGGGCGAGGCCTACGAGCGCTACGTCGCCCAGACCAGCGGCTTCTTCCCGCTGCCACCCCGTCGTACCCAGAAGGCCTGAGCATGAGCGACCTCCTCACCCTGACCGACCTCTTCGACCTCCGGCCCGAGAGCCCGACCACCTGGATCGGCCGCGCCGACGGCCAAGGGCTCCCCCACCTGTTCGGCGGGCAGCTGGTCGCCCAGTCGGTCGTGGCCGCCGGGCTCAGCGCGCCGCGCGAGCGCAGCGTCCACTCGCTGCACACCATCTTCATGCGGGCCGGCCAGGTCGACACCCCGGTGACCTACGAGGTGCACTCGCTGCGCGACGGCGCCTCGGTCTCCTCCCGCCAGGTGGACGCCTGGCAGGGCAGCCGGCTGATCTGCCGGTCGATGCTCTCCCTGACCGAGCTCGAGGGCGGCATCTCGCACAGCCGTGGCAACCCCAGCGGCGCTACCCCCGAGGAGAGCATCAGCCTCCAGGACCTCGCCGAGCCGCATGGCGGCCTCGGCCAGTACTGGGACGGGCTCTCCGCCGTCGAGATCCGGGTGGAGCCGGTCGGCGACCCCGACCCCGTGACCTCCCCTGGGCGCTCCCCCTCGGCCGCGGCGCCGCGCAACGTCTGGATGCGCGCCATCCACGACCTCGGCGACGACCCGCTCTACCACCGGGCGGCGATGGCCTATGCCAGCGACCTGATGCTCATCTCCGCGGCGGTGATCCCGCACGGCTACGACCTCGGCCACGAGAAGCAGCTCGCCCAGGACTGGAACGCGGTCTCGCTCGACCACACCGTCTGGTTCCACCGCGACACCAGGGCCGACGAGTGGCTGCTCTTCGAGCACGCCAGTCCCGGCGCGCACGCCTCCCGGGCGCTGGTGATGGCCTCGATCTTCGACCGCGAGGGCACCACCGTCGGGCACGTGGCGCAGGAGGCGCTGGTACGCCGCCGCGAGGGCTGAGAACGTGTTTGAGCGAGCCCGCTAGGGAGCCTCGGAGGAGAGGCCCAGCTCCGCCAGGATCGACGGCTGGGGATTTGCCTCGTGGGCCGGGCACAGCACGGCCTCGATCCGGTCGGGCAGGGTGTCCAGGTCCCAGGGGCCGTCGGTGTCGATCTGGCCGATCGAGTCGATCCAGCCGAGCACCTTGAACCGGGACAGGCCGGCGTCGTAGATCCGGCCGTTGCTCCAGCCGGACCGCTCGCTGGCCAGGTAGGCCACGATCGGTGCGACATAGTCGACGTCCATGTCGGCGCGGTCGCGCAGCGGGTTCTTCTCGTCGGGGACGCTGGCCGCCATCCGGGTGGCGGCCAGCGGCGCGACGCAGTTGGCCGTGGCGCCGTACCTCGGCAGCGACGCAGCCAGCGAGTAGGTCAGGCCGACGATGCCCATCTTGGCGGCGCTGTAGTTGGGCTGGGCGAAGGCGCCGTAGAGCCCGGCGGCGGAGACGAAGTTGACGAGCCGGAAGCCGCCGGCCGGGTCGTTCAGGTCGTGCCAGTGCCGGGCCGCGGTGGAGCAGGTGTTGAAGGTGCCCTTGAGATGGACCCGGATGACCGAGTCCCACTCCTCCTCGGTCATATTCCAGATCGTCCGGTCGCGCAGGTTCCCCGCGACGTTGACGACCACGTCCACTCCCCCGAACTCCGCCAGGGTGGCGGCGAACATGTCCTGGACGCTGGCCAGGTCGCCGACATCGCAGACGGAGTACGACGCCCGGCCGCCGTCCCGCCGGATCGCCTCGACCGTCTGCTCGGCCGGGGCGGCGTCGCTGCCCGAGCCGTCCAGCGCCGCGCCGAGGTCGGCGACCATGACGTTGCCACCGCACCGGGCCAGCAGCCTGGCCACCGCCGCCCCGATGCCACGCCCGCCGCCGGTGACGATCGCGGTCCGGCCGCTCAGATCGATCATGCTCCCTGCTTCTGCCCGCTGTCGGCGTCGAGATAGCGCTCGCGCAGCTGGCGCTTGTAGAGCTTCCCGGCCGGCGAGCGGGGCAGCGCCTCGACGATGTCCACCGTCCGGGGCACCTTGTGGCGGGCCAGCCGGTCCCTGACGTACTCCCGGATCTCCTCGCCGATCCCCGGCCCGGTCGCGCTCGGATCGGCCAGCTGGACGACCGCCTTGACCTCCTCGCCGAACTCCGGGTTGGGGATGCCGAACACGGCGACGTCGAGGACCGCCGGGTGGCCGATGATGACGTCCTCGATCTCCTGCGGGGAGATGTTCACCCCGCCCGAGATGATCATGTAGTCGGTGCGGTCGGTGAGGAACAGGTAGCCGTCCTCGTCGAGGTAGCCGATGTCGCCGAGCGTGGTCCAGTCCGAGTGCACGGGGTGCCGGGTGGCGTCGGTCTTCGCCGGCTCGCCGTGGTACTCGAAGGTGCGCGATCCCGGCGACTCGAAGTAGACGACACCGCGCTCCCCCACCGGCAGGTCGGCGCCAGCCTCGTCGCAGACGTGCAGGACGCAGCCGCCGAAGGCCTTGCCCACCGAGCCCGGCTTGGCGAGCCACTCCTGGGAGGTGATGACGGTCGAGCCGTTGTCCTCGCTGCCCGCGTAGTACTCCATCAGCACCGGGCCCCACCACTCGATCATCGCCCGCTTGACCGGCACCGGACACGGGCTGGCGCCGTGCATGGCGAAGCGAAGCGAGCTCAGGTCGGCCGCCTCGCGGACCGAGTCGTCGAGCCGCAGCAGCCGCACCATCATGGTGGGCACGACGAGGGTGTGGGTGACGCCGTACCTCTCGATCGCGGCGAGGAAGCCCTCCGGGTCGAACCGCTCCATCAGCACCACGGTGCCGCCCCAGCCCTCGACCGCGGTCGTGAAGGAGAGCGGTGCCGCGTGGTAGAGCGGGGCGGGGCTGAGACAGACCGCGCGCTCGTCGACGTCGTAGGCGCTCTTGACGTAGCCGAGCAAGGCGGCGTTGCCCTCGGCGTACGACGCCCCGGACAGTGGCCGCCGGATCCCCTTCGGCCGGCCGGTGCTGCCGGAGCTGTAGACCATGGTGAGGCCGAGCGGCTGCTCGGCCAGCGGCTCGGCGGGGTAGCGGGCGAGCACCGCGTCGAGCTCCTCGAAGCCGGGCAGCGACTGGCCGATGCTCAGCCGGAGCGCGAGCGGCAACGCGTCGTCGACCAGGCCCGCGGCAAGGTCGCCCAGCCGGCCGTCGACGACGACCGCCTTCGCCTCGCAGTTCTCGACGACGTACCTCGCCTCGGCGGCGCGCAGGTAGGTGTTGACCGGGGTGAAGTAGAGCCCGGAGCGCATCGCGGCCCAGTAGACGACCGGGCTCATCAGGTGGTTGGCCACCGCCGAGGCGACATGGTCGCCGGGCCGCAGCCCGGCGGCGTGGAGCGCCTGCGCCAACCGCGCGGAGGCGGCGTCGAGCTCGCGATAGGTGAGGGTCGCGCCAGTCTCCGCCATGATCACCGCGGCCTTGTCGGGGAACCTCTCGGCCTGCACTGTGGGGTTGCTCACAATGTCCTTCTTACTACAGTTACGACATTCAGACCAGATCTTGAATCCACGCTCCCTACAAGGCAAGCGTCTCGCACAAATCTCTCATAACTGCTATTCAGACAGTTGCCCGCACGGCCTCGAACTGCTATTCAAGGAGGGTGCAACTCGCGCTTCCTCCCGACCTCGCCGCCTTCCAGCTCCAGCTGCGTGACTTCTTCGAGAACCAGGTGCCGATGCGGCTGCGCGAGCCGTTCCTGTCCGGCGCCCGGCTGGAGCGCGACTGGGTCGTGGGCACCCACCAGGTGCTCTTCGAGGCCGGGATCGCGGTGCCGCACTGGCCGGTGGAGTGGGGCGGCAAGCCGTGGACCCCGCTGCAACGGCACATCTGGTCCGAGGAGCTCTACCGGGCCGGTGTCTTCCCGCCGCTGAGCTCCAACACCCATCTGGTGGGACCGGTGCTGCTGGCCTTCGGCACCGAGGAGCAGAAGCGCCGCTTCCTGCCCCCCACCGCCTCCTGCGACATCTTCTGGGCGCAGGGCTTCTCTGAGCCGGAGGCCGGCTCGGACCTGGCCTCGGTGCGCACGACCGCGGTGCTCGACGGCGACGAGTGGGTGGTCAACGGGCAGAAGACCTGGACCAGCCTGGCGCACATGTCGGACTGGATCTTCTGCCTGGTCCGCACCGACCCCGACGCGCCCAAGCGACAGCAGGGCATCTCCTTCCTCCTCGTGGACCTCAAGTCGCCGGGCATCACGGTGCGGCCGATCCGGCTCATCGACGGCGACGCCGAGGTCAACGAGGTCTTCTTCGACAACGTCCGGGTGCCGGCCGATCAGCTCGTGGGCGAGGTCAACAAGGGCTGGGACTACGCGAAGTACCTCCTCGGCAACGAGCGGGTCAGCGTCGCCCAGATCGGGCACACCAAGCTGCGGCTCACCCAGGCGAAGCGGTTCGCGCAGGAGCGGCTGGCCGACGGCAGCGCCCTCATCGACGACCGCGCGGTCGCGATGCGGCTCGCCGAGCTGGAGGTGCAGCTGGCCGCCCTGGAGGTGACCGCGCTGCGGGTCGTCGGCGAGTCCGCCGACGGCAAGCCGGACCCTGCCTCGTCGGTCCTCAAGCTGCGCGGCACCCAGCTGTTGCAGGACGTCGTGGCGTTCGTGCTCGACCTGGCCGGCGGGGATGCCCTCGCCGCCGAGGCCGACGACGGCTCCGGCATCACCGCCTGGGCGCGGCGGGCGGCGGCGTTCCACCTCAACACCCGCAAGGTGTCGATCTACGGCGGCTCGAACGAGATCCAGCGGGGCATCATCGCCTCCTCGGTCCTGGGCCTCTGACTCTAGGGACAGACATGGACGTGACCTTCGAACCCGAACAGCTCGCCCTCCGCGAGTCCGTGGCCCGGCTGCTCGCCGGCCGCGCCGGCACTGACATCGAGGCCTGGCGCGAGACCTGGTCGGCGCTCGCCGAGCTCGGCGTCCTCGCGATGGCACTCCCCGAGCGCGTCGGCGGCGCCGACGCCGGCGCCATCGAGGTGATGATCGTCGCCCAGGAGATCGGCCGGGCCGGGCTGCGGCAGCCGTTCGTCGAGGCGGTCGTGGTCGCCGGCCAGCTGCTCGCTGAGCTGCCGGACCAGGCCACCGTCACGGCCGTCCTCGACGGCATCGCCGACGGCAGCCGGCTGGCGGTCCTGGCCCACGACGAGCCGCGCAGCCGGTGGTCCACCTCCGCCTGGGGCGTCACCGCCTCGGAGACCGAGGACGGCTGGCGGCTGACCGGCACCAAGGAGCCGGTGCTCTACGGCGCCGATGCGGACACGCTGCTGGTCTCGGCGGTCGCGGCCGACGGCACCCGGCTCTTCCTCGTCGACGCCGGCCAGGACGGCGTCAGCACCCACGCCGGCACCAGCTTCGACGACACCCCGGTCGCCCGGATCGAGCTCGCCGACGCACGCGCCGTGCCGCTGGCCGACGCCGAGCTGACCCACACCCTGCTGATGGCCGCCTCGGTGCGTGCCCTGACGGCGTACGGCGCGGAGGCGCTCGGCGCCATGGAGGCCGCGGTCGCCATGACGGTGTCCTATCTCGGCACCCGCAAGCAGTTCGGCGTCCCGCTCAAGGCGTTCCAGGCGCTCACCCACCGCGCGGCAGACCTGTACGTCGCCCAGGAGCTCGCCCGGAGCCTGACCCTGCACGCCTCGCTGGCGCTGGCCGAGGGCGTCCTCGACCCCGACATCGCCTCGCGGCTCGCCGTCCAGCTCAGCGAGTCCGGCCGGCTGATCGGCCGCGACGCGATCCAGCTCCACGGCGGTGTCGGCATGACCGCCGAGCTGGCCGTCGGCCACTACACCGCCCGCCTCGAGGCCATCGAGCGGCTGTGGGGCGACGGCCGCTTCCACCTGGGCCGACTCGCCGACACCCTCCTCGACCACGAGTCGCTGGAGTTCCTCAAGGGCTGAGGGCACCCACCGCCTGTCGAAAGGTCCCGGATGGCCCCCCGAAAGGTCCCGGATGGCCCCCCGAGAAGTCCCGGATCGCCCCCCGAAAGGTCCCGGATAGCCCCCCGAGAAGTCCCGGATAGCCCACGAAGAACCACAAAACCCGAGAGGTCCCGGACCGCGCCCTCGATCGGTCATCTTGCGACCTCTCGAGGGGCCATCCGGGACCTCTCGGCGGTTAGTGGTCGGTCAGTCGACGCTGATCACGTCGCCATCCGCCACGAACTTCTGCTGGTCGGCGTCCCAGCTGACAGCCTGGAAGCCGCTGACGCCGGCCGGGCGGGTCGCCGAGCTGACCCAGTTGATACCCGGCATCAGCAGCGGCGCCGCGTAGTCCTGGTCACGGGCGGCCTCGATGATGGACTTTCGGGTCAGCCCCTCGTCGGAGTCCGCAGCCTGCTGGAGCGTGGTCTTCAGCAGCATGGCGACCATCCAACCGGACTGGGTGATGGTGTCGTTCGGGTCGCCGTCGGAGCCGATCGCCGCGACGTACTCCTTGACGTCCTCGTCGTTCGCGTAGGTCGCGTCCCCGGTGTCCTTGAGGTACTTCGCCAGGGTCACACCGTCGGCGCCCGGGCCGGCAGCGATGTACTCCTCGGCGCTCACGCAGTTGCTCGCCTTGAGCTCGAGGTCGGGGTGGTAGTCGATCCGCTCGCGGGCGGTGTCGAAGGCGCCGCAGGTGCCCACCACGCCCGCGTGGTAGATCACGTTGACGCCGGCCTCCTTCATCGTGGTCGCCGCGGCGGCCGGGTCGGTGTCCTCGACCTCCTTGACGATCGTCAGCCCGGCGTCCTCGGCTGCCGCCTTGAACGCCTCCGCGGCCGCCTTGCCGCTGGCCGCGGCGTTCTCGACGATGCCGATGGTCGGGTCGCTGACCTTGCTCTGGAGATACTTCACCAGGAACTTGGTCTCGACGGCAGCCGAGGGCAGGTACTGCACCGTCCAGGGGTAGGTCTCGATGTCGCTGTACTGCGGGTCGCTCGAGCTCGGGTAGAGCATCGGGACGCAGGCGGCGTTCTGGTCGTCGACCATGCCGCTCAGCGCGCCGGCGCCGAAGGTGTCGAGGGTGTCGACGTCCTCCTTCTCGATGAACTCGGTGCCGTTGGCCTTCGCCTTGTCCGGCGCGAACTGGTCGTCCTTGTAGATGGCCTCGACCTTGACGCCGTTGATGCCGCCGGCGTCGTTGATCGCCTTCAGGCCGGCGCGGAAGCCGATCAGGGCCTCCTCGACGACGCCGGCGACCGGGCCGGAGAGCGGCGCGCTGTAGCCGATCTTGAGGGTGCCCTCGATCGTCTCGGTGGCGGCCTCGGGGTCCTCGCAGTCATCGACATTGACCGAGAAGGCGCTGTCGGAGCCGGTGCTCGAGGAGCTGCTGTCGTCATTGCTGCCGCTGGCCTCGTCGTCGCTGCTGGAGCCGCCGCAGGCGGTGATCACCAGGCTGGTGGTGACGGCCAGCACCGGGAGCGCGAGTCCGCGGCGCCACCTGGCCGTGTTGCGGTATGCGGTCATGAGTCCTGCCTTTCCTTGACAGTGAGTGAGCCATCGGGCACGGGCGGTGCTCGATGCGCATCGGGTGGATTTGCGGACCGACCGGCGACGGGCGCCGGACGTGCGGGGCGGAACACGACGAACCGGCGTCCCAGCCGGCCGAGGCCTCCCGCGATTCCCGAGGGGGCGAGGAAGATCACCAGGATCAAGACCACGGCGAAGAGCACCGCGGAGGCCTGGCCTTGTCCGAGGTCGGAGGTGTAGTAGGGCACGTAGACGGTGATGACGCCGCCGATGAGCGGGCCCAGCAGGGTGCGCTCACCGCCGATCACCAGGCCGATCAGCAGGGTGATGCCGGCCAGCAGGGTGAAGGAGCCCTCGGCGTAGAGGCTGCCGAGGTACATCGCGAACAGTCCGCCGGCGGCACCGGTGATGGCGCCCGAGATCCCGAACATCGCGACCTTGACCACCGCGATGTTCATGCCGGAAGAGGCGGCCGCGATCTCGTTCTGCCGGACGGCGGTCATGGCCAGCCCGTACCTGCTGCGGATCAGCGACCGGATCAGGTACATGGTGACCAGCAGGACCACGATCGCGACCCAGTAGAGCCACACATCCTTCTGGCCGAGCGCGTAGCCGGACCACTCCGGCGGCCGCAGCAGGGCGCGCGGGATGGACATGCCGCTCGAGCCGCCGGTCAGGCCGTCGAAGCGGGCGACCATCTCCGGGAAGGCGACCGCGAAGGCGAGCGTCACCATCGCGAGGTAGAGGCCCCGGATCCGCAGCGCCGGCAATCCGACCAGGAGCCCGACGATCAGGCAGACGAAGGCGGACACCGGGATGGTCGCCCAGGCGGCCCAGTCGTGCTTCACCACCAAGATGCCGGTGGTGTAGGCGCCGATGCCGAAGAACGCCGAGTGGCCGACCGAGAGCAGGCCGGTGTAGCCGGTCGCGATATTGAGCCCCGCGATCGCGATGGCGAAGATCATCACGCGGGTGACCTGGCCCATCTCGAAGCGCTCGAGGGTGCTTCCCCAGAAGACCAGGACGGCGATCGCGATCAGGGCAGCGACATACAGACCGCGGTACGCCGCAGAGTCGCGCTTGACGACGACAGGGAGTTTCACACTCGCTCCAGACGACGAGCCCCGAACAGACCGGTGGGGCGTACCAGAAGGATCACGACGATGACGACCAGCGCGGTGGTCAGCGAGAGCTGACCACCGAGGAACTCCACGTAGCCGTTGAGCAGCGAGAGCCCGATGCCCAGGCCGAGACCGCCCACGACGGCGCCCTTGACGCTGTCGAGGCCGCCGAGCAGCGCTGCCGCGGTGGCGAAGATGAGGACGTTGAACATGCCGCTGAGTCCGAGTTGCTGCGGGGGCACCAGCGGGATCAGCAGGGCGCCAGCCAGCGCGCTGATCGCGCCGGAGAGGCCCCACGAGATGGTGAGCACCCGTCCCACGCTGACGCCGCACAGCGCGGCGGACGCGGGGTTGTTGGCGACCGCCCGCATCTGCAGGCCCATGCTGGTGCGGTTGAAGAAGACGGTGAGCGCGACGACGACGGCGACCATGATCAGGAAGATCGCGATGGTGTCGTAGTAGAGGCGAGCCTCGCCGATGCTGAGGTAGGAGTCGGTGCCCGAGGGCAGCATCTTCGGGAAGACCTTGTCGTCGGAGCCCCAGATCCAGCCGTCGAGGCCGTTGAGGCCCGTGAACAGGGCCAGCCCGATGATCAGCACCGCTGTCTCGTCGTGCTTGCGCACCGGACGCACCAGCCAGCGCTCGGCGAGGGCGCCGAGCAGGAAGCCGACGAGCATGCCCGGGATCACGGCGAGCCAGATGTTCCAGCCCTGCTCGGTGAGCCACCAGGAGACGTAGCAGGTGAACAGGGCGAACTCGCCCTGCGCGAAGTTGATGGTCGAGGCGCTGCGGAAGACGATCACCAGGCAGAGGGCGATCATCACCCACACCGAGCCGTTGGTGACGCCCGAGAAGAGCCGCGCGAGCAGGATGTCCATGCGAATCTCCCTTGTCAGTAGCCGAGGTAGGCGGCGCGAATGGTGTCGTCGGCGCGGAAGGCCTCCGCAGATCCGCTGGCGGTGACCTCGCCGACCTCCAGCAGATAGACCCGGGAGGCGATCTCCAACGCGAGCTCGGCGTTCTGCTCGACCAGCAACAGCGCCGTACCCGAGTCACGGTTGATGTCACGCAGCGTGGCGAAGATGCCCTGCACGATCACCGGTGCGAGCCCGAGGCTGACCTCGTCGCACATCAACAGCCGCGGCCGGCTCATCAGGGCCCGGGCGATGGCCAGCATCTGCTGCTCGCCGCCGGAGAGCAGGCCCGCGGTCTGCGCACGGCGGTCCGCGAGCCGCGGGAAGACGTCGAACCAGCGGTCGAGATCCTCCTCGACGGCCCGCTTGTCCTTGCGGGTGACCGCGCCGAGCCGCAGGTTGTCCAGCACCGAGAGGGCGGTCATGGTGCCACGGCCCTGGGGCACCAGGCTGACGCCACGACCGAGCATGACGTCGGGGCGCGTCCGGCTTACGGCCCGGCCGTCCACCTTGAGCGTGCCCTTGAAAGGCAGCTGGCCGGACAGCGTCGCCAGCAGCGTCGACTTCCCGGCGCCGTTCGCCCCGAGCACCACCACGACCTCGTGAGGGTCGACGGCCAGGGAGATGCCGTGGAGCACCGCGGCGCCGCCGTACCCGGTGACGATGTTCTCGGCCTCGAGCAGGTGGTTCGTGCTCGTCGGCGCGGTCGGCTCGCTCATGCGGACTTCCCCAGGTAGGCGGCGATGACTTCCGGATTGCGCTGGACCTCCGCCGGCAAGCCGTCGGCGATCGTGCGGCCGAAGTCCATCGCGACGACGTGGTCGCAGATGCCGATGACCAGGCCCATGTGGTGCTCGACCAGCAGCACGCTGAAGCCGCGCTCGTCGCGCAGCGACCGGATCAGCTCGCCCAGTTCGGCCACCTCGCTGTGGGTGAGGCCGCCGGCCGGCTCGTCGAGCAGCAGCATCGTGGGCCGGCTGATCAGCGCGCGCGCCAACTCGACCCGCTTCAGCGTGCCGAAGGGCAGGCCGGCGGCCGGCTGGTGGGCCACCTGGAGCAGGTCGAGCCGTTCGAGCAGGTCCCAGGCGTCCCGCTCGACCTGTCTGGTCGCCTTGCGCGCGCCCGGCCAGCCGACGAGGGAGGGGATCAGGTGCGGGGTCGACACGCCGTGCGCCCCCGCGATCGCGTTCTCCAGGACGGTCAGGGCCGGCCACAGCGCGAGGTTCTGGAAGGTACGGGCGACGCCGGCACGGATGATCTGGTGGCGGCGCAGCGCCAGCAGGTCGACGTCGCCGTAGGTGATCGACCCGGAGTCGGGGCGGTAGACCCGGGTGACGCAATTGAAGAGCGACGTCTTGCCGGCACCGTTCGGGCCGATCAGGCCGCAGATCTCACCGTCATCGACCTCGAAGCCCACGTGATCGAGTGCCGTCACTCCGCCGAAGCGAAGGGCAACGTCTACGACCTTGAGCATCAGGCACCTTCTCTTAAAGAAGTTCGTTTGATTTCAGAGTGGCTCATCAAGGTGACCTGTGTCACTGTTGGCCTGTGACTGCAGTCACTCGACAAGCGCTGCCTCGCTTTATATCTGCGTAACAGAGGGTGAGTCAACCTCTGACTCTGCTTCTTGTAGTGACTTTCTCAATAGTTGCTAACCTGTGACCAGCCGACGCGGAGCTGGTGGTGTCGGGGCGGCTCTCGACGCCGCGAGCCGGGCGCTGGCCGGCGCCGCCTAGACTGCGCGGCACGAAGGGATGAGATGGCTGAGAAGAACGGCGATCCAGAGAGCCACAGGTCCGCCCTGGGGCAGGCCCTGGCGCTGCTCGGCGACATGTGGACCCTGCGCATCGTCATGTGGGTCTTCATCGGCAAGCGCCGCTTCCAGGACGTGCGCAAGACGCTGTCCATCTCCGACCCGGTGCTGTCGCGGCGCCTCAACGCGCTCGTCGACGCCGAGATCCTGCAGACCCACCGCTACCAGACCAATCCGCCGCGCTACGACTACCTGCTCACCGACCGCGGCCTCGAGCTCTGGCAGGTGCTGGTCGCGATGTGGGCCTGGGATCGCCGATGGGCGGGCCGCCACCACCGCGACGCACGGACCCAGCTGCGCCATCTGCCCTGCGACAACGTGGTCCGGCCGGTCTTCGGCTGCGGCTGCTGTGGCGCGATCGGGGTCACCGCTCGCGACGTACGGGGCAAGGTCGACGACCAGTTGCTCGCGGACTTCTCCTATCGGCGCGGTCGCCGCTCCCCCTCGTTGACCGCGGACATCGATGCCACCGGCGTGCTCGGCGACCGGTGGTCGACATTCCTGCTCTCCGACGCGTTCACCGGGACGCATCGCTTCAACGACTTCCAGGCCAACCTCGGCATCTCCCCGGTCACGCTGGCCCAGCGGCTCAACCTCTTCGTCGAGGCGGGGCTGATGACCCGCGACGAGCCGGCGAGCGCCCGGCGGCCGGAGTACCGGCTGACCCCCAAGGCGCTCGACTTCTTCGACGTCACCACGACGATCAACGGCTGGGCGCAGCGCTGGCTCTCCGAGGACGGCCACTCCGGTCTCTCGCTGACCCACGTCCCGTGCGGCCAGGAGCTGGTCCCCCAGCACACCTGCAACGCCTGCAACCAGCCGCTTCGCCGGACCGAGATCCGCTTCGAGGGCAAGATCGGGTCCCTGTAGGGCGATCCGGGACCTCTCGGGGGGCCATGAGAGACCTCTCGGGGGGCCATGGGAGACCTCTCGGCGGGGGAGGGGGTCAGCGGCCGGTGAAGACCGCCGGCCGCTTGGCGAGGAAGGCGGCGACGCCCTCGCGGTGGTCCTCGGACTGCTGGCACTCGGTGAGCGCGGTGACATGCTCGACCAGGTGCTCGTCGCGGGTGCGCGAGGAGGACCAGTTGAGCAGGCTCTTGGCCCGGGCGATCGCGAACGGCGATCCCGACGAGACGGACTTGGCCAGCGCGCGGGCCGCGTCGAGGAGCCCCTCGGCCGGTACGACGTCGAGCAGGAACCCGATGCGCCTGGCCTCCTCGGCGTCGATGAAGTCGCCACTGAGCACCAGCCGCTTGGCCTGCTGCAGTCCCACGATCTGCGGCAGCAGCCAGGTGCCCATCCCGGCGTCGGGGATCAGGCCGCGCTGCACGAAGATCCAGGAGAACCGCGCGTTCTCCGAGGCGATCCGGAAGTCGGCCTGCGTGGAGAGCTCGACGCCGAGGCCGGCTGCGGGGCCGTCGATGGCGGCGATCACCGGGGTGGTGGCATTCCAGAAGAACCAGTGCGAGCCGTCCCGGTGGCTGAGCCGGTCCTCCGGCTTCTCCTCCAGGCCCACCTCGCGCAGCTCGCTCAGGTCGGTGCCGGCGCAGTACTGACCCGGCACGCCGGTCAGGATGATCGCGCCGATCTGCGGGTCGGCGTCGGCCTCCAGGGTGTGCTCGCGAATGGCGCCGTACATCGAGTAGGTCAGCGCATTGCGCTTCTCCGGCCGGTCGATGGTGATCGTGGCGATGCCGTCGGAGACGTCGTACTTGATCCGCTCGTCCACGACTCAGCCCGCCACGAAGTGGAAGTCGACGCCGCACAGGGTGAGCGTGTCCCCGGCTCGCGCGGGGTCCGCCGCGAGCACGTCGACCGAACGCAGCCCCCGCCTGCCCCCGCCGGTCTCGACGAAGTCCAGCTGCTCGGAACCGAGCCGGACCCGGGTGCCGGCGGCCTCCAGCCCGAGCAGGTCGGCCCAGCGGCGTGCCATCGCGGTCGGGTCGTCGACCGCGATGGCGGCACCCACGATGTCCGTGGCGACGCCGGTCGAGCGGTGCTCGAAGATCTCCGGAGCGAAGTGCCAGGTCTCCGGCGGGTCGATCTCGTCGATCTCCGCCAGTGTGCCCAGCGCCTTCGGGTGCCATTGCGAGATCGGGTGGCCGCCGTAGTCCTGGTGCAGCACCGGCTCGATGCCCTGCTCGGCGGCGCGCCCCACCACGCCGGCGAGGTCGCCGACCTGGACCACTGCCATATAGCCGAGGTCGCCCTCCGCGACGAGCCGGCCGTGCGGTGAGTCGGCCGACAGCGGCGCGCAGATCTCCAGGAAGGTGTCGCCGAAGGTGTAGACCTCGTGCGCGAAACCGAGCTCGGCCATGCCCGGCTCGTCCCGGACGCCGCCGGTGAAGCCGAACGCCGCCCTGGCCGCGGCCAGGGAGCCGGTCAGATCCCCGGTGAGCAGCACCACCTGACGCAAGCGGAGGTTCCCCATCACACGCTTCCTTCCTTGACTTCGCTGCGGAGTCGTTCGCGCAGCTCCCGTTTGAGTACCTTGCCGATGGCGTTGCGGGGCAGCGCGTCGACGATTTCGAGCCGCTCGGGCCACTTGAACTTCGCGACGTCGGCCTCCCGCACGATCCCGATGACGTCGTCCAGGCTCGGCGGTCGCGCCGGATCGGCCGGTACGACGAAGAGGCAGAGTCGCTCGCCGAGTCGCTGGTCCGGCTCGGCGACGGCGGCAACCTCGCCCACCCGCCGATCGGCACCGACGATGGCCTCGATCTCCGCGGCGGAGATCTTGAAGCCGCCGCGCACGATCAGGTCCTTGGCCCGGTCGACATGGACCAGCAGCCGGGGGTCCTCGGCGCTGACCTCGAAGACGTCGCCGGTGCAGAACCAGCCGTCGTCGTCGAAGCCGGACCGGCCCAGACCCAGATAGCCGGAGAAGATCGCCGGGCCCTTGAGCCGCAGCTCCCCCGGCACGCCGGGGCCGGTGACCTCCGCGCCGGTCTCCAGGTCGACCAGCCGCAGGCTCATCGCCCGGGCGACGCTGGTGCGGTAGGGCATCTCCGCGATGCCGTAGCGCGGGAACAGCCGGCCGCGCTGGGACGGGTCGGGCAGCGTCTCCGGCTCGGAGAAGAGCATCCCGCCCTCGTTGGAGCCGAACAGGTTGAGCACCTCCACGCCCCGGCCACGCTCCCAGGCCTCGATCATCCAGCCGGCGAGCGGGGCCGAGCCGGAGGAGACGGCGCGCAGCGAGGACAGGTCGTAGTCGACGCCGTCACCGGAGACGACCGCGTTGAGCACCGGCGGCGGCGCACAGGTGTAGGTCACCTGGTGCTCGTCGATCTGACCGCAGAAGACGTCGAGGTCGAAGGGCTGGTGCTGCACCAGGGTGGCGCCGTACAGCAGCCAGGCCATGAACATCGCGGCCAGGCCGCCACCGTTCACCATCGGGAACGGGTTGAGCAGGATGTCCGCGGCGGTGACCCGCGCCGACTCGCCGCAGGCGGTGCCGAGCACCTCCCACTCGCCGTAGGCCCGCGGCACGCCCTTGGGGAAGCCCTCGGTGCCCGAGGTCCACACGATGGTGACCGGGTCCTTCGACCGCAGCGTCAGCCCGGCGACGTAGGCCTCGGCCTGCGCGGCATCGGCGACCCAGCCGGTGTCGTCCAGGTCGACGATCCGGTCGTCCGTCGGCTCGCCGCCGAAGGCCGCGACGGCGCGCAGCGACGGCACCTGGGCCAGCAGCGGCAGCGCCTCGGCGGCGAGGTCGCGGCCGGCGACCAGCCGGGTGGTCACGAAGACCTCCACCTCGGCGAGCTCGCACATCCGGGCCAGTTCGTGGGAGCGGTACTGCACCGGCAGCGGTACGACGACGGCGCCGAGCCCGGCAGCGGCGACCAGCGCGATGGGCAGCTCGACGACATTCGGCAGCTGCACGGCGGCCACGCCGCCCTGCCGCACGCCGAGCTCGTGCAGGGCAGTCCTGAGCCGCCGTACCTCGGTGTCGACCTCGGCCCAGGTGAGCGACCTGGGCTCGCCGCGGGTGAACGCCGACCGGTTCGGCGCGTCGACCAGCGAGGTCCGGTCCGGATGCGCGGCCACCGCCGCCGCCAGGCAGTCGGACCAGGTGATGTCGCTCCACCAGCCCTGCTCGACCAGCTGCCGGCTCTGCTCCTCAGTGAACAGCTCCATGTCTCGCACTGTAGTGCGATTCGCCATTTACTACTAGATAGCAAGTCACGAATCGGTGGGATATGCTCGCGAACGACCTGCCGTGAGCGATCAAAGGTCAGTTATCGACAGCCACCAGGACAGAGGAGGGCCGAACGATGTCAGACGTGCTGGTGACCCGAGACGCGCCCGGGACGGCGACTGTCACGCTCAACCGTCCACATCGTCACAATGCCTGGACCGTGCCGCTGCAGGCCGCCTACTTCGGCGCGCTGGCGGAGCTCGCTGTCGCGGACGACGTCGCGGTGATCGTGGTGACCGGGGCCGAGGGCACCTTCTGCCCCGGCGCCGACACCGAGGCGCTGCAGGGCTATAGCGACACCGGCGCCACCAACCCGGACATGGCCCTGATCGAGCAGCCGGAGTGGTTCGCCATGACGCTGCCGAAGCCGGTGATCGCCGCCGTCGAGGGCGCCTGCGCCGGAGTGGGTCTGGCGCAGGCGCTGCTGTGCGACCTCCGGATCGCCGCGCCCACCACCCGGTTCACCACCGCGTTCGCCCGCCGCGCGCTGCCGCCGATGCACGGGATGGGAGCGTTGCTCTCCCGGGCGGCCGGCGACGCGGCCGCGGCCGACCTGCTGCTCACCGGCCGCACCTTCGACGGCACCGAGGCGCACCGGCTCGGGGTGGTCCACGAGCTCTCCCCGACGCCGTACGATCGCGCTCTGGAGCTGGCCGCCGAGATGGCCGCCAAGTGCGCGCCGTCCTCGATGGCGATGCTCAAGCACCACCTCAACGAGCCCTGGCTGCCCCGGGTGCGCGACGCGGTCGAGTCGGTCGACGCGATCCTGCCCGACGTGCTCGGCTCCGCAGACTTCCGAGAAGGGGTGGCGAGCTTCCTCGAGCGCAGACCACCACAGTTCGCGCCGTACTCCGGCGCTGGTGAGGAGAGATGACGTGACCTTCCCAGGATTCGAGCGGGTGCGACTCCCTGTCGTGGCCGCGCCGATGTTCCTCGTCTCCGGGCCGGAGCTCGTGGTCGCCGCCGCCAAGTCGGGTGTCATCGGCTCCTTCCCCAGCCCCAACTGCCGCACCGCGGCGGACCTCGACCGGTGGCTGGGCACCATCACCGACCAGCTCGACCCGCAGACCGACGCGCCCTGGGCGATCAACCTGGTGACCCACCGCAGCAACACCCGGCTGGCCGAGGACCTGGCGCTCGTCGCGGAGTATCAGCCGGAGATCGTCATCACCGCGCTCGGCTCGCCGAAGCCGGTGATGGAGGTCGTGAAGGGGTACGGCGGCACGGTCATCGCCGACGTGGTCTCCATCGCGCTGGCCAGGAAGGCCGTGGAGGCCGGCGTGGACGGGCTGGCCGCGGTCTCGGCCGGCGCCGGTGGACACACCGGTCACCTCTCGCCGTTCGCATTCGTCTCCGCCATCCGCGAGTTCTTCGACGGCATCGTCACGATCGGCGGCGGCATCGCCGACGGTCACGGCATCGCCGGCGCCATCGCGGCCGGGGCGGACCTGGTCTACATGGGCACCCGGTTCCTCGCCGCCAAGGAGAGCATGGCGCCGGAGGCCTACAAGCAGATGATCGTCGACCACGGTCCCGACGACCTGATCGTGAGCGACGGCATCACCGGCACCGACGCCTCCTGGCTGCGGCCGAGCCTGCTCGCCAACGGCCTCGACCCCGACAACCTCGTCAAGCCCGGCCAGCGCGACTACGACTCCGCGAACGCCTCCGCCACCCGCTGGAAGGACCTCTGGGCCGCCGGCCAGGGCCTCCAGGTCATCCGCTCGATCGAGCCGGTGGCGACCATCGTCGACCAACTCGAGCAGGAGTACGCCGCCGCCGCCGCCCGCTTCGCCGAGGTCACCGCCGCCACGCCCTGACCGTTCCACCCGCTCGACCGGCAGCTCACCGGTCAGTATGGTGATCGGTATAGCTAACACCCAGAAGGTCACCGTCACGCTGCCTAAGGCAACCGTCGAGGCGGTCCGTGAGCTGGTCGAGGCAGGCAAGGCCGACAGCGTGTCGGGTTTCGTCCTACACGCCGTGCGGACCTCGCTGGAGGACATCACGGGCTGGGGCCCGATGCTTGCCAAGGCATTGGAGGAGACCGGCGGCCCGATGACTGCTGAGGAGCGCGTCTGGGCCGACGAAGTCCTCGGTCGCTCAGGCACCCAGGGCGCGGCGTGACGTGGGCATCACTGGATCCGGGTCTCGACCTCGTGGTCGTCTGACAGCTCCCGCGCTCAGCCCTCGAGGCCGGTGACCCGGCGCAGGGTGGCGATCAGCTCGTCGCGCTCGGCCTGGGTCTCCCGGGTCGCCTCGACCCGGTGGGTCTCGCGCGGTCGGCGGTCGTGCCAGAACAGACCGCTGCTGCGTGCGGGCTCGTCGGCCGAGGCCAGCCAGACGGCGGTGTCGGCGCCCTGCGAGGCGGTGCGCAGCACGTCGCCGAACCGGTTGACGAAGGTCGCCATCGAGGCGCTGTTCATCAGGCCGGGCGTGACCGCCCAGCCGGGGTGGGTGACATGGCAGACGACGCCCCGGTCGGCCAGCTGCTCGGCGCGGACCTCGGTGACGATGATCTGGGCGCGCTTGGTGCGGGAGTAGACCGCCTTCGGCTCGTACTCCTCGCGGGTGCCGTCGAGGTCGCCGAGGTCGATCCGCTGGCTGTAGGCGCCGCCGGAGGTCATCTCGATCAGCCGGGCCGGCGCCGACTCGGCGAGCCGGTCGAGAAGCAGCTCGGTGAGCAGGTAGGGGCCGATCATGTTGGTGGCCCAGGTCAGCTCGTAGCCGTCGACCGACTCCTGCCGGTCGTCGACCATGTGCCCGGCGATGTTGAGCAGCACGTCGATGCGCGGGAGCCGCGTCAGCAGCTCGGCCGCCGCGGCGCGCACCGAGGCCAGCGAGGCGAGGTCGCACAGCACCCACTCGACCTGGTCGTTGCCGGTCTCCGCCGCGATCCGGTCGGCCACCGCGGGAGTGCGCTCGGGGTCGCGTCCGACGATGACGACGTGGGCGCCGAGCGCGGCCAGGTCGGTGGCGGCGGCCAGGCCGAGGCCGTTGGTCGCGCCGGTGACGACCACGGTCTTGCCGGCGACGTGGCTCATGTCGGAGTCGTCCCAGGTCGGCCGGCGACGCTCGTAGCCCTCCCGGCTGAAGCTCACCGTGTCGTCGGCGGCAACCTCCGCGTCGATCCGGTCGGCCTCCGCCGATGCCGCGTCGGTCACTGTCGTGTCGCTCATCGGCTCCCGCTCTCGGCCGGCAGCTTGCGCAGCTCTCGCTTGAGGATCTTGCCCACCGGGTTGCGGGGCAGCGCGGTCAGGATCTCGAGCCGCTCGGGCAGCTTGTACGACGCGATCTTGCGATCCCGCAAGAACTGGACCAGCTCCTCGAAGGTGAGCGTGTGGCCCGGCGTCAGCACCACGATCGCCGCGACCCGCTCGCCGAGCACCTCGTCGGGATCGCCGACCACGGCCACCTCGGCGACGGCCGGATGCTCGGCGATCAGCGCCTCCAGCTCGACCGGCGCGATGTTCATGCCGCCGCGGATCACCAGGTCCTTGGCCCGGTCGACGTACTTGAGGAATTGGTTGCGATCGCCGGCGATCTCGAAGATGTCACCGGTCTTGAGATAGCCGTCCTCGTCGAACGGGTCGCCGGTGCCGCCGAGATAGCCGGGGAAGACCGTGGGACCGCCGAGGCGCAGCTCACCGGGCCGACCCGGCTCGGTGATCTCCTCGCCGGTCGTCAGGTCGACGAGCTTGAGCTGGATCCACTCCGAGACCCGCGAGGACCAGTGCACGCCCTCGGCGCCGTAGCGCGGGAAGTAGCGCGCCCGGTCGTCGGGGTCGGGGAAGTCCTCGACGCTGGAGAGCAGCGCGATGCCCTCGTTGGAGCCGAAGAAGTTGATCACGCCGACACCGTGCTTCTCCTGCCAGCCGCGCACCATCGCCGGCTGCAGCGGGACCGAGCCGGAGCCGAGCCGGGTCAGGCTGCTCAGGTCGTACTTCGCCATCAGGCCCTCGTTGTGGAGCAGCATCATCAGCAGCGCCGGGGGCGCGCAGGTATAGCTGACCCGCTCGTCCTGGATCTGCTGGAGGAAGACGCCGAGGTCGAACGGGTGGTGCTGGACCACGGTGCAGCCCGAGCGCAGCCAGGCCAGCAGCACGCCGTTGATGCCCGCCATGTTGACCATCGGGAACGGGTTGAGGACGACATCGTCCTTGGTCAGGCGAGGCGCCTCGGTGGTCGCCCACGACATCGCCATCCACTCGTAGTGCGCCCGCGGCACCCCCTTCGGGACGCCCTCGGTGCCCGAGGTCCAGCAGATGGTCATGCAGTCGTTGGGATCGACCGGGTGCTCCGCGCGGTAGGCGTCGACTCGGGCACGATCCTCCTCGGTGGCGGCCGCCGGCACCAGGTGGGGGATGCCGTCGGTGGCCTCGCTCGGGTCGCCGAAGGTGACGATGGTGCGCAACGACGGGATCCGGTCCTGGATCGAGGTCCACTCCTGCAGCGGCGTACGGTCCCCGAACCTCGAGGCCACGATGGCCACCGCGAACTCGGCCCGGTTGCCCATGTCGAGCACCTCGTGCTCGCGGTACTGCACCGGCATCGGCGAGACCGTCACGCCGATGAGCCAGGCGGCCCAGTAGACCTCGGCGAGCTCGATGGTGTTGGGCAGCTGTACGGCGAGCACCTGGCCTTGACCGAGGCCGAGGTCGAGCAGCCGGGCGGCGAGGCCGTAGACCTCGTCACCGAGCTCGGCCCAGGTCACTCGCCGGGGCTCGGAGCCCAGCAGGGCCGGGCGATTGGCCGGGTCGATGATCGCTATCCGATCGCCGCCCTCGGCGACCCGCTCCAGGAAGAGCCGGTCGACCGTCTCGTCGGTCCACCAGCCTCGCTCCTGGTAGCGGGCGATCCGGTCGGCGGGATGCAAACCGCGCAGTGCAGTCATCGGGCAAATCTCCACATCTCGTTCATGCGGGCACAGGGGGTGTGAGGTCCATTACTATCACAAACAGAGCGAGTAGGTTCGCTCGGACCCGTCCCGGAAGGAACGACATGACCTCATCCACCCCTGCTCAGCCCGCCGACGCCTTGCGCGGGCTCCTGGACAAGCAGGAGATCCACGAGTTGCTGGTGCGCTACATGCGCGGCATCGACCGCGGCGACCTCGACCTCATCGCCGGGTGCTACCTGCCCGGCGCCACCGAGGACCACGGCGGCCTCTTCGTCGGGCCGGCCGCCGACTACCTCGCTTCGATCGGCGCCAACCTCACCCATCCGCGCGCGCTCACCAGCCACCTGACCACCAACATCCTCATCGACCTGGACGGCGACAGCGCCCGGGCCGAGTCCTACATCCTGGCCTTCGCGCGGGTACGACGCCCCGACGGCGTGGTCGCCGACACCCTCACCTGCGCGCGCATCGTCGATGAGCTGGCTCGCGTTGAGGACCGCTGGGGCATCAAGCACCGGGTGTTGCGCTGGGACTGGAACCACGACATGGACAAGAGCGAGACCTGGGCGTTCGGCCTCATCGCCGGCCCCGACAGCCCGCTGCGGCGCAGCGAGAAGTACCCCCACGACGTGCTCTACGCCGACTCGCTGGCTCCCACCGGAGACGAGGCATGACCACGCTGCGCGGCGCGCGGGTGCAGGGAGCCCGGCTGCTGGTCACCGGCGCCAACCGGGGCATCGGCCTGGCCTTCGTCGAGGAGGCGCTGGCTCGCGGCGCCGCCAAGGTCTACGCCGGCCTGCGCGACCCCGACACCGCCACCGACGAGCTGCTGGCCACCGGTGCGGAGATCGTCCGGCTGGAGGTCACCGACGCCGACGACGTCTCGGCCGCGGCTGCCGAGTGCACCGACGTCAATGTGGTGGTCAACAACGCGGGCTACTTCGGCAACGACCGGCTGATCGAGACCACCGACGAGGCGATCGCCCGGCGGGAGATGGAGGTCAACTACTTCGCTCCGCTGGCCATGATCCGGGCCTTCGCGCCCGTGCTCGCGGCCCAGGGCGGCGGCTCGATCGTCAACGTGCTCTCGGTCGCCGCGATCGCACCGACCGCCTTCATGGGTGGCTACTCCACCTCGAAGGCGGCGACCCTGTGCCTGGGCGGCATCGCCCGGGCCGAGCTGGAGCCCAAGGCCATCACGGTGACCTCGCTGATCGTCGGGTCGGTCGACACCCGGATGGCTGCCCATGTCCAGGGCAGCAAGGAGCAGCCGCGCACCATCGCCGCCGCCGGGCTGCGGGCCATGGAGCGCGGTGAGTGGACCTGTGACACCGACCGGATGGCCGTCGAGTCCCGGGCCCGGCTCGCGCTGGACCCGGTCCGCTACGAGCGCGGCCTCGGCAGGCTGTTGGCCGCGGCCGAACTGTCGACCAAGCACTGACCCGGTGGTGCAGCTGAGCGTGGCCGATGGGCCGCGCTCAGCTGCACAAGGCGAGGAGCTACGCCCGGTACGGCGTGGCGACCGGGTGCACCACGATCCCCGGCGGTGCGGCCACCAGGTCCGGGATGGCGTGGATGACCTGGGCCCCGAC
>NZ_JASGDQ010000120.1:0-36233 GCF_047607185.1 Nocardioides sp. | reverse complement strand
GTCGGCAGAAGTGCAGGCGCACGAGCAGCACTTCTGCCGACTCGGGGGCTCTCAGACCTGCACTTCTGCCGACTCGGGGGCTCTCAGACCTGCACTTCTGCCGACTCGGGGGCTCTCAGACCTGCACTTCTGCCGACTCGCGCCGTGGAGGGCGGTCGGCAGGGACTCAGTCGGCGAGGCCGCGCGCTATCGCGGCGATGATCTTCGGCCGCAACTCGGCGGCGGCGATCACCTCGTCGACCGAGCCGACCGTGACGGCGCGGTGGATGTCGTGGATGCCGTCGAACTCGGCAGCGACCTCGGCGATCTTGTCGGCCCGCAGCTGTGCCCGCAGGTCGTCCAGCTCCACCAGCAGGGCGCCGCGCTCCCCGGTGGTGGCACCGGCGATGCGGGCCTCGAGCTCGGCCACCCGCGGGTCGGCGGCGGCCCGCTTGTCGACCTCGGCGGAGAAGACCACGGCCGCGGCCGGGGCGCCGCCCAGCACGGAGGCGAAGGAGCCCTCGATCGCCAGCACGGTCATGGCGGGATTGAGGCGTTTGGAGAAGACCACGAACGCGCCGCCGTGATAACGCGAGATGACTACGAACACGATCGGACCGCGGAAGTTGACGATCGCTCGGCCGATCTCGGCGCCGTACTCCAACTGGAGATTGCGCATCGACTCCGGTGACCCGTCGAAGCCCGACAGGTTGGCCAGCACGACCAGCGGACGGCTGCCGGAGGCGGCGTTGATGGCGCGGGCGACCTTCTTCGACGAGCGCGGGAACAGCGTGCCCGCGGTGTAGGTGTCGGGCCCGTCGGTGGGCGGGAAGCCCCGACGCGGCACTGGCTTGGACTCGATGCCGACCAGGCACACCGGGTAGCCCGACAGCCGGGCGTCGGCGACCACGGCGGTCTCGGCGTCGGCCATGCCGGCCCAGCGCTCCAGCAGCTCGTGGTCGGCGTCGGCGAGCGCCCGCATCACCACCCTGATGTCGAAGGGCTTCTTGCGGTCGGGGTTGTGCTCGGCCGAGAAGATCTGCCCGACGCATGCGAAGTCGTCGCCGCCATGGGGGTACGACGACACGTCACGCGAGTCGCTGTCGCTGGTCGGCGCTCGCCGCGGCCCCTTCTCCCCCGGTGTCACGTAGGTGTGCTCGTAGTGGCTCATCAGGACCTTGAGGGCGCCGGCCAGGTCGGGCACCCAGTACTGTGCCTGGCCGTTGGGGCCCATCACCCGGTCGTAGCCGCCGATGCCGAAGTTGTCCTCCGCCGAGACGCCCCCGGAGAAGTCGAGCGACTGCTTGCCGGTGAGCACCATCGCCGAGTCGGGCGTCATCACCAGGATGCCCCGGGTGTGCATCAGCATGGTGGCCTCGGCGTTCCAGTAGGGCTGGGCGCCGACGTTGATGCCGGCGACCACCACGTTGATCTCGCCGCCGGCCTGGGTGAACTCCACGATCCGCTTCAGCGCGGCGGCGACCCAGTCCATGTTCTCGGTGCCGCTCTCCATCGAGATCCGGGCACCGGCGGAGAGCGCGAACCACTCCACCGGGATCGCCTCGGCCTCGGCCCGGTCGATCGCGGCCATGATGCGGCGACACTCCTCCTCCGAGACCGCGCCGAGCGCCTTGGTCGGGTCGCCGCACAGCACCACCCGTCGGATCCCCTCCGGATGCAACGGCGTCGGGGTGGTCACCTCGGCGACCACGATGCCGGCCCGGTTGCGGCCGCGCGGCCGGTCGACCGGCACCAGCGCGCCGCTCTCGTCGAGGTCGAGTTCGACCAGCGACCCGCCGTCGGCCAGCACCGACTCCAGCTCGTAGGGGTAGACCAGGCCGCGACGACGGGCGCGCAGCACCTTGACCGCGTAGTCGTCGAGCGGGGCGAGCGGCGTCTCAGGCGGCGGGACGATGTCGGCCACCACGCCCGCGCCCGGGCGGGAGTGGAACCGGATCGCCAGCGGATGGGCCTGACCGTCCGGACCGATGACCCGGCCCTGGGCGAGCACCTCCTCGATGCCGGCACCCTCGCTCAGCGGCGTGATCTTGCCCTGCAGCGCGGTGAGCTGGTCGAGGTCGGCCTCGATCACCGGCCAGACCGTGACCCACACGTGGTTGAGGTCGAGGGCGGCGCCCTGGCGGCCGCGGGAGGTGCGCACCCGCCGGATCGCCTCCAGGCAGTTCTCCACGGCACGCTCGGCGTGGGGCAGGGCCACGACCCGGCCGTCGGCGTCGCGGACCACCGCGAGCTGACGGACCTGGGCGGCGGCCACCAGGCGCCGGTCGGCCGGGTTGGCACGAGCCACGCACTCGTAGAGCAGTACGTCGGCCGGCGCGGGCAGTCGGGTGACCTCGAAGTCGCGCAGCCGCCACAGGTTGAGGCGGCGGCCCACCATGGGGTGCATACCGCGCACCACCCGGTCCTCGACCAGGCTCAGCCGCTCCTCGACGTCGTGGTCGGGCCGGAAGGTGAAGTAGTCGACCTCGCGCTCGCCCGCCGGGCAGACCGCGACCGAGACCCGTCTGGCCTGGCCGCTGACCGGCTCGCGCTCCAGCAGGTCACGCAGTCGGGCCGAGGCCTCGTCGGCGTCGGCCGGCAGGTCTGGCCAGCGCAGGTAGATCTCGACCACGGTGTCGTGGTCGCGAGCGATCGCGCCCGCCACCGCGTCCGAGAGCGTGCCCGCCTCCAGCTCCGCGATGTCGCCCAGGGTGGCGATCACCCGAGTCGGCCCCTTGTCGGCGGCGACGTACTCGGCGTGCACCACCGGCCGACCGGCCGCGGCGCCGACGGTGAGGTCGTGCAGCTCGTACTCCAGATAGTGGCGCCGGATCAGCACCTCCAGCAGCGGCTCGGCGTCCGGGAGCGCGTCGGCCAGCCGGTCGCGCAGGAACCCGACCAGCTGCTCGGGGATGGCGGCGAGGGCCGCGATCCGGCTCTCGCGCTCGGGCGCCTCGAGATCGGTCAGCGCGGCCACCTCGTCGGCGACGCCGTCGAGCACGTCGCGCCGTTCGGCGTCGACCAGGGGCTGGTCGAACCAGCGGAACCGCAGCGAGCGGGCGAGATCGCCTACCGGGGCGAACCGGCGCTGGGTGGCGCGCACCAGCCGCTCCAGCAGCGCCCGTGCCGCGATGGCCTCCTCCCCCTGCGGCGTCGGCTCCTCCAGCCACCGCTGCAGCAGCGCGACGACGACCTCGACGTCCTCGGCGCTGCGCCGCTGGGCCAGGAAGATCCGGAAGACCGCCTCCTCCAGCGCGGTGGTGCGCTCCAGATCGGTGACGCCGTGGTGCGCGAGCGCCCGGGAGAGCTTGTCCCGGAAGTGGTCGGGCAGGCCGCCGCGGTCGGCGTCGAGGCCCTGCAGGTAGGTGTGGAAGTGCTCGCGCGAGCTGTGCACCCGCAGCTCGGTGCGCAGCTCCTCGCCTGCCGGGCGGTTGCGGCTGAGCTCGGCGAGGTCGGCGAGGATGCCGAGCAGCACCAGCTCACGGCGTCGTACCTCGTCACCGGCGGCGGGGTCCTCGGCCAGCAGCGCCTGCCGGGCTCTCAGGTAGTCGGCGAGCACCGCTCGGAGCCCGGCGTCGTCGGCGTCGTAGCCGAGCATCAGCCCGCGCAGCCGCTCCCAGTCCGCGGAGACCCGGGCCGCCGCGTCGAGCCTCGGCGGCTCCGGCAGGTCCAGGTCGGGCCGTACGTCGGCCTCGACCGGTGCCGAGGCGGCGTCCTCGTCGCCGACCGGCTCGAGGCGGAGCATCGCGGCGCCGGTCTCGACCTGGGTGCCGGTGCGAACCAACAGCTCCTTGACCCGGCCGGTGAACGGCGCCGGCAGGACCGTCTCCATCTTCATCGACTCCAGCACCAGCACCGGCGCTCCGGCGGCAACCTCCTCGCCGAGCGCGACCGGGGTGGCGACCACCAGCGCCGGCGCCGGCGAGCGCAGCACGCCGCCCTCGTCCCGGCTGATCCGGTGGGCGACGCCGTCGACCTCGACGAGCTGCACCGGTCCGTGGGTCGCGGTGACCAAGCGGTAGCGGCGCTCGCCGATCAGCAGCCGGCCGTGGACCTCGTCGAGGCGGTCGAGCACCGCCTCGACGGTGTGCCGGGTGTCGCCGTCGACGACAGTGACGCGGTAGTTGTCCGGCCCGGTCTGCCAGACCGTGACGGCGTACGTCGCCCCGCGCAGCTTCAGCTCCAGGGTCCTGCCGGGCTCGTGCTGCTCCTGCGGCCGGCCACCGCGGGCGGTGTCCAGGAACCGGGTGATCTCGGTCCGCTCCTCCTCCTCGTAGCAGCCGATCGCCGCGGCGACGAGGGCGGCCCCGGCGTGCCGCTGGGAGACCAGCCGGCCCTCGGCGCGTACCCGGTCGATCCAGCCGGTGTCGGCCCAGGCCGGATCGCCGGTGACCACCTCGGGCTGGTCGAGCAGGTCCAGCACGAAGCTCTTGTTGGTGGCGCCGCCCTCGATGACCACCGTGGTCTCCAGCATGGCCCGGCGCAGCCGGGCCAGCGCCTGCTCGCGGTCGGCGCCGTGGGCGATGACCTTGGCGATCATCGAGTCGAAGTCGGCGGGGATGGTGTCGCCCTCCGCCACGCCGGTGTCGACGCGGATGCCCGGCCCCGACGGGAGCTCCAGGCGGGTGATCCGGCCCGGCGCCGGGGCGAAGTCACGGTCGGGATCCTCGGCGTTGAGCCGGGCCTCGACGGCGTGGCCGCGCTCGCTGGGCCGCTCGCCGGGCAGCGGCGCTCCGGCAGCAACCCGCAGCTGCAGGGCGACCAGGTCCAGCCCGGTGACCGACTCGGTGATGGGGTGCTCCACCTGGAGCCTGGTGTTGACCTCCAGGAAGGCGAAGCTGCGCTCCTCGGGGTGGTAGAGGAACTCCACGGTCCCGGCGCCGGCGTAGCCGACGGCCAGCGCCAGCCGCTCGGCCGCCGCCTTCAGCTCGGCGACCTGCTCCGGGGCGAGCAGCGGCGAGGCGGACTCCTCGACGACCTTCTGGTTGCGCCGCTGCACCGAGCAGTCCCGGACCCCGACCGCCCAGGCGCTGCCTTGGCCGTCGGCGATCAGCTGCACCTCGACATGGCGGGCCCCGGTGACCAGCTTCTCCAGGAACACGATGCCGCTGCCGAAGGCCCGCTCGGCCTCGTCGCGGGTGCGCTGGTAGGCGTCTGCCAGGTCCGCCGGGCTCTCCACCCGGCGGATGCCGCGGCCGCCGCCGCCGGCGGTGGCCTTGAGCATCAGCGGGTAGCCGATCCGCTCGGCGGCCGCCAGCGCCTCGTCCAGGGTGTCGACGCCGCCACGGCTCCACGGGGCGACCGGGACGCCGACCTCCTCCGCGATCAGCTTGGAGCCGATCTTGTCGCCCAGTCGGCGCATCGCCTCCGCGCTCGGGCCGATGAAGGTCACGCCCAGCCGGTCGCACAGCTCGGCGAAGGCCGGGTCCTCGGCCACGAAGCCCCAGCCGACCCAGACCGCGTCGGCGCGGGTCTCGCGCAGTGCGCGCTCCAGCACTACGAGGTCCAGATAGGGGCGGTCGGCCGCCGCGCCGAGCAGGTAGGCCTCGTCGGCCTCCCGGACGAACATCGCGCCGGCATCGACGTCGGTATGGAGGGCAATCGTCCGCACCGGCACGGGCCAGCCCCCCGCGTTGAGGTCACGGACCGCGTGGATCAGCCGCATCGCGGCCTCTCCCCGGTTGACGATGGCGATACGGGTCAGGCGGCGAACAGGTTGGGACACGGACCAGACGTTGCCACCTCGGAGGGGTTACGCGACAGTCACAACACGCCGCCGAGGGGTTCCGCACCGCCCGGGGCCACCCGAGCCTGGCGGGAGCCCGGGCTGCTTCGACACTGGGCGAGTTTCTGCGAGCCTTCACTCGCGGCCACGTTCACCAGCTCGACGAGATCGCCCGCGGCTTGTTGGTCAGGTTGGTCCCACGGGTGCCGGGTCTGACCAACGGTGTCGCCAACGTGGAAGGTGTGGCGTTCCTCGATGTCGACGACACCATCGGTGGGGTCCACGGCTACGCCAAACAGGGCGCCGGGCAACGCTCACCGTTTCGCGGGCATTCCTACGTGAGGCACGGAGCGCGTTTCGCGGGCAGTTTTCGTGAGTCAAGCCGTCTCATTGACCGACGTGGTGACTAGGCGTACATTCAAATCAACATCCCTCGACTGAGAGGAAGAGGCGGATGTCCCGACTGGTGCGAACCGTTTTATTTTGTCGTGTTATTCATGCTCGGCTTCGGAATGTCGGTCGCCTTCGGAGTGTCCCAGGACGGGCGCGTTACAGCGGCCAGCCACTTGAATGGTACAACAGGGCAGATCGTCGGGCGTAGCTTTCATCCACAAGCAGCCTCCTGTGTCGTCTACTCAATGCTCCTGTTCGACTCAACTGCCGATCGCATGGTCGAGGGTGGCTTGGCTCAGTGCAACGGAGCCACAATCGATGGCACCTGTACGGACGGCCATGCATTCGTCGAACGTGAGGCAGGAGGAAGTTACTTTTGTGGGCATGGGGCGAAGTGACGGGAAACAGCGGTCCTTGCCCATCAGGAAATCACAACGCCGACTTCACGGGCAGGAACAAATTGGACGCCTCCGGCTGGTCCATTGTTGGTGGCTCCAGCGTTGTCCACGGCGGCAACTTTGGGCCCTGCTGGGTGGTTTCTGGAGTATCGTCAGGAGCATTCAGTGTTACGGGTTGATAAGAGACTTCTTCTCAGGAATGCGGTTATCGCTGTCGTTCTCGGCGGTTGTGTCGGCGCGCTAGGTGTCGCCGTCGGTGCTGACTGGGCAAATCCGGAGACTCTGCCGCCCGCTCCGTCTGATGGGCCTGGTGAGCCGGGCCGGTACGCCGACGAGGTCGCTGCCGCCGGACGCGGAGTCCCCGCGAGCGACGCTATTGCCAGGGTTGTGGACGGGCTGAAGGGCTCCGGCGCCACCTCCGCTGAACTGCTGGATGCGCCCGAAGGGTACGCGTCTGGCCTACCTTGGCTCGGCGTGCATGTTGATAGCGACCTCGGTGACGACGTCGAGCCCAACTGGCTCGGTGCTGTAGCCCAAGGCGCGGTTGCGGACCTGATGCGTGCTGACGAGGAACGTACCGCTGACGTCATCGGCGGCGGCGTGGTGTTTGACACGGGTCCCGATGGAATTCCTGTCACGGTCGTCCTTGGCACCGGCTCCATTGAGGCGGGACAGCAGTTCGAATCTCCGGCGGATGCGGCACTTCGTGCCCACGTTCAGGATGTGGCGAAGGAGTTCAACCTATCGGTCGAGTCGATCGACATTTTTCACCCGCTGAACAGCGTAATCCGCGTGATCCTCGATGTGCCCGATGGGGTTGATCCGCAATGGACCATTGACGACTTGACAGGGGCCTTGGCCGGATCTCCGAAGATCGTTGAGGCGCTTTTTGTTGAACTTAGGTCCCCGCAAGGCGTGGCTTTGCTGCGGCAGGGATCCGCGTATCGTGTCGGCGAAGGTGGCCTATGGACTGCACCGGGCCAGGATGTGCGGTTCGGTGCCACGCGGAGTGTTCCGACACCTGCCAGTTCGTTCGTGTCTCCATAACCACATCTCTTGTATCGATGCTTCCTGCCCGAACCGGGCCTGATGAGCGCCGACCAAGATCTTTGTCCCGGGCGGGCGCGTCAGAGGTATTGACCGGTGTTGGCGACGGTGTCGATCGACCGACCCGGCTCGGTGCCCTGCTTGCCGGTGATGAGCGTGCGGATGAAGACGATCCGCTCGCCCTTCTTGCCGGCGATCTGGGCCCAGTCGTCGGGGTTGGTGGTGTTGGGCAGGTCCTCGTTCTCCTTGAACTCGTCCACGCATGCCTGCAGCAGGTGGCTGACCCGCAGCCCCTTCTGGCCAGAGTCGAGCCCAGCGTCGAGGAAGTCCTTGATCGCCATCTTCTTGGCCCGGTCGACGATATTCTGGATCATCGCGCCGGAGTTGAAGTCCTTGAAGTAGAGGATCTCCTTGTCGCCGTTGGCGTAGGTGACCTCCAGGAACTGGTTGTCCTCGGACTCGGCGTAGACCCGCTCCACCACGCGCTCGATCATGGCGTTGGCGGTCGCCGTGGCGTCGCCGCCGAACTCGGCGAGGTCCTCGGCGTGCAGCGGCAGGTCGGCGGTGATGTACTTGGAGAAGATGTCACGCGCCGACTCGGCGTCGGGGCGCTCGATCTTGATCTTCACGTCGAGACGTCCGGGCCGCAGGATGGCCGGGTCGATCATGTCGGGCCGGTTGGTGGCGCCGATGACCAGCACGTTCTCCAGCAGTTCGACGCCGTCGAGCTCCGAGAGCAACTGCGGCACGATGGTGTTCTCGACGTCGGAGGAGACCCCGGAGCCGCGGGTGCGGAACAGCGAGTCCATCTCGTCGAAGAACACGATGACCGGGGTGCCGGCCGAGGCCTTCTCCCGAGCCCGCTGGAAGACCAGCCGGATGTGCCGCTCGGTCTCACCGACGTACTTGTTGAGGAGCTCGGGGCCCTTGATGTTGAGGAAGTAGCTCTTCGCCGAGCCGTCGCCCTCCCGGCCCTGTCTGGTCGCGACCTTCTTGGCCAGCGAGTTGGCGACCGCCTTGGCGATCAGCGTCTTGCCACAGCCCGGCGGGCCGTAGAGAAGCACGCCCTTCGGCGGCTTGAGCTGGTGCTCCTGGAACAGCTCGGGGTGCAGGTAGGGCAGCTCGACGGCGTCCTGGATCTGCTCGATCTGGTCGCCGAGCCCACCGATCGCGGTGTAGGCGATGTCGGGGACCTCCTCCAGGACGAGCTCCTCCACCTCCGACTTCGGGACCTTCTCGTAGACATAGCCCGAGCGGGACTCCAGCAGCAGCGAGTCGCCGGCGCGGATGGTCTCGACGGTCAGCGGCTGGGCCAGCCGGACGACGCGCTCCTCGTCGGCGTTGGCGATGACCAGGGCGCGCTCGCCGTCGGCGAGCAACTCTTTGAACATGACGACCTCGCCGACCTTCTCGAAGGCGAAGGCGGCGACCACGTTGAGGGCCTCGTTGAGCATCACCTCCTGGCCGGGCACCAGCGTCTCGACCTGGACGCTCGGGGAGACGTTGACGCGCAGCTTACGGCCGCCGGTGAAGACGTCGATCGAGTCGTCGTCGTTGCGGCCGATGAAGGTGCCGAAGCCGGCGGGCGGCTGGGCCAGCCGGTCGACCTCCTCCTTCAGCTTGAGGATCTGGTCGCGAGCCTCGCGCAGGGTGGCGGCAAGCTTCTCGTTCTGTGCGGTGACCGACGCGAGCGAGCGCTGGGCGTCGGCGAGCCGCAACTCCAGGCCGCGGGACTGGCCGGGCACGTCGCCGAGCCGGCGGCGCAGATCGCGGATCTCGTTCTCGAGGAAGCGGACGTGGCCCTCCAACTCCTCGCGGCTGCGGCCGCTGGAGCTCTGCCAATCACTGTTGGCATCGGACATCGACATCTGCGACACCTCCTGTCGTCGTCTTCGACCCTACTCGTGCCGGGTCACTTCTGAAGAGGCGTTTTGGCGGTGTTGATCACGATTTGGACGCGAGGATGTCACCTCGTCGTCAGTCGGCGGACTCGTCCTCGGTCTCGACGGGCTCCGGTCTGGCGACCTCGGTAGGGCGCGGTCCGGTGTAGTCGGGGCCGTAGGCGCCCGGAGCGGGGCGCCTGGTCTTGCGTGGCGGCCGCTCCCCCGGCGCCATCCGGCGCGCGGTGACCAGGAAGGCGGTGTGGCCGATCATCTTGTGCCCGGGGCGTACGGCGAGGCCCTCGACGTGCCAGTCGCGGACCAGCGACTCCCAGGCGTGCGGCTCGGTGAAGCCGCCGTGGACTCGCAGCGTCTCGACGTAGCGGGAGAGCTGGGTGGTGGTGGCGACGTACGCGCACAGGATGCCGCCGGGGCGCAGCGCGTCGGCGGCGGCCGTGACGCACTCCCACGGCGCCAGCATGTCGAGGATGACCCGGTCCACGCGGCTGCCGCTGGCCGGCAGCTCCTCGGCGAGGTCGCCGAGGGTGAGGCTCCACATCGGCGGCTCGCCGCCGAAGAACTGGGCGACGTTCTTGCGGGCGACCTCGGCGAACTCCTCGCGACGCTCGAAGGAGCTGACGGTGCCGTAGCGGCCGACGGCGCGCAGCAGCGAGCAGGTCAGCGCGCCCGAGCCGACGCCGGCCTCGACCACGTCCGCGCCGGGGAAGATGTCGGCCAGGGCGACGATCTGGGCGGCGTCCTTGGGGTAGACCACCGCCGCGCCACGCGGCATCGAGACCACGAACTCGCTGAGCAGCGGCCGGAAGACGAGATACTCGCCGCCCGAGGAGGAGGTGAGCGTGAAGCCCTCGTCGCGACCGATCAGGTCGTCGTGGTCGAGGTGCCCCTTGTTGGAGAAGAACCGCTTGCCGGGGACCAGCTCGATGTTGTGCTTGCGGCCCTTGGCGTCGACCAGGCGAACCCACTCGCCGGCGCGGAGCGGACCGCGGTGGACTCCTGACCAGGCCTCGGCGGGAACATCGTTCATGGCCAGCGCAGGCTACTTGCTGGCGCTCCGGAATGCCGCATCGACGTCGGCCGTCGCGAGCACGCCGAACAGCGAGCCGTCGGGCTCGAGGAGAAGGTACTCGGCGGCGGGATTCGCGCTGATCGCCCTGATCAGCTCCTCGCCGCTGATGTCGGCCGGCAGGCTCAGCCCCGGGGTGAGGGTGCGGGCGACTGTCGAGGTGGCCACCCAGGGCCGTCGGTCGTCCGGGGTGGCCAGCACCGCCGCCTCGTTGACGACGCCCACCGGGGAGCCGTCGGTGGCGACGGTGACGATGCTGCCGGCCTGGGCTTCGTGGGCGCGGCGGACCGCCTCGGCCAGCGGCAGGTCGCTCGGCACGGCCAGGGTACGACGCGCGAGCGAGCGGGCCGCCAGGCGGGGCAGTCTGGCCCGGATCCGGGCCGAGGACATCGCGGCCGTGGCACCGGTCCACAGGAACAGCGCCACCACGAAGGACATGACGTAGTCGTAGATGCCGACCTCGAGGTCGAGCATCTCGGCGGCCAGCGCCGGCCAGAACAGCGCCAGCACCGCCACGACCCGGCCGACCCAGCCGGCGGCGATGGTGCCACGATGCACGTTGTGGCTCACCGCCCAGACCGCTGCCTTGAGCACCCGGCCACCGTCGAGCGGCAGGCCCGGGACCAGGTTGAGGACGCCGACGAGCAGGTTGGCGCCGGCCAGTCCCTCGACGGCCATCCGGATCAGCCCCTCGGGCTCGAGGAAGAGCAGCAGCAGGCCGACGACGCCGACGGCCAGTGAGGTGAGCGGCCCGACGACGGCGATCCAGAACTCCTCCTTGGGACGCTTGGCCTCGCCCTCGATGGCGGTGGCGCCGCCGAGGAAGTGCAGCGTGATGGAGGTGACGGGGTAGCCGTAGCGCCGCGCCGCAGCGGCGTGGGAGACCTCGTGGAGCAGCACCGAGCCGTAGAGGATGACCGCGAAGGCCAGCCCGGCGACGTACTTCCAGGCGCCGAGGCCGGGAGTGACCTGGTCGACCCGCGGTGCGACCAGGACCGCGATCATCGCCGCCACCAGGAACCACGAGGTCGACACCAGCACGTCGGCGCCGGCGAGCGTGCCGACACGGAGCGTGCCAGGTGGGTTGGGACGGCGATTGGCTGGTTCGGGCACCTGGCAACCCTATCGGTGGAGTCCTATCGGCCCGAGCGTCGCGGACCGGTTCTGTCCGTGCCGGCGGCTAGGGTGCGGAGCATGAGCGTGGACACCTCGCCGGCCGAGCGGCTCTCGACGCCGGTCGACGGCGTCGAGGTGCTGGGGGCGCTCTCCCCCAGCCGGGCCGGCGACTTCATGGCCTGTCCGCTGCTCTACCGCTTCCGCACCATCGACCGGCTGCCGGAGCCGCCCTCGCCCGACGCGGCCCGGGGCAGCTTGGTCCACAAGGTGCTGGAGGACCTCTTCGACCTGCCTGCCGAGAGCCGTACGCCGGAGCAGGCCAGGTCGATGCTGGCGCCGGCCTGGTCGAGGCTGCTGGAGCAGGACCCGGAGCTGGGCGAGTTGTTCGCCGAGCGGTCCTTCGACGACTGGCTGGCCTCGTGCGCCACGGTGCTCGATCGCTACTTCACGTTGGAGGACCCGCGCCGGCTGGAGCCCGCCGAGCGGGAGCTCTATGTGGAGGCACTGCTGGACTCCAGGCTGCTGCTGCGCGGCTTCATCGACCGCCTCGACGTCGCGCCCACCGGGGAGATCCGGGTGGTCGACTACAAGACCGGTCGCTCGATCTCGGAGCGGTTCGAGGCCAAGGCACTGTTCCAGCTCAAGATCTATGCGCTGGTGCTGTGGCGCACCCGCGGGGTGGTGCCGACCATGCTGCAGCTGGTCTATCTGGGCAACGGGGAGATCCTGCGCTATGCGCCCGACGAGGACGACCTGCGTGCCACCGAGCGCAAGGTCGAGGCGATCTGGGCGGCGATCAGGCGGGCCGAGGAGACCGGTGACTGGCGGCCCTCGCCGTCGCGGCTGTGCGGCTTCTGCGCCCACCAGGCACTCTGCCCGTCGTACGGCGGCACGCCTCCGCCGCTGCCGACTCGGTGAGCCGGCTGGTCAGGCCGACTCGCGGGCGGCGAGCTGGTCGGTGAGCAGCGAGACCAGCGCCTCCAGCCGGACGTCGAGGGTGCTGGTCTCCTCCTCGGACGCACCGTCGAGGGCCCGGGCGGCCAGGCCGGCCTTGGCGTCGATCAGGCCGGCGATCCGGGCGTCGATGGTCTGGGCGGCGATGATCCGCCACGCGGTGACCGGCTCGGTCTGGCCGATGCGGTGGACCCGGTCGATCGCCTGGGTCTGCTCGGCGTCGGTCCAGGAGAGCTCGGCGAGCACCACATCGGAGGCGACCTGCAGGTTGACGCCGACGCCGGCGGCGGTGAGCGAGCAGACGATGACCTGCACCTCGGGATCGCTGGTGAAGTCGTCGATGGCCTTGGTGCGGGTCGCCGTCGACTGGTTGCCGCGAATCTCGGTGAACCGGATGCCGCGCTTGGTGAGGACCTCCCCGGCGGTGTCCATGACGTCGAGGTGCTTGGCGAAGAAGACGACCTTGCCGGCGCTGCGGGCCAGCTGGGCGGCGTAGTCGGCGGCGAGGCCGGCCTTGGCGCGGCCGATGCGGCGCACCATCGAGAAGACGTTCTCCCCGGTCTCGTCGTCGGCGTCGGAGAGCTCCCAGCCGGCGACGCGGCGCACCAGCTCGTGGTCGATGCCGTCGGGAACCGCGGACTCGCCGCGGTGCTCGCGGCGGGCGGCGATCGCCGAGTCGTAGCGGTTGACCAGGCGCAGCGCCAGCTCCCGCTCGGCGGCGTGGATGGAGCGGGCCTCGGCCTCGTCGAGCTCGACGGGGAGGTCGGCGATGCGGCGGGCGGGGATGTCGGCGGCGACGTCGACCTTGCGGCGGCGCACGATGCCCATGTCGACGACCGCCTGCCGGGCCGCAGGGTAGAACCCGAAGTCGGCCGGGGTCAGTCCGGTCTCCTCGAGCCTGGCCATCAGCATGGTGGTGGGCTTCTTCTCGTCGATCCAGCCCAGGAACTGCCAGATGGTGAGGAAGTCGTCGACGTCGTTGATGAGCGGGGTGCCGGTCAGGGCCATCATCAGCGGCCGGGCGACCCGCTGCCGCACTCGGTCGGCGATCTCGAGGACGTGCTGGGAGCGCTGCGACTTCTTGTTCTTGATGAAGTGGGCTTCGTCGACCACCATGCCGCGGAAGCCGTGGTCGCCGATCCAGCCGACGTGGCGGTCGAGGAGCTCGTAGTTGACGACGATGATGTCGGCGTAGCCGTCGACGTCGTCACCGTTGCCGTGCACGACGCTGACCGTCCGGGCCGGGGTCCAGCGGGCGGCCTCGCGAGCCCAGTTGGTCTTCACGACATTGGGTACGACGACGAGCAGCGGATAGGCCTGCGCGGCCTGGGCCGCCAGCAGCGCCTGGGCGGTCTTGCCGAGGCCGGGCTCGTCGGCGAGCAGCACGGTGCGCAGTCCGTCGGCGACGCCGCTCAGCAGCCTGGCCTGGTGGTCCATCAGCTCGATGCCGGGCGGCAGCAGCACGGTCGGGCGTGGCTCGGGCAGCGCCATACAGGAGGAGACGCCGGGGGTGGCGTGCTCGAAGGAGCTCAGCAGCGGGCCGAGCAGCTCCCAGCCGACCAGGCGCCGCTCGGTGAGCCTGGGCGGTGGCGGTGCGCTGAAGTCGGGCGCCATGAACGGGTTGGAGAGCTGCGCCTGTAGCACCGAGCGTGGCACCACCTGCCGCTCGGAGCGCTCGGGAGCCACTCTGACCGGCTCCTCCTCGGCGACCTCGAGACCGCCGGCGCGCTCCATCTCGCGCTTGAGCCGGCGCGCGCCGGGGGTGATGCCGACGTCGTCGCTGAGCAGCATGAACAGCGACGGCACCCCGGCCGCGGTCTGCGCCAGGATGGCGGCGATGCCGTCGAGCCGGCGCAGCTCGTTGTCGCGCTGGGCCTCGGTCAGCCCGGTGTCGGCCTTGAGCCGGGCCCGCTCGTCGCGCACCACCAGTGCGACCGCCTGGAACCGGTCGCCGTCGACATTGCCGGCGCGGGTGTCGGCCTGGAGCCGGCGTACCGCCTTGGCGAGCACGGGGGTGATGCCGACGTTGTCGTCGGCACGACGCCGCGATCCGTTGGTGCGTCCGCCGCGTGAGCGGGACTGTGGCCTGTCAGCCAACCGATGAGCTCCTCTTGCATGAGTAGCGCCGAGAACGGCCCGATCCGGGCCGCCATGACGCGGTCGTCGTCCGGTCCGCGCGCGGTATCGCGGTTGGCGCGAGAATCGACACACGTGGGCGCTCGGCCCCAGCGTGGCGCCGCCGGCATGGACCGGAACAGATCGAGTCTAACCGAGAGCGGGCCGAATCAGGGCACCTACGTCGACGGGGCTCAGCCCGAGCAGGCTGGGTCGGGCCACCCGGCGGGGACCCGGCTCGATCGGGACGTGGTTCTCGACGGTGATCACGGTGCAGCCGGCGGCCTCTGCCGAGCTGGCGCCGGTGTTGGAGTCCTCGATGGCGACGCAGGCGGTGGGGTCGACGCCGAGCGCTGCGGCGCCGGCGAGGTAGGGGTCGGGGTGGGGCTTGCCGCGCGGCACTCGGTCGCCGGTGACCACCGCGTCGAACCGGCCTCGTGGCAGTCGCGCCACGATCGGCAGCGCGAACACTTCCCACGACTGGGTGACCAGGGCACAGGGCACGCCGGCGTCGTTGAGCGACTCCAGCAGGTCGAGCGCGCCGGGGCGCCACGGGATCTCCTCACTGAGCACCCGGTCGACGACGCTGTCGTGCAGCATGTCGACGACCTGGCGCGGCGTCATGTCGAGGTCCCAGCGGCGGCGGATGTAGTCGCCGGACTCGAGCAGGCTGCGACCGACCATCGCGGTCGCGTCGGCCTGGGTCCACTCGGTGCCGAGCTTGGCCGCCAGGTCGTACTCGGTCTGGATCCAGGAGGGCTCGGTGTCGCACAGGGTGCCGTCCATGTCCCACAGCACGGCCGCCGGCAGTCGAGAGGGTCCATCTGGTGCCTGACCTGCAGGAACACCGGAAAAGTCGGTACTCAGAATGCCCTCCGAAGAACTTCATGCGACGTTTCACCCTAATTGGCGGGTGCCGAGCATCCGGCATCATCGCGGCGAACCAGGCGCATCCAGCTGCGGACAGACCCCTCCAGCGGGGCGGTCCGCGCACCTGATCAACATGAGCAACCACACGACCCGCCGCCCCGATCACCACGTGGGCTGAGCTCCGCGTCAGCGATTGGGAGGTCCTCACCCGCAACGAGGTCGCCGCACCCGCCGAGCACTGGGTCCATCTGCGCATGACCAACCCGATCGAGTCGACCTTCGCCACCGTGAGGCTGCGGCAGTGGGTCACCAAGGGAACCGGCTCCCGGGCTGCCGGGATCGCGAGCTGGCGCGCGGCTGCGAACGCGACCGCACGGCTTCGCGCGCTGAAGCCAGACACGACCATCGAGCCGCGAGTCCTCGCTGGCTTCCAGACGCTGTTCGACCGGATCGACCACCGGATCGCCGACATCGTCGAGGAGGGGATCGACCGCGGCGCGTTCGTCGAGCGCATCCAGATCCCGAGGCTCGCGACCGACTCCAAGCACTTGATTGTCCCGACCGAGGAGAAGTTCGTCCCCGTCACCCGGGCATCCGACCTCGCCGTCATCCAGACCCTGCGCGAGCGGCTCCGACCACCCCCGCCAGATGCTGACCCTGCATCGCCGGGCCGCAGCCGCGCCGACCCTCACACAGCCATCCTGCATCGTCCGGCCTCGCGCGAGACGCCAACCCTCTGACACGACCTCGTCAAGCCTGTGGCGGGCGCCAGGAAATGAGCCATTCAGCGGCGGATCTTGCGGATCGTTGATGAATCCCGTCGACACAGCCGAGGCGCTCAGCGATCACTGCTGGGTCCACAAGGCGCGCCTCGATCAGCGCGCCGACGAACTCGCGGTCCTTCTCGCGGAAGGCGCACAGCTTGGCGACGCAGAGGTCTTCCTTGTCCAGGCACCAACCGGTGAAGATCGGTGTGCCGCCCGGAGCAGCCGTGTTCGGGTTGCTCACTCGGACGAGGCGATCACGCCAACCATCGGGCAGGACCGAGGTGGAGAGGTCGACGCCGTCGATGCTGGAGCCGTGGAGGTCCTCAAACGGCGAGAACTCCCCTGCGATCCCTTCGATCTGATCGGCCAGCCGGGCCGTCTCCTCGGCCGTATCTGCAATCGGTAGGACGTCGATCTCGAGCGACATCGTGGCGGCAACCGGCAGATCGCGCTCGTCGAACGTTCCGAGGATGGACTGGGAGCCGACTACGATGACCTCGGACCTGCCGATGATCTGACATGCGGTCCGGATTGCGTGCTCCAGCTGATCGCGCCGCATCAGCTGGCCCGGGAAAGCTCGTCCATGACGTCGAGGCGCTCGACCTCGGGCAGCAGGCCAGTCAGTGGCGAGACTTCGCGCATCTCGATCGAGGAGCGATCCAGTCCGGTCATGACGCGTTGCAGGCCGAGCACGTCGCGCGTCGCGACAAGGTCTCGCCAGCGCTCCATGTTGGTCAGGTGCGTTTGTCCCGACAGTCGCCCGCCGAGCCGAGTCAGGTTCTGCTCGATCTTGGGCATCCAGGACTCAAGCGAGTTCTCGCTCAGGTGCGTCGAGAGACGGCGGTGCAGCATCCAGGAGCGGCGCTCGGACCGGGTGAGCTCGGGGCGGACTGGTCGCCGGACTACCTCGAGCCGGTAGCCCATCCCCGACAGGAGCCGGTCGAGCTGCTCGTCGCTGAGTTCCACCTTGCCGGACAGGAACTGGCTGATGCTGGGCTGGCGCACGCCCGTGATCCGGGACAGCATGGACTGAGTGGTGCCCGTCTCGAGCATCACCTCACGCAGCACTCCGCCCTTGGTCGTCACGAAACCACTATAGCAAAACTTGCTATGACCGGAGCGGGTAGCGAGAGATCGTGTCAGGCAATCCCATGCGACGTTTCATGCGACATTTGCCCCGGCGTCGGGACGTATCTGGATGTACCGCGATATTGGGTCGGACCCTGCAACATGCCGCTGACCTGCGGTAACGTGGATCTCAACGCACCGCGATGGACCCCAATGCAGGGTGAGTCCCGTCCATGTCCCACAGCACGGCTGCGGGCAGGACCATCTCAGTCCTCCGGGTCGTAGCCCAGGTTGGGGCTGAGCCAGCGCTCGGCCTCGGCCAGCGTCCAGCCCTTGCGCTCGGCGTAGTCGGCGACCTGATCGCGGCCGAGTCGGCCGACCACGAAGTACTGCGACTCGGGGTGGCTGAGGTAGAGCCCGGAGACCGAAGCGCCGGGCCACATCGCCATCGACTCCGTCAGCTTGATCCCGATGTTGGCCTCGACGTCGAGGAGATCCCAGATGGTCTGCTTCTCGGTGTGGTCCGGGCAGGCTGGGTAGCCCGGCGCGGGCCGGATGCCGGTGTAGCGCTCGTGGATCAGGTCCTCGTTGGTCAGCCCCCGCTCGTCGGGCCCGTAGCCCCAGAACTCGATGCGCACCCGCTGGTGCAGCCGCTCGGCGAAGGCCTCCGCGAGCCGGTCGGCGAGCGCCTCCAGCAGGATCGCGGAGTAGTCGTCGAGGTCGTCGCGGAAGGCCTGGACCCGCTCCTGGGTGCCGATGCCGGCCGTGACGGCGAAGGCGCCGATCCAGTCGTTGGCAGGGGCGATGTAGTCGGCGAGCGAGCGGTTGGGCACGCCTGCCCGGTGCTCGCCCTGCTGCCGCAGCGCGTGCAGCGTCGCCCGGCCGCCGTCGACCACGATGTCCTCCCCGGTGGAGGCCGCCGGGAAGATGCCGTAGCTGCCGTTGGCGGTCAGCCACCTCTCCTTGGTGATCGTGTCGAGCATGGCCTGGGCGTCCTCGTAGAGCCGACTCGCCGCCTCCCCCGTCGTCGGGTTGTGGAGGATGTCGGGGAACCGGCCCCGGATCTCCCAGGAGGCGAAGAACGGGCTCCAGTCGATGTACTCACGCAGCTCGGCGAGGTCATAGTCGAGCAGCACGTGCACGCCGGTCGTTGCGGGCGCCGGCGGGGTGTAGCCGGACCAGTCGATCGGGGTGGCGTTGGCCTTGGCCTGCTCGAAGGTCAGCTGCGGCCGCTCCGACTTCTGGGCGTGGCGGGCACGCAGCGCGTCGTAGTCGGCGCGTACGTCGGCCAGCAACTGCTCGCGCTTCGCCGGGTGCAGCAGCGCCGCCGCGGTGGGCACGGACCGGGAGGCGTCCTTGACCCACACCACCGGGCCGTCGTACTTCGGGGCGATCTTGACCGCGGTGTGAGCCCGGCTGGTGGTCGCCCCGCCGATCAGCAGCGGGATCTTGAGCCCGAGTCGCTGCAACTCGCCGGCGAAGCCGGCCATCTCGTCCAGGCTGGGCGTGATCAGCCCGGAGAGGCCGATGATGTCGGCGCCGACCTCGGCGGCCGTGTCGAGGATCTTCTGGGCAGGCACCATCACGCCGAGGTCGATGACCTCGTAGTTGTTGCACTGCAGCACGACGCCGACGATGTTCTTGCCGATGTCGTGGACGTCACCCTTCACGGTGGCCATCACGATGGTGCCGTTGGTGTCGGCGACGTCGCCGGGCTGCTTCTCCGCCTCGATGAACGGGATCAGGTAGGCGACCGCCTTCTTCATGACGCGGGCGCTCTTGACCACCTGCGGCAGGAACATCTTGCCGGCGCCGAACAGGTCGCCGACGACGTTCATGCCGGCCATCAGCGGGCCCTCGATCACCTCGATCGGCCGGCCGCCGCGCTCGGAGATCAGCGCTCGCAGCTCCTCGGTGTCGGCCTCCACGAAGCCGTCGATGCCCTTGACCAGAGCGTGGGTGATGCGCTCCTCGACGGGCAGCTCGCGCCATTCCTCGGCCTTCTCCTCCGTCTGCTCGCCATTGCCGCGGAACCGCTCGGCGATCTCCAGCAGCCGCTCGGTGGCGTTCTCGCCATCCGGCACGGGCCGGTTGAGGATGACGTCCTCGATCCGCTCACGCAGCTCGGGGTCGATCTCGTCATAGGTCACCAGCGCACCGGCGTTGACGATGCCCATGTCGAGGCCGGCCGCGATCGCGTGGTAGAGGAAGACGGCGTGGATCGCCTCCCGGACGGCGTTGTTGCCCCGGAAGGAGAAGGACACATTGGAAATGCCGCCGGAGACCTTGGCGCCGGGCAGGTTCTGCTTGATCCAGCGGGTGGCCTCGATGAAGTCCACGCCGTACGTCGCGTGCTCCTCGATGCCGGTAGCGACCGCGAAGACGTTGGGGTCGAAGATGATGTCCTCGGGGTCGAAGCCGACGACGTCGACCAGGATCCGGTAGGCGCGCTCGCAGATGGCGATGCGGCGCTCGTAGGAGTCGGCCTGACCGCTCTCGTCGAAGGCCATCACGACCGCGGCCGCGCCGTACTTGCGACACAGCCGGGCCTGCTCGATGAACTTCTCCTCGCCCTCCTTCATCGAGATGGAGTTGACGATCGGCTTGCCCTGCACGTTGCGCAGCCCGGTCTCGATGACCTCCCACTTCGAGGAGTCGATCATCACCGGGACGCGGCTGATGTCGGGCTCGGAGGCGACCAGCTTGAGGAAGCGGTCCATCGCGGCGACGCCGTCGATCATGCCCTCGTCCATGTTGACGTCGATGACCTGGGCGCCGTTCTCCACCTGCTGGGCGGCGACCGAGAGGGCGGTGTCGTAGTCGCCGGCCTTGATCAGGTTGCGGAACCGGGCCGAGCCGGTGATATTGGTGCGCTCGCCGACGTTGACGAAGAGCGAGTCCTCGGTGATGGTGAAGGGCTCGAGGCCGGCCAACCTGGTCGCCGGGTCGGGCACCGACGGCTCCCGGGGCGCCATGCCCTCGACGGCGCGGGCGATCTCGGCGATGTGCGCCGGCGTGGTGCCGCAGCAGCCGCCGACGATGTTGACGAAGCCGGCGCCCGCGAACTCGTGCAGGTGCCCGGCGGTCTCGGCCGGGCCCTCGTCGTACTCCCCGAAGGCGTTGGGCAGGCCGGCGTTGGGATAGCAGGACACGAACGTGTCGGCCACCCGTGCCATCTCGGCGATATAGGGCCGCATCTCCTGGGCGCCGAGCGCGCAGTTGAGGCCGGCCGCGATCGGTCTCACGTGGCGGATCGAGTCCCAGAACGCCTCGGTGACCTGCCCGGACAGGGTGCGGCCGGAGGCGTCGGTGATGGTGCCGGAGATGATGACCGGCCAGCGACGGCCGGCCTCCTCGAAGAGCGTCTCGACGGCGAAGATCGCCGCCTTGGCGTTGAGGGTGTCGAAGATCGTCTCGATGATGACGATGTCGGCGCCGCCGTCGACCAGGCCGCGTGCGGCGGTCAGGTAGGCCTCGACCAGCTGGTCGTAGGAGACGTTGCGGGCGCCCGGGTCGTTGACGTCGGGACTGATGCTGGCGGTGCGCGTGGTCGGGCCGAGCGCGCCGGCGACATAGCGAGGCCGCTCGGGCGTGCTGAACTCGTCGGCGAGGCCGCGGGCCAGCCGAGCCGCCTCGTAGTTGACCTCGTAGGCGAGGTCGGCAAGGTCGTAGTCGGCCAGCGAGACCGCGTTGGCGTTGAAGGTGTTGGTCTCGAGGATGTCGGCGCCGGCCTCGAGGTACTCCCGGTGGATGTCGGCGATGATCTGCGGCTGGGTGAGGGTGAGCAGGTCGTTGTTGCCGATCAGGTCGACGTGGTGGTCCTTGAACCGCTCGCCGCGGTAGCCGGCCTCGTCGGGTCGGTCGCGCTGGATGGCGGTGCCCATGGCGCCGTCGATCACCATGATCCGCTGGCGCAGGGTCGAGGCGAGCGCCTCGGTTGCGTCAGGGCGATGGCTCACGGCTGCCACGTCGACTCCTTCGGGATCGGGTCTGTGTCCAGGCTACGAACAGCGTCCAGCGGCCGGACATCATTCCCACATCGTGGCACCGCCCGTCTCCCTGCGGGGAATCCACGCGCCGGTAGGGTTGTGGCGTGATCGAGCTGGAGGGAACGGCGGATCTGGTGGATCCCATCGTCATCGCCGCGTTCGAGGGCTGGAACGACGCCGCCGACGCGGCCTCGTCGGCGATCGACCACCTGATGAAGGTGTGGAGCGCGCGGGTGATCGGCGAGATCGATCCCGACGTCTACTACGACTTCCAGGTCAACCGGCCCTATGTCGGCAACGACGAGCGGGGTATGCGGCGGATCACCTGGCCGACCACCCGGATCGCCATCGCCTCTCCCCCCGAACTCGACCGCGACGTCATCCTGATCCGCGGCCTGGAACCGAACATGCAGTGGCGGCGGTTCTGCGCCGAGCTGCTAGCCGTGGTCGACACCCTGGGCGGCTCGCTGGTGGTGACGCTGGGTGCGCTGCTGGCCGACACGCCCCATACCCGGCCCATCCCGGTCTCCGGCACTTCCACCGAGCCGGAGCTGGTCGACCGGCTCAAGCTGGAGATCTCGACTTACGAGGGGCCGACCGGGATCGTCGGCGTCTTCCAGAACGCCTGCGAGGAGGCTGATCTCGCGGCCGCGTCGTTCTGGGCGGCGGTGCCGCACTATGTCGCGCAGCCGCCGTGCCCGAAGGCGACGCTGGCGCTGATCAACCGGCTCGAGGAGCTCGTCGAGGTCTCCATCCCGCTCGGCGACCTGCCCGACGACGCCCGCGCCTGGGAGCGCGGCGTCAACGAACTCGCCGAGGAGGACGAGGACGTCGCCGAGTACGTCCGCGCGCTGGAGGAGACCCGCGACACCGCCGACCTCCCCGAGGCCTCCGGCGAGGCCATCGCCCGGGAGTTCGAGCGGTACCTCAAGCGCCGGCAAGAGGATTCCTGACGCCGAGTCGGCAGAAGTGCTGGTCTGAGACACGCCGAGTCGGCAGAAGTGCTGGTCTGAGACACGCCGAGTCGGCAGAAGTGCTGGTCTGAAAGACGCCGAGTCGGCAGAAGTGCTGGTGGGTCGCCTGCACTTCTGCCGACTCGGCACTCCTGAGACCAGCACTAGTGCCGACTCGGCACTCCTGAGACCAGCACTTCTGCCGAGTCGGCGGGGGTGGGGGGGGCTTCTCAGAGGCTGAGGCCGAGGGCGGCGTCGAGTACAGCGGCGATGCGGCCGGCGGCGTCGTGGTCGGTGTTGTCGGCCAGGCCGTCGACACCGAGGGTGGCGTCGACCCAGCCCTGGATCAGCTCCACGGCGGCCGGGGCGTCGAGGTCGGCGGCGAGCACCTCCAGCACGTCCTCGATCACCGGGCCGGCGGGGGCGCCGCTGCCGAGCGCCAGCGCCTTGCGCCACTGGGCCAGGGTGTCGACGCTGTCGAAGAGCTCGGCGTCGGTCCACTCCCAGTCGGAGCGGTAGTGGTGGCGCAGCAGGGTCAGCCGGATCGCCATCGGGTCGATGTCGCTGTTGCGCAGCGCCGAGACGAAGACCAGGTTGCCCTTGGACTTCGACATCTTCTCGCCGTCGTAGGCCACCATCCCGGCGTGCGCGTAGACCTTCGCGAACCGCTCTCCGGTGGCGACCTGGGTGTGACCGGCGCACATCTCGTGGTGCGGGAAGACCAGGTCGGAGCCGCCGCCCTGTACGTCGAAGGCGGTGCCGAGGTGCTCCAGCGAGATCGCCGAGCACTCGATGTGCCAGCCGGGCCGACCAGGACCGAACGGCGAGGGCCAGGACGGCTCGCCGGGCCGCTCGGCGCGCCACAGCACACAGTCGAGCGGGTCCTTCTTGCCGGGCCGGTCCGGGTCGCCGCCGCGCTCGGGGAAGATCTCGAGCATCAGCTCACGGGGGTAGTTGGACTCCTCGCCGAAGGTGGGATCGGCGGCGACGGAGAAGTAGAGGTCGTCCTCGACCTGGTAGACGGCGCCGGCGGCCCGCAGCCGCTCGATGAGCCCGATGACCAGCGGAATCGACTCGACCGCGCCGGTGTAGTGAGCCGGCGGCAGCACCCGCAGCGCCGTCATGTCCTGGCGGAACAGCTCGGTCTCCCGCTCGGCGAGCTCCACCCAGTCGATGCCGACCTTGGCGGCCCGCTCCAGCAGCGGGTCGTCGACGTCGGTGACGTTCTGGGCGTAGGTGACGGCGTGGCCGGCGTTGCGCCAGGCCCGGTTGAGCAGGTCGAAGCCGACATAGGTCGCCGCGTGACCCATGTGGGTGGCGTCGTACGGCGTGATGCCGCAGACATAGAGCCGGGCATGGCCGTCCTCGGGCACGACCGGCACCAACTGGCCGGTCGCGGTGTCGTGAAGCGCGACCTCGGGTCCGGTGACGGTCAGCGTCGGGACATCGGGGGCAGGCCAGGCGCGCATGGCCCGAACTCTATTAGAAGGGTGGCCACGGGATCGCGTGGCGGTGGGGATCGGGCTCGGGCAGCGTGCCGGCCGCGAGCAGCGTCTCGCACCGGCCGAGGAGGGCATCGAGGTCGCTGCCGGCCAGCCAGTGCCCCAGCTCGTCGCCGACCTCGCCGTAGAGCGCGTCGTGCAACCGCCGCAGACCGGCTGTTTCGTCCTCGGTGAGCGGTGACCCGGCCCAGCCCCACAGCACGGTACGGAGCTTGGGGTCGGTGTGGAAGCAGATGCCGTGGTCGATGCCGTAGCGGTGGCCGCCGGCCACCTCCAGCACGTGGCCGCCCTTGCGGTCGGCGTTGTTGACGACCACGTCGAAGACCGCGATTCGCCGCATCGCCGTGCTGTCCTCGTGGATCAGCCGGACGGGCCGGTCGCGGTCGTCGTACCCCTCGAAGGAGGTGCGCCAGCCGGTCGGCACCTCGCCGTCGGGCACGATCGTGACCGCCGCCTGGTCCTCGTCGACGGTGACCCAGCGCTGCACCATGCCGGGCCCGTGCGGGCCGTCGCCGAGCCAGGTCTGCGGCACCACGTCCCAGCCCAGCGCCTCCGAGACCAGGTAGGCGGCGACCTCCCGGTAGGCCAGGTGGCCGTCGGGGAAGTCCCACAGCGGCCGCTCCCCCGCGATCGGCTTGTAGACCACGTCCAGGTCTGCCCCCGAGGTCGAGCACAGCACACCGACGAAGGTGGCGTTGGAGGCGGGCATCACCCGCCCGGTGAGGACCAGCTCCTCGTGCCCGGCCGACGGATTCGTCATGGATCGCGGCGCCTGAAGCCGTTGGCCCGCGGGCACAGGTGGCCGTCGGGGTCGATCGGGCCGCCGCAGAACGGACAGTCGGGGCGCCCGGCCTCCACGACCCGCAGCGCCCGGTTGGCGAAGGCGCGCGCGGCCGCGGGGGCGATGCGGATCAGCAGCACCTCGACGGGCTCGGCCTCCTCGTCCCCATCGTCCTCGGCGATCGGGTAGACCTCGATGACGACCCGCTCGTCGTCGCCGTCCCAGGACAGCGTCATGGTGCCGGCCCGGAACTCCTCCTCGATCGGCTGGTCCAGCGGCGCGGTGTCGTCGAGCGCGAGCGGCGCGACCGCCGGCACCACCGAGGCGGCCAGGCTCATCACCTCGTCGAGCAGCTCGTCGACCCGCTCGGCCAGCAGCGCGACCTGCTGCTTCTCAAGCGCCACGCTGACCAGCCGACGACCGGTACGGGCCTGCAGGAAGAAGGTGCGCGCCCCCGGCTGGCCGACGGCGCCCGCGACGAAGCGCTCCGGCGGGTCGAACTCGTGGACGACAGAGGGCATGTGCCCAGCCTATGGGTCGGCTCTAGCCCGGTCCGGCCCCGCCACCGACCACCGCGTCGCCGCTGGCGCGCCGACGACGCCTCGGCTTGGCCGCCAGCCAGCCGAGGTCGCCGGCATGGGTGTTGGTGGCGAGCACGTGTGGCCGAGTGGCGGTGTAGCGGATGATCGAGACCGAGGCCGGATCGACGCTGATCCGCTGGAACAGGTCCAGGTGCATACCGAGGGCGTCGGCCAGCACCGACTTGATGATGTCGCCGTGGCTGACCGCCACCCAGACCACGTCGGGGCCGTGCTGGGCCTCCATGGCGGCGTCGAGGCGTCGTACGGCGGCCACCGACCGCGCCTGCATTGCGGCCATCGACTCCCCGCCCGGGAAGGCCGCCGCGGAGGGCTGCTGCTGCACGACCTTCCACAGCGGCTCCTTGGCCAGCTCCCGGAGGGAGCGGCCCTGCCACTCGCCGTAGTCGCACTCGGTGAGCGCTCGCTCGGCGTGGGCCTTGAGCTCGACCGGCTGCCGGGTGATGATCTCCCGGGCGGTCTGCCGGCAGCGCTCCAGCGGGCTCGTCACGACCGCGGCCAGCGGCACCGCGGCGAGCCGCTCCCCGGTCCGGGCGGCCTGGCCCAGGCCGGTGTCGTCGAGCCGGACCCCCGGCGTACGGCCGGCAAGGGTGCCGGAGGCGTTGGCCGTGGTGCGGCCGTGACGGACCAGGACGACTGTCGCCATGCGCGCCACCCTATCCAGCACTAGCGTTCGGGTGTGATCGTCGACAGCGCCCTCTACCGCGGCGGCGTCCGCCAGCAGCCGGACTGCCACCCACACGAGTACGACAAGCTCCGCGCCGGCGCGAGCGGCCCAGGCGACTTCGTCTGGCTCGGCCTCTACGCCCCCAGCCATAGCGAGCTCGACGAGGTGGCCACCGCCTTCAGGCTCCACCCGTTGGCGGTGGAGGACGCGGTGACCGCGCACCAGCGGCCGAAGCTGGAGCGGTACGGCGACGCGCTCTTCCTGGTCCTGAAGACGCTCTGGTACGTCGACGCGGACGACGCCGTCGAGACCGGCGAGATCGCCTGCTTCCTCGGCCCCGGCTACCTCATCACCGTCCGGCACGGTCGTGGCAGCCGGCTCGACGCCGCCCGCCACGCGATCGAGACGACGCCCGACAAGCTCGCGCAGGGCCCCTCGGCGGCGGTCTGGGCGGTCGCCGACGCGGTGGTGGACGGCTATCTCAGCGTGCTCGGGGAGATGCAGACCGATGTCGACGAGGTGGAGACCTCGGTCTTCTCCAAGGACCGCACCAGCGACTCCGAGCGGATCTACACCCTCAAGCGCGAGCTCGCCGAGGTACGACGGGCGGTGGTCCCGCTGCGGGCTCCGATGGTGGGCTTCGCGACCGGCGCGGTGGAACACGTCGACCCGGACATGCAGCCGTTCTTCCGCGACGTCCTCGACCACCTCAACCAGTGCGCCGAGATGGCCGACAGCCTGGAGTCGCTGCTGTCCTCGGCGTTCGAGGCGCACCTGGCCCGCATCTCGGTGCAGCAGAACGACGACATGCGCAAGATCTCCGCCGGGGCCGCCCTGGTCGTCGTACCGACCCTGATCGCGGGCATCTACGGCATGAACTTCACCCACATGCCGGAGCTGGGCTGGACCTTCGGCTATCCGATGGCGCTGCTGCTGATGGCCGGCGCCGTGGTGGGGCTGTGGATGTGGTTCAAGCGCTCCGGCTGGCTGTAGTCAGGCCGTCAGCACTCCGGTCGCGACCAGGGTCAGGGTCGCGGCGCCGAGCACGACCCGGTAGAGCACGAACGGGGTGTAGGACTTGGTGGCGACATAGCGCAGCAGCCAGGCGATGGCGGCGTAGCCGACCACGAACGAGATCGCCGTCGCCAGGATCGTGGGCCCCCACCCGTAGGGGTTGGCCTCCCCGGGCACGTCCTTGAGCTCGAAGATCCCCGCCCCGATGACCGCGGGGATGGCGAGCAGGAAGGCGTAGCGGGTGGCGGTCTCGCGCTCGTAGCCCAGCGCTCGGCCCATCGAGAGGGTGGCGCCGGACCGGGAGACGCCCGGGATCAGTGCCAGCGCCTGGGCGCAGCCCATCAGGATCGCGTCGCGCAGGCTGAGCTGCTTCAGGCCCTTGTCGGTGAGGCCGAAGCGGTCGGCGATGCCCAGGACCAGTCCGAGCACGATCAACGTGGTGCCGATGATCCACAGGCTGCGGAAGTTGCTCTCGACGACGTCCTTGAGAAGGACCCCGAGGACGACGATCGGCAGCGAGCCGATGATGATGAACCAGCCCATCCGCGAGTCCAGATGGCCGCGCAGCTCCGGCCGCCACAGGCTCCGCAGCCAGGTGGTGGCGATCCGCCAGATGTCACGCCAGAAGTAGAGCAGCACCGCCACCTCGGTGCCGATCTGGATGACGGCCGTGAAGGCCGCGCCGGGGTCGCCCCAGCCGAACAGCTCCGGGTAGATGCGCAGGTGGGCGCTGGAGGAGATCGGCAGGAACTCGGTAAGGCCCTGGATCAGCCCGAGCACGACCGCCTGGATGTAGTCCACGGGCGATCAGCGTAGGGCCGCCTGCCGAGCAATTCATGACGACCCGCGTGCCCGGGGCCGTGCTCCGCGACACGTCCGGCTATGTTCTGGCCCATGCAGCAACGCTCGCTCGGCGCCACCGGCCTCCGCGTCTCGCGGCTGGGCCTCGGCACGATGACCTGGGGCCGGGCGACCGACGAGCATGAGGCGCGCGACCAGCTGGTCGCCTTCGCGGAGGCCGGCGGCACCCTCGTCGACACCGCGGCGGGGTACGGCGACGGCCGGGCCGAGTCGCTGCTCGGCTCGCTCATCGGCGACGTGGTGGCCCGCGAGGAGGTCGTGCTCGCCACCAAGGCCGGCATCTCGCGTCGCGCCGGCCGCCGGGAGGTCGACACCTCGCGTGGCTCGCTGCTGCGCTCGCTGGACGCCTCGCTGCGCCGGCTCGGCACCGATCATGTGGACCTGTGGCAGGTGCACGTCTGGTCCGACCTGGCGCCGGTCGAGGAGACGCTCTCCGCGCTCGACCTCGCGCTGACCTCGGGCCGCGCCGCCTATGTCGGGATCTCCAACTACACCGGCTGGCAGACCGCCCAGGCCGCGACCTGGCAGCGCGCGGTGCCGGGCCGGGCGGTGCTGGCCTCGACCCAGGTGCAGTACTCCCTGCTCGCCCGCGAGATCGAGTACGACGTCGTACCGGCCGCCGAGGCGCTCGGCCTGGGCATCCTCGCCTGGTCGCCGCTGGCCGGTGGGGTGCTCACCGGCAAGTACCGCACCGGGACCCCGTCGGACTCCCGCGGCGCCGACCGCGACTTTGCCGGCCGGGTCGACTCCTACCTCGACGACCGGGGCCGAGGCATCGTGGAGGCGGTGGCGAAGGCCGCCGACGGGCTCGACTGGGCGCCGCTGCAGGTGGCGCTGGCCTGGGTCCGCGACCGGCCGGGCGTGACCGCGCCGATCCTCGGCGCCCGTACCGCCGACCAGCTCCGGCTCGCCCTCGCCGTCGAGCAGCTGACCCTGCCTGCCGAGCTCGCTGCCGCACTGGACGACGTCTCAGCCGAGTAGACCGAAGGAGAATCCATGACCGCTGTCGACCGCCGCCCGCCCCGTCCCGGTGTCGAGTGGGAGTTCGACACGGTCACCTTCTCCCGAGAGCTCAAACGCAGCGCCGTGACCAAGCTCCTCGTGGAGCGCGCCGAGCACGGCGGCTGGGTGCTGGACCGGGTGCGGATCACCGCCGACGGCAAGCGCCGGGTCGTCCTGCGCCGCAAGATCATCCGGGCGGTGCGCACCGCCTGACCCGCCGAGAGGTCCCAGATGGCCCGCCGAGAGGTCCCGGATGGCCCCTCGAGAGGTCCCGGATCGCCCCCTTGGTCAGGCCAGGTCGAGAAACCTGTCGAGCACCCGCGCCCCGAACTCCAGCGCATCGACCGGGACCCGCTCGTCGACGCCGTGGAAGAGCGCGGTGAAGTCGAGGTCGTCGGGAAGCCGCAGCGGCGCGAAGCCGTAGGTGCGGATGCCGAGCTTGCCGAAGTGCTTGGCGTCGGTGCCGGCGCTCATCAGGTAGGGCGCCACCCGGGCGTCGGGGTCCTCGGCCAGCAGCGAGCGGGTCATCGCGTCGGCGATCGCGGTGTCGTCGTACAGCGTCTCCCAGGGTCGCTGCCGGGACACGAAGTCGATCTCGACGCCCTCGCCGCACAGCTCCGCCAGCGTGGCGAAGAACTCGTCCTCGTAGCCGGGCAGGAACCGGCCGTCCACGTGCGCGGTGGCCTCGGTGGGGATGACGTTGACCTTGTAGCCGGCGCCGAGCATCGTCGGGTTGCTGACGTGGCGCAGGGTGGCGCCGATCATCCGGGCCGCCGGGCCGAGCTCCTCGATCAGCTGCTGGGCGTTGTCGGGCGTCGCCTCGGTGCCGGCGAGCTCGGCGATCGCCGCCAGCAGCGTACGCATCGTCGGGGTGAGCTGGACCGGCCACTCGTGGGCGCCGATCCGGGCCACCGCCTCGGCCAGCCTGGTGACCGCGTTGTCGTGGTTGATCATCGAGCCGTGGCCGGCGGTGCCGCGGGCGGTGAGCCGCATCCAGGCCATGCCCTTCTCGGCGGCCTCGATGAGGTAGAGCCGACGGCCGCGCACCGTGGTCGAGAAGCCGCCGACCTCGCCGATCGCCTCGGTGATGCCCTCGAACTCCTCCGGCATGGCCTTGATCAGCTGCTCGGCGCCCTTGTGCCCGCCGGCCTCCTCGTCGGCCAGGAACGCCAGCGTGACGGGTCGCTCCGGCGCCCGGCCGGCGCGCTGCCGGGCCCGCACCACGCTCAGCAGCATGGCGTCGAAGTCCTTCATGTCCACCGCGCCGCGGCCCCACACGTAGCCCTCCTCGACCTCGGCGGCGAAGGGGTCGAACCGCCAGTCGCTCGCCTCGGCGGGTACGACGTCGAGGTGGCCGTGGACCAGCAGCCCGTCGGTCCGCCGGCCGCCGCCCCAGTGGGCGACCAGGCAGGTCCGGCCGGGCTCGTACTCGTAGAGCCGCGACTCGATGCCGACCTCGTCGAGCAGCGTCGCGACGTGCTCGGCGGCCTTCCGCTCCCCCGGCCCCGATCCGTCCCCGAAGTTGCTGGTGTCCATGCGGATCAGGTCGCGGCAGATGTCCACGACCTCCCCGGCGGGATCGAGGTTGGCCATGTCCCCACCCTATGCGTCCCGATTCGTCTCACCCGCATCACAATGCTAACGTTCCCTCCGCACTCGCGCGGGTGGCGGAATAGGCAGACGCGCTAGCTTGAGGTGCTAGTCCACGTATAGTGGGTGGGGGTTCAAGTCCCCCCTCGCGCACGAGTGAAACCCCCAGGGTGACCTGGGGGTTTCATCATTTCGGGCCTAGCCTGAATGTCCCAGGGGCACCGGCCGACGACTCGGAGGTCGTGACATGGCTTGGATCGAGCAGCGAAAGCGGGACGACGGCGGCACTTCGGTGCGGGTGCTCTTGGCGCCCAGGCGCCGCCCGTGGTGGTCCCCAGGAGCAGGAGACGTTCGGCTCGGGCACCGATGAGCAGACCTAGCCCCGTGCCGAGGGCTTCAAGAAGATGGTCGACGCCGCGGGCCAGCATTGGCCTGACGGCTGGGTGAAGTGCGAGGGCTTCGTCCGCGTTCGTGGCGCCGCCGGCGACATCGAGGTCCGCGGCACCTTCCCCTTCGCCCGGCCGGTGACCTCGATCGGCGAGGCCGACATCAGGCGTGGCTGATCGACTGGAAGCGCTCGCTGAAGACCAAGGCCAATTGCCACGGCCTGCTGTACGGCGTCTTCAACTATGCCGTCGAGCAGGGCTTCCTCGGCGTCAACCCGTGTGCCGCACGGCCCCGAAGCGGGCCGGGTCAAGCAGTCCCAGGCCGAGCTGCGGTTTCTCTCCGAAGCGGAGTTCGCAGCTGCGGCCAAACTGGCCGGCAGAGACGCGGACGTGCTTCGGGTGACTGTCGGGACGGGCCTACGGTTCAGCGAGATCGGCGCGCTGTGGGTCGGCGACGTCGACCTGGAGCACCGCACGCTGAGGGTGAATAAGGCGTGGAAGCGGAAGGGCGAGGACGGGCAGTCCGAGACACCTTCGTGGCTGAAGAAGCTGTTCAAGCCCAAGCACTCGATGCGTGACCACTGATATGTAGGTGAGTTTGTCAAGAGGGCATGGTGAGGCGCCCGCCTTCGGGAGCGACCCTGAGGCGGGCGCCTCGTGCTTGGCTGCTGGCGATGTCGGCTGGTGAGCGTGTCGTTGGCGACGCACGGGTCAGACCGGGTCCACGACGAAGGGCTCCGCGACGCGTACGCCCGCACCATCATGGTTCGGCTGGCGCCCCGACGACTCTGGCAACACAAGATCCCTACACCGCGGCGTTCGCCTGGGCCAGCCGACTCCCGGCAGGTCCCCCGCCCGAGATCCCGTTCCTGGTCGGCACCTCGCTCCACCTTCCCGACGGCTCAGCTCTCGACCTCGACCTCGACCAGGCCGGCCTGGTCGGCACAGTCACCGGCGGCACGCTCATCCTCGCCCAGACCAGCAGCGACCCACTACGCACCGAATACCAGATCATCTCGCCTGACGGGCAGGCGAGGACCCTGCCTGCGGAAAGCAGCGATCACTACGTCCAGGAGGCACTGGTCTCCCCCGACGGCACGCTCTTCGCAGACGGTCCGGACGTGATCGACCTGGCAACTGGACAGGTGATCGCCAGTCTGCCCGCCGATGCCAATATCCTCATCCACTGGACCTCAGTGGGCATCGTCTACGGCACCGACCAGAGGGCAGCCCTGTGGAACCCGCTCACCGGCGCCGCGACCGACCTCGGCCCCTACCCAGGCAAGTTCGGCCTCGGCTCGGACTCGTTCGTCCGCTGGAGGAAGGGCTGCTCGATCGTCTCGACAGTCACGGCCGATGGGCTCAGCGAGAAGGGACGGCTGTGTGGCACCCGGCTGCTCACCGCCTCCAATGACGGCAACACCTGGGTCAGCCAACAAATGGACGTCCTCGACACCCAAGGCACCCAGCACGAGACCAGGGGCACCCTGTCGGGCTTCCCCCCGGACGCGAAGATCCACCCGATCGAGGAGACCGACTGGGTCAGTCCCGAGGAGTTCCTCATGTCGATGTCCAACCAGAACGGCACCCAATCGGTCGTCATCAGATGCAACGTCGACACCCTGACCTGCACCCGGGCCACCCACGTGTACGACCTCCCCGCCACCGACCGAGCCATCGACCTCCCCGGAGGAGGATGACCTCCGTGCCCATCCCGAACAGGCGCTGGACGCCCGAACTGGTCCCGCTGTCTCGCGATCTGATGGACTGACCCCATGCGCACCGTTGCCCTCGCCCTGCTGCTCCCCCTCCTCGCCCCGTTGACGCTCCCCGCCGCACCCGCCCAGGCGATGCCGCCGACGACCGACAGCGCCCCGGCCGCGCGCGCGACCGGGCTGCCGTCGAAGGCACAGTGGCAGGCCGACGTCCGCGCCGCCTACGCGAAGGCCCAACCGGGCGCCTATCTCGCCGAGCGGGTCGCCAGCGGCGAGAAGAGACTGGCGATCGTGCTCGACATCGACAACACCTCGCTGGCCTCGCACTACGCCTGGCCCAAGCCGGTCGGTCGCACGCTCAAGCTCGCCAAGCGCGCCACCAAGCTGGGCGTCGCGGTCATCTTCGTCACCGGCCGCTACGACGACACCCTCGACGAGGTCACCCCGGCGCTGACAGCGGCCGGTTACGACTACGAGTCGGCCTGCGGCCGCAAGCTGGGCGAGGCCATCGTCGACGGCAAGCAGCGCTGCCGCGCGGCGTACGTCGACGAGGGCTGGACCTTCATCCTCAACATCGGCAACCACGGCACCGACTTCGTCGGTGGCGACTACGAGCGGAAGGTGCGGCTGCCCGGCTACCGGGGCCTGCTCGGCTGACGTGACGAACGTGGTCGGCCGGAGCGCCCCATCGCCCCGGCCGACCACGCCACTAAGTCCACAACGATGGCACGCACCGATGGTTACGCCGGGACTCTAGGCTGTCCCGGGTGAGGATCGGGTTCGTCACCGGCGCGACGCCGGACAAGTGGGCGCGCGGCTGGCGCGAGCGTCGCCGCGAGCCGCTCGAGCTGGTCCCGCTCGGCCAGGATCGGCAGGAGACCGCGCTGCGCGACGGTGAGGTCGACATGGCGATCGTCCGGCTTCCCGTCGAGCGCGACGGACTCCATCTCATCCCGCTCTACGAGGAGGTCCCCGTCGTGGTCGTCTCCCGCGAGCACTACCTCTCGCTCGCCGACGAGGTGACCCTGGCCGACCTCGACAGCGAGCAGCTGGTCCGGCCGCACCAGTCCGGCTGGAACCCCTCGGCCGAGCAGCTGCGCTGGCCGGAGATGGACGAGAAAACGGCCATCGAGACGGTCGCCGCCGGCACCGGCGTGGTGATCGTGCCGATGTCCGTGGCGCGACTTCACCACCGCAAGGACGTGGTCGCGGTGCCGGTGGCCGACCTGCCGCCGACCCAGGTAGGCCTGGCCTGGCTCCGCGACCGCGACGACGAGTGCACGCAGGCCTTCGTCGGCGTGGTGCGCGGCCGGACGGTCAACTCCTCACGCGACTGACTCGCGCCGAGGTCGCCGGACCAGGCTCCGCAGCAGCGGCCCGACGATGGCCGGCGCGACCGGCATCGCGCCGATCCCGCGAACTCGTCGAAGCGGGCGTCGATCCGGCTGGCGTCGACGGCGTTGCCAACTGCCCACGCGGCCTGCATCCACAGGGCCATCGTCAGAGATGGTCGACCAGCCAGCCGGCAAGGTCGCGGGCGGACCGGTCGACGGCGCTGACCCAGTCCAAGGCCGTCTCGTCGGCGTTGTCCGAGACGTGCTTGACCAGCCGGCAGCGCACCCCGGCCTCGCGGGCCGCCCAGGCGATCGCGAAGCCCTCCATGTCGACCAGGTCGGCCCGCTGGGCGAGGCGGTCGCGCACCGCCGGGTCGGTGACGAACAGATCGCCGGTGGCCAGCGTGGTCGCCGCATCGCCGAGGGTCAGCCAGTCCTCGACGTCGTACCCGAGTGCTCGGATGGCATCCGCAGACAGGTCGTGGTTGAGGACCCGGCCGATCTCGAAGACCCCGGACAGCCCCTCGCGCAGCGCGCCGCAGGAGCCGATGTTGACGATCTCGTCGATCGTGGGGTCGGCGGCCAGTGCCCGAGCCACGGCCGAGGCCGCAGCCACCTTGCCAACCCCGGTGACGAGCAGCGGGAGATCGGCCGGGACGTGCGCGGCCTCGGTCCTGGTCGCTGAGACGATGAGCGCGCTCACGGCGCGTGAGACTACTTGAGCTCGGCGGAGGACAGCCCCAGCACCCGGCGGGCGACGATGAGCTGCTGGATCTGCTGGGTCCCCTCGAAGATGTCGAGGATCTTCGAGTCGCGGGCCCACTTCTCCAGCAGCTCCCCCTCCTCGTAGCCCACGCTCGCGCACAGCTCGACGCAGGAGAGCGTCACGTCGGAGCCGACCCGGCCGGCCTTCGCCTTGGCCATCGAGGCCTGCAGCGAGTTGGGCTGGCGGTTGTCGGCCATCCAGGCGGCCTGGAGGGTCAGCAGGTAGGCGCCCTCCCAGTCGGCCTCCAGCTGCAGGAACCTGGCCGCCGCGGCGGACTGGGTGACGGCCGGCCGGTCGTAGTCGATCGTGACGCCGGCCTTCGTCAGCAGCTCGCGGGTCAGGTCGAGCGCGGCCCGGGCGCAGCCGACGGCCATCGCGGCCACCAACGGGCGGGTATTGTCGAAGGTGGCCATCGCGCCGGCGAAGCCCTCGCTGACGTTGATCTCGGGCGAGCCGAGCAGGTTGGCGGCCGGCACCCGGCAGTCGGTGAAGGTGATCACGGCGGTGTCGGAGGCGCGGATGCCGAGCTTGTGCTCGAGCCGCTCGACCTTGAGGCCGGGCGTGCTCTTGGGCACCACGAACGACTTGATCGCGGCCCGGCCCAGGCTCTTGTCGAGCGTGGCCCAGACGACGACGGAGTCGGAGCGCTCGCCGGAGGTGACGAAGATCTTCTCGCCATTGAGGACGTACTCGTCACCGTCCTTGGTGGCGGTCGTCGACACCTGGGCGGAGTCGGAGCCGAAGGACGGCTCGGTGATCGCCATCGAGGCCCAGGTGCCTTTGAAGCGCTCCAGCTGCTCGTCGTTGGCGACGCTGGCGATGGCGGAGTTGCCCAGGCCCTGGCGGGGCATCGCCAGGGTGAGGCCGACGTCGCCCCAGCACATCTCGGCCACCGACATGACCGAGGCCATGTTGGAGCCGTTCTTGACGGTCTTGTCGTCGCCACCGCCGTCTCGCCGTACGCCGGTCGCGCCGGCGCCCTCGCCGGCCCCGGACTCGGCCAGCCCGTCGGCCATGGCCGCGAGCATGTCGAGCTCCTTGGGGTACTCGTGCTCGGCCAGGTCGTACTTGCGCGAGATCGGCCGCAGCATGTTCATGGCGACCTGGTGCACCTGGTCGCGCAGCGGGCGCAGCCGCTTCGGGTCCTCGAGGTTGATCGTCACGACACGCACTCGCTTCGCTCGCGCGCCCTCTGCGGGGCGCTGCCTTGGATTGTCCGCTCGCTCACACCAGCACCGTGCCTTCCATGATCCCGATGGCCCGCAGGTCGCGATACCACCGCTCGACGGGGTGCTCCTTGACGAAGCCGTGGCCGCCGAGCAGCTGGACGCCGTCGAGGCCGATCCGCATTCCCTTGTCGGCGCAGAGCTTGCGCGCCAGCGCGATCTCGCGGGTGGCGTCGATGCCCTGGGCGACCCGGGAGGCGGCCTTGTAGGTCACCAGCCGCATCGCCTCCAGCTCGATGGCGATGTCGGCGACCATGAAGGCCACCGCCTGCCGGTGGGCGATCGGCTCGCCGAAGGCCTCTCGTGTCTTGACGTAGGGGGTGACGTAGTCGAGGACCGCCTGCGCGGTGCCCAGCGCGAGCGCGCACCAGGCGAGGCGGGAGAGCCTGACGCACTCGGTGTAGGTGCTGCCGTCGAGGTCGCCGAGGACGGCGTCCTCGGCGACCTCG
>NZ_JASGDQ010000119.1:0-47177 GCF_047607185.1 Nocardioides sp. | reverse complement strand
TGTGCCCGCATCGCCGCCCGCATCCTCGCCCTCACCACCGCGATCTGGCACAACGACCACATCGGCGCGGACATCCACCGATCACTGATCGCCTACGACCACTGACCCTTGGACTCATTCATCTAGGGCAGGAACCCGGCGGGGCCGACACCTGATCGACCCCGCCGGAGCCGGCCCGTGACGGGATGACGATGAACGGTCGCCTCACGAGGCACCTCGACGAGACCTGCGAGCCGGGCTAGATGTTCGGCCAACGCGGGACCGTCATTGGCCAGGACGTAGCCGGCGGTGCCCCGCATCCAGTACACCGCCTTCTTGGACCGTCTGGTGCGCCAGCGCCAGGACTCGACGAGCTCGCCCGTCGTGGGATCGAGCCGGGTCGCGTACTCCTTGCGCCACACAGTCCGAGGTGCGTAGTAGCGGTGCGAGCGTGACCACCGTCGGACCGCACGGCGCAGCTGCTCAGCCACGTCAGCATAGACCTCGACAGTAGCAACGGCCTTCTCCAGGCCCCATACGCCCCAGTAGTGACCGACACCATCCGGCGCGCAGCCACGACACGGCTGACCCTCGACATCGGTGCCGTCACAAGCCGGGTCGTGGACCCACTCCGCCGGCGCCTGGTTCTGGTAATCCTTCGCGCTGAAAACGCCATGCTTGCCGAAGTAGATCGCCAGACGTTTCGGGTCCAGGACCCGGGCACCCTCATGCACGTCGACGACGCTGGGATGCAGGTGGACCAGGACATGCTTGCCGCGCTCACAGCAGCCCATCGGACCGCCCGTCATCGCCGTCCAGTCCCGATCCCAGCACCAGCCGCCGCACCAATCCTGAGTCCCGACAATGTCTGCCCACTCCAGCGCCAGCCACCGCCGAAACTCAGGATCAGCCGGCGGGGTCGCCAGGAGATGCCAGTGCGGCGCGCCACGACGCTGAAACTCGCGCTTCCACACGCACACCAACTTGACTCCCCAGCGCCGGTACCAGCGCCGCTCCAGGGCCCGCAGATGCCGATACGCCACCGCAGCCGACGGGGCCACCTCCTGCCACCGGTCCGGATAGGTCAGCGTGATCATCGCCGGGACACCACCGTGCGCGAGCAGTGGCGCGTAATCCAGCTCCGCCAGTCTCTCGAGCATCCGCGACCTCGACTTAGCCGACCAGGAGTAGATCCGCGAGACTCCGCCCTCCGGAGGCGTCCAATGCTCACCACACTTGCAGCCCGGAAAGCACTCCGACGCCCTGGTGATGGCCGCGACCATCTCGGCCTTCTTCTCGGCCGCGACACGCGCCCTCTCGGCCGCACGCTCCGCACGAACGGGATCACGACGCCGGAGCGCGATCTTGCCCGGCGCGATCTCCACACGCCAACGCGGCCCCTCCTGGAAGCAGCGGTCCGCGCGCCCCAACGAGACCAGCCGACGCTCACCACCACGCGAGTACCGATCACTAAACGCGACGACATCCGCGAGCCGAGCCTGCGAGGCGACCAGCGAGCGAGCCATCAGACGCGACGACGAGACCCAGCGCCACACCGGACGCTCAGGCACAACCGCCCGCGCGAACAACGACGCGGCCGCATCCACAGCCGCGGGAGTCGCGAACCCCGCACCCAGCCCCCCGACGAGTTTCGTATAAGCCAGGTCCTCAGCGGCAACGAAACTCGACGAGTTTCGTAGATCTGCGATCGCAGTGTTACGAAACTCGTCGACCCCCGCCGTCACTCAGCATCCCCGGACGTCGCCAGCTCGAGCAGCTCGCGCGACGCGCGTCGCGCGCGGCGACCCGGCACCGGCGCTGCCACAGCACGGTTGTCGTGGCAGCGACACGCCGACTGGGAGCGGCGACCGCCGCACCGGTAGCACGTGCCCGACTCCGTGGCCGTACCGACCGTCAGCACCGCATCCATCGTGTCGTAGGCGTGAAACGCCGGCGATGCCGGCCCCCAATGCCAGTCCGAAGTAAGCGGATCGAGCTGATCACGCTTGCCAGCAGTGAAATTCTCGAATTCCATCGCGTCATAAGTACGCCAGCGGAACAGGCGACGACGTCGCCACATACGTGACGCGCCCGGCTCCACGCTCGGCCTCGACAAGTAACCCCTGCAATAGGTAACCGCCTGCGAGCACTCCCGGATAATAATGTCAGCCCGCTTCCAGTCCGGCGCCGACCAGCGAACAACAACATCATTGCGACGCAACTGCACCAGGCGATTGGCGATCGCGGCCGGCAGCGCAGCCGACTCTCGCGACGACGCCGCACCGGTGACCTCATCCAGGAGCAAGTCGACACCGCGCGCGTCCAGCACCTGCTGCCAGTCAATCAAGGGTATCCACAGCGGATGAGCCGCGCCGTGAACACCAGTAACCTCACCCAGCTCGCCCAGCAGCTCTACGCGCCGGGTCGGATCAGACTCGGCCGCAAACGCGGCCTCGACAATGTGCGGCTCGGGCAGCGCCCTCACATAATGCCCCGAGAGCGGATCAGCCGCACAGGCCTCATCCTCGCACTGACGCGGATTGACGTAGTCCAAGAGACGGACCGTACCCAGGACAGGACGCCCGGCCCGAAGCGACGGGAGAGTGTCCCACACCATCGCGGCACTCTTGCCACCGCCGTTAGGACCGACATAACCCATGATCGGCCAGCCACGACGATCCGCCCGCTTGCCGGGATGCTGAAACGTCTTCCACACCATGGCTCAGTGACCCCACGCGTCAGTGCCGCGATGCTTGCCACCCTCAGGGCGAGCGGCCTCCTCACGATCGAGCCGACCCTCCTCAATGAAGACCACGACCCACTCCCACAGCCACACCACAAACAGGGACGCCACCCACACCAACATGCCCAGGCCAGCGATCGCCAGCAGCCACTGCGCCACCGGCGCAAACCCGGCCACGAACACCGACGTCACATCATCCATCGTCAGGACCTCCCCTAGGACCAGTCATTGCGGGTCAGCATGGCGGCGGCATCATCAATGCCGCGCCGATAAGCATCGTTGAGCTTGACCCGGGACTCGCGGAGTCCCAGCCAAATGCCGTACAGGTACGCACCAGCTATCACCGCGAGCACCACCACGACCACAACCACGGTCAACATCACGCCTCCACGTCCTCTCTCATGCCCTTCTCCAACTCCCGATCCCGCTGCCATTGATCGGCCGCGCCAGCCGCCCAGCGCCGCATCCGCTCGACCCAGGTCACGGCCCGCCACATCGACCACGACACCCCGGCAAGCCAGACCGCCACCGTCCAGAAGACCGCGATCCACAAACCCAGCTGCTGATCGTCACTCACAGCCGCTCGCCCCTCAGAGGACTCATCCGACGCCCGGGCGGGTCGCTGTGGAACATCGGCCGCGCGGCGTCCGTACCAGAGAGCGCGACCTCACGCCGGCGTCGCCGCACACGCACCCACAGCCACACGCCGGCGACTACGACGACGAGCACGATCAGCACGGCGCGCACCCCGCCCTCGCGCTCCGCGCTTCGGGACGGGGGCCCCGCACGCCGCGCCAACCCGCGCCGCCGGTCACATGCCACCGCCGAAGGTCACGTAGGAGACGACCGTGCGGACACCCTGAATAACCATCGAGGCGACAAAGGCCACGATCAGGATCGAGACCGCCGACAAGGCCACCGTGACCGGGAGCCACGTATCCAGCTGATAGATCCAATCCACGACATCCGACACATAGCCCATGCCCTCAATCCACCAGGCCGGAGCCGCCGGGATCACAGACGCAACCAGCTCAACCAACTCAGCAATCAGCAACATGAAGAAATCGATAATCGCCTCAACGATCATGTGATCCTCCCCGAATCCGGTGACGACCAATCGAACCTAATCATCTGATTGGTATTCTTGATAAGACCGATCGAAGTGCCGATCATGCCAATGACCCGGAAACCGACCGAAAGACAAATCATCACGAGAAGAATCGTGCGAACCAGGCTCGCGGCATCCGCAAGCTTCCCATCACACGCAGCGAACGGGTAAATAACGCCGAACTCAACCGACTCATCCCCAAACTCCATACCAGAAAGATCAAATCCTGGACCCATGCAGTCCGAACTAGAGCCCGAATCCGTCGTACGACCAACCACTCCACCAGACGAAGAACCGAAACCAGCGGACTCGATCCCGTCACGCCAGGACGCAAGATTAGTATCATCCACGGCATTGTTGAGCTTGTTGAACGACTGGAAATCCGTAGGGATAAATAATAGCTTCAATGCGTCAATCACAAGTTCGATGATCGCGGCCGGAAGACCCAGCACAGCGCTGATCAGAGACCCCATCAACTTCACCAGGACACAAATACCCGCGCCAGCCCACGACGTAGGATCAGTCAGAGAGAAACCCTCACACGTCCCATCCGACGTCGCCACCGGATCATCGTAAGACGGAACCTCATCAGAACCATCAGCATCCTCAGGCAAAACACCAGCAGGCTCATCCCAATCCACGTCAGGGACGTCCACAATCTTATCGCCCCAGTAATACGCGCACCGCGTAGGATCAGTAACCCCGACAAGCGCCGTAGACGTAGCCGAATCCGGCAGATTCTCGACCCGCCACGTCATCGCGCCGGTAGACGATCCAGTGTTAACGCCATCCATCCGATAGGCAAGACCGAAACCAACAACCTCAACTTCACGCGGCTGAACAGTCCCTGACACGCTATTCCACGACGCCGAGGACCACCAACCGACCGTAGACTCCTGGACTACACCACTGCTAGCCGTAGAAGTAACAATCGGAGCCTCATTGCGGTGCGTCATGAACACGCCGTCATACGTGAAACCCGTACCAGTCGCACGCACATTACCCGACGGCGACTGTTTAGCGATCAGGACATCAGTATTCGTGACCCCGCCGAGAACGACGTACGGATACCAGCCGCGAGTACCAGTCACATCATCAATCTGCCACTGATAACCGTCGTTCCGAGTAACACTAGAACCATTCTGAGTATTATCGAACTCGACAAGACCAACCGGATACGGCACCCCATACGAACAATCCTGACCCTGAACAACGGCAGTCGGCGGAGCACCAAGAGCCCAGGCAACGCAGTCCTCCTCCACGGCGCCATCCAACCAGGGATTACTGTGATACGAGAGCACCACCGAATAACACAACTCCGTTACCGGGCCACACCCGATTCCGCCAGGCGTCATCCCACCCCATGAGCCGGATTCGCCGTCCACCTCGCCAACGCCGATCCCAAAACTGCAATCCCCGCCAACTGCAGACAACGTCAGATCGGCATGTGAAACATTGAATCCGGTCCAGCAACTGCCATCAACCACGACAGTGGACATGCCGAGATCGGTGGTCTGCCAATAACCCGTTACCGTGCAAGAGACCTTCGAGTCCGAGGACTGAACAGACCCGACCCCCCAGGCACCGAAGTCGAAGCTAGTTGTCGCGACGTCGCCATATTTAGTCGCGGCTTCAGCAGCCCGACCAGTCGAGAGAAGCAGGCCGACCGTCAGCAGCGGGACCAGCAGGAGCCCAGCAAGGCCCGTCCTCAGAGTGCGATGCTCAGTCCGATCACCGTCGCAACGAACAGGACCAGCAGGTACACGAGCCCGATCGCCATACCGGCGAGGGCAAGACCGATCCCGAACCGGAATCCGTCCCCGACCCGCAGCGTCTTCTCCGCCGGCTCCCTGAACAGGACCCAGGCCACGCCAACGACGATCAAGACAACGCCGACGAGTCCGCCTACCGCTTCCACGGCGCTCACCGTAGGGCACCGGCCCCGCTCCTCTCAGGCGAATGACGAAACTGCTTCGAGACCCGGGGCATCACCCGCAACGGACACGATTGCGGGTGATGCCCCGGGCTCACAGCCAGGCCGCGACGCGTAACCCGGCAAGGTCAGAAGCTCAGAAGAACTTCTTAACCAGGCCCCAGCCCTTACGGACCGCCAGCACCACGGCACCGATGCCGACACCGACACCCGCAATCGTGAGCAGGTTGTCCGACAGACCGTCCACACCATCAGTGATGATGGAAACCGGCGTAGGAGTGCTCATCTCGGGAATTCACCCCCTCCCCTGAGTCAGAGCCGCAAGCAGCCCGAAAGCGACGCCGCCCGCGAGCATGTAGACCATCCACTCCACCGGAGTCACGTGGTCACCCCCTGCTCACCATGACGGCCAACATCTGCCAGAGCCGGACATACGTCAGCCCCGACACCAGCAGAAGCCAGAACTGATCCATCACTGGCTCCCTGACGACGTAGAGGCGACCAGTCGGCGACGCAGCCACACCCAGGAACGCACGCCGTTCCGGTAGCCAGCCACGAGTGACAGCACAGCGAACTCCAGGAACGTCAGGAGCCCGCCAACCCAGGAACACACGAGCAGCCAGAACAGAACGTCGCTCACCGGACTACCCCCGGTGCCCGATCTGGATCATCAGCAGCGCTGCGACCAGCGCGACCAGGAACCCCGTCCCGGCCATCAGCGCGATCAGCATGTCGCGCGTACCCCCGGTCGCCTCGACGTAGGCCACGTCGACCGAGTCCGAACCAGACGACAACTCCGAGACCGGCGCAGCAGACGATGACGCCGCCGAGGCCGACGGCGAAGAAGATGACGTTTCCCCAGTCGAATCCGACTCCACTGCGGACGATGTCGACTCCGACACCTCCGGAGACTGCGACGGCGTGGGATCGTCCCCCGAGAGCGAGCCAGACGCCCACAAGAGTGACGACGGCGCCGACAATGCCTGCCCACCGATACCGTCCCCCCAAGCGGAGTACGGCACCAAGACCACGGCCAAGCAGCAGAACATCACGCCAACCCATCGCCACAGCCCCTCAGCGAACCGTCGACCAGGCACCGGAGGCATCCAGAATCAACGCCGACTCGGCACGGCGCAGTTGCGCAACCAGACCCGACAGAGACTCCGGCGACACCAGCACCGACTCGACGCCGTCGCTGATCACCACCACCGGCATGCCCAGCGAGTCCGTGACCTCAACCTTGAGGTCACGCGTCACCCGCAACACCGGGCGCCGCACAACACGGCGCCGAGGCAACGTCGAACCAGCCACACTCAGGCCCCCGCCAGAGCCGGCGAGACCGACAGCAGCCGGTACGTCACCGAGGCCGGACGGAACTCGTTGGCACGCCGCAGCCCCACCCGGACCCCGACCGACACCTCCTGCCCGTAGTCAACCTCAGCGAAGTGCTTACGCGCCTCACCCCGAGCCTCACGCGGCACCGAGACCCGCAACTGCTGATCGCCGTCATCCACGACCAGCGACATGTACGGCACCTGCCTGCCCTCCTCGTCCGTGAACTCATCCTCCTCAAGCCGGAGGAACCTGCCCGTCAACACAACCGACACAACACTCACCACCCATCACTCACACGACCCGGACCACCCGGGCCGAAAGAAGCCGCATCACACACAACTAGAAGCCAGTGCGCGGTTTCACGTGAAACATGCACTAAAAATCAAGTCATTGCAACCAACACGCCGTGTTTAGCACAAAGCCAGCCGGGGTAACCTCGAAACATGACGACGACAGCCAGCCCCACCGGCACGCACATCAGCGAGAACGTCGCAACGCTCCTGTGGCGCGCCTCAATGAGCCAACGAAACCTCTCTGCGACGACCGGGCTCGCACAAGCCACGATCACAGCCAAGATGCGAGGCGACAGCACGTGGACCGTGCTCGACCTGGAGCGAATCGGCGAAGTCCTCTACGTGACCGTGCAGGAACTGGTCGGCAGCCTCCCGGAGCGGGAGGAATGGGAGCAGCGGAGGAGCACATACACGCCTACTCGGTGGTAGACAATGACCCATGAGCTCCACCACTGACGGCACGAGGCCGCGGATCCTCGTCGTCGACGACGACGCGTCGCTGGCGGAGATGCTGTCGATCGTGCTGCGGCAGGAGGGCTTCGACTCCCAGCTCTGCAGCCGCGGCGACGAGGCCTTGGACCTCTTCCACATCTACCGGCCGGATCTGGTGCTGCTCGACCTGATGCTGCCCGGCCGCGACGGGATCGCGGTCTGCAAGGAGATCCGGGCCGAGTCCGGCGTACCCATCGTCATGCTCACCGCCAAGGGCGACACCGTCGATGTCGTGGTCGGCCTGGAGTCCGGTGCCGACGACTACGTCGTCAAGCCGTTCAAGCCCAAGGAACTCATCGCCCGCATCCGCGCCAGGATGCGCCGCTTCGACACCGTCGTGAGCACCGAGACCCTGCAGATCGGCGACCTCGTCATCGACGTCGCCGGCCATTCGGTCACCCGCAACGAAGAGCCGATCAGCCTGACGCCGTTGGAGTTCGACCTGCTGGTCTGCCTGGCCCGCAAGCCGTGGCAGGTCTTCTCCCGGGAGGTGCTGCTCGAGCAGGTGTGGGGCTACCGGCACGCCGCCGACACCCGGCTGGTCAACGTCCACGTCCAGCGGCTGCGGGCCAAGGTCGAGCACGACCCGGAGAACCCCGACATCGTGATCACCGTGCGCGGCGTGGGCTACAAGGCCGGCCCACAGTAGCTGCCCGGGAGTGACAGAGTGTTGAGACGGGCGCTGACCTTCTGGCGCCGCTCGATCCGGGCGCGCGTCGTGGTCAGCACCGTGCTGCTCTCGGCGGTGGCGGTCTCGGTCGTCGGCTGGTTCCTGCTCCAGCAGGTCCGCGACGGCCTCCTGGAGCACCGCGTGGATGCCGTCGTCGCCGAGACGGCCACCGAGGTCGCCGACGCTCGTGACCGACTCGCCGCCGCGGCCGCCGTCGACGTCGACTCCTCCGGTCAGCGGCGCGACCTGGTCGAGCCGATCATCCAGCGCGGCGCGGCACGCGGCTTCAGCGTCGTGATGGCGGGACCGGTCGGCGCCTCCAGCGAGACCGGCGAGACCGGCCGCATCGCCGACGGCGGCGCCGAGTTCTCACCCGGCCTCGACACCCGCAGCGTGCCGGCGCGCCTGGAGCGGCACTTCGGCGAGAAGCGCACCTCGGCCTGGACCTATACCAACATCCGCACCGTGGTCACCGACGGCACCGAGGACGTCGCCGCCGAGGTGCCCGGGGTGGTGGTCGGCTCGATCGTGCAGCTGCCCGCCGACGGCCAGGACTACGTGCTCTACTTCCTCTACCCCCTCACCGAGCAGCAGGAGACCCTCGGCCTGGTCACCCGTGCTCTGCTCGCCGCCGGCGGCCTGCTCGTCGTACTCGTCGCCGGCACCACCTGGCTGGTGGCCCGCCAGGTGGTCTCGCCGATCAGGCTGGCCCGCCAGGTCGCCGAGCGGCTCGCCGCCGGCCAGCTGCAGGAGCGGCTCCGGGTCCACGGCGAGGACGACCTCGCCCGGCTGGCGGTCTCCTTCAACCAGATGGCCGGCAACCTGCAGCGCCAGATCCGCCAGCTCGAGGAGCTCAGCCGGGTGCAGCGCCGGTTCACCGCCGACGTCTCCCACGAGCTGCGCACCCCGCTGACCACGGTCCGGATGGCCGGCGACGTGCTCTACGACGCCCGCGACTCCTTCGACCCGGCGACCGCCCGCGCTGCCGAGCTGCTGCAGACCGAGCTCGACCGGTTCGAGAAGCTGCTCGTCGACCTGCTCGAGATCAGCCGCTTCGATGCCGGCGCCGCCGTGCTGGAGACCGACGACGTCGACTTGGTCGACGTCGCCCGCCGGGTGGTCGAGGCGGCTCGGCCGCTCGCCGACAAGCAGGGCCTCCGGGTCGAGGTGCGGGCACCGGCCCACCCGTGCGTGGCGGAGGTCGACGTACGGCGCGTGGAGCGGATCCTGCGCAACCTCGTCGCCAACGCCATCGACCACGCCGGCGCCGCCCACGGACCCGGCCCGGACGTGCTGGTCACCGTGGACGGCGACCAGCAGGCGACCGCGGTGGCGGTCCGTGACTACGGCGTCGGCCTGGCGCCAGGGGAGTCGGCGATGGTCTTCAACAGGTTCTGGCGCGCCGACCCCGCCCGTGACCGCTCCAGCGGCGGCACCGGGCTCGGCTTGGCGATCTCGCTGGAGGACACCCATCTGCACGGCGGCTGGCTGCAGGCGTGGGGCCGCTCCGGTGGCGGCGCGCAGTTCCGGCTCACCCTGCCCCGGCGGGTCGGTGCGCCGCTCCACCACAGTCCGCTGCCGCTGGTGCCGGCGGACGCCGAGAGCACGGGGGAGCGTGCCTCATGAGAAGACCGCTGCTGCTCCTGGTCTCGCTCCTCCTCGGGGCGATCGCCCTCACCGGCTGCGTCTCCATGCCGACCTCCGGCAAGGTCAAAGACGCCGGTCCGACCGCGGAGTCGACCCGGGTCGCCGGCATCTCCATCGACCCGCGGCCACCGCGGCCCGGCGCCAGCCCGGCCGAGATCGTGCAGGGCTTCCTCGACGCCATGCTCGCCACGCCGGTCCAGACCCGGAGTGCGCAGCAGTTCCTGACTTCCGAGGAGCGGAATGCGTGGAGCCCGGGTCAGGCCACGATCATCTACAGCGACCTCAACCCGCGCATCGAGACCAGCGACAACACCGTCAGCGTCTACCTCACCGAGGCCCATCGCCTCGACGAGCGCGGCTCCTGGGAGGGGGCGCTGCCTGCCGACGAGAGCACCCTCGGCTTCACCATGGCCCAGGAGGACGGTGAATGGCGGATCGCCTCCGCGCCCAACGCGCTGGTGGTGCCGGCATGGTGGTTCGAGGGCCGCTTCGTCCAACTCTCGCTCTACTTCTTCGACCCGACCGGACGGGTGCTGGTGCCGGAGCCGGTCTTCATGCCCCGAGGCAACCAGCTGGCCACGCTGCTGGTCCGGGACCTGGTGCAGGGCCCCAGCGCCGACTTGGCCGGCGTCGAGCGCAGCTTCTTCCCGGCAGGGAGCAGCCCGGGCCTCTCGGTGCCCGTCGACGCCGACGGCACCGCCGAGGTCGTGCTGACCGGAGGCTCGCCCGGTGCCGCGGCGCCCGGTCAGCAGGCGCTCACGATGATGGCGGCCCAGCTGGCCTGGACGCTGCGGCAGGATCCGACCGTGACCGGTGTCCGGGTGACGCTCGGCGACCGGGTCGTGCAGCTGGCCGGTGGCCGTACTCGCTTCACCGTCGACGACGGTCCGGAGTACGACCCGGCCGGCTACCAGACCAGTCCGCAGATGTTCGGCCTCTCCCAGGACGGGCTGCTGGTCTCCGGCCAGCCACCGACGCTCGCACCGGTGCCAGGGGTGTTCGGCCGCACCGCCGCCGGGCTGCGCGAGGTCGCCGTCGACCTCGACGGGCAGATCGCGGCCGGGGTCACCCAGGACGGCACCCGGATCCTGCGCGCCGGGGTGCAGGCCGACCCCGGTGGCGCCGACGACGTCGTCACTCTTGTCAAGGGCGGTCACGACCTGCTCCGGCCGGCCTGGGACGCGGCCGGCCGGCTCTGGGTGGTCGACAACCGGAGGCGCGGCGCCCAGGTCTCCTATGTCGGCGGCGACGGCCAGCGCCACCTGGTCGACGTACCGGACGTCAGTGGCGCCGTGGTGCGACAGTTCCTGGTCTCCCGCGACGGCAGCCGGCTCGTTGCCGTGGTGGCCGGAGAGGGCTCCGACCGGCTGGTGGTGAGCCGGCTCCGCAGCGACGAGTCCGGGACGGTGCTCGGTGCCGGTGCCGCGCGCAGTCTCATCGGCACCGACGAGACGCCGATGCGGATCCGCGACGTCGTCTGGGTGACCCCGACCACGGTGATGGCGCTGCACCAGCTCTCCGAGGCGGCGCAGCTGCGCACGGTGGCGGTCGACGGCTCCAGCGTCGCCTTCCCCGACTCGGCCCCGGTCGTCGCCGACCAGCTCGACAGCCTGGTCGGCTCCCCGGTCGCCAGCCGCGGCACCTACGGCCTGTCCGGCCAGAGCCTCGTCGGCCTCACCGCCGACGCCCAGGACGCCACCCTCGACGCCCCCGTCACCGCCCTCGGCTACGTCGGCTGACCCCGGCCCGCCCGCCCCGCCCGGCCGAGAGGTCCCTGATGGCCCCGCGAGAAGTCCCTGATGGCCCCGCGAGAGGTCCCGTTCGGCCCGGTTGCTCTCCGGACGGTTGTCCACAGCCCGCGCACCGGCCGGTTGCGGCGTCGCCGGGCGGCTGCTGGGCTGGGCTCGTGTCCCTGCGTGACGGCGCCCTCGACCTGCTGCTCGGCGGGTCCTGCCTCGGCTGCACCCGCCCCGGGCGGCTGCTGTGCGCCGAGTGCGCCGCTGCGCTGCCCACGGGAGCCTTTGCCGCTTGGCCGAGACCGACGCCCGCCGGCCTGGCGCTGCCGATAGCCGCCGCGCCGTACGACGGCACGGTCAAGGCGATGGTTCTCGGCTTCAAGGAGCACCGGCTGCTCTCCCTGGCCAGCCCGCTGGGGACGCTGCTCGCGACCGCCGTGACCGGCCATGGCCCGGTCGGCGCCACGGTGCTGGTGCCGGTGCCGTCGCGGCCGAGCAGCGTGCGCGCCCGCGCCCACGACGCGACCTATGCCCTCTGCGTCGCCGCCGCCCGCCGGCTCGGACCCCGAGTCACGGTGGCCCGGCTGCTCCGCACCCGGCCCGGCGTGGCCGACCAGGCCGGCCTCGACTCCGCCGCCCGGGCCGCCAACCTGGCCGGCTCGCTGACCTGCCCCTCGCCGGGGCTGGCCCGGCTGGCCCGCCGGCTTCCCCGCGCCAGAGTGATCGTCTGCGACGACGTCATCACCACCGGAGCCACCGCCCGAGAGGCGCAACGAGCGCTTCGGGCGGTCGGTCTGGAGATCTCGGGCATCGCCACCGTTGCCGCCACTCAGCGCCGGGCGTAACGTCTATGTATGGAGTCCGCCCGGGTCCGTGGTTGCGTCGTCCAGACGCCCCGGATGTGGGCGTGCGGGCGGCTAGCCGATGCCAGTCGCAGGCAAAGCGGTCCACGTAACCCGGTCTTGCTCAAGCAGCAGAGCCGGGGAGCACGGTGCGGCTTAGTCGTAAGTCCTGCCCCGGCGCCGTCGTCAGACACGACGGCTGCCCGGGAGAGGGTGGCGTGGCAGCAAGCCGCCAAGCCCCAGCAGGCGAGTGTGGGGGAGAAGACCAGGTCGGCCGGGCGGACTCCACTCCCGGTCTCCAGGGCGCCCCTGGCGGCGTTCTCCTCGCTCGACGTCCCGCTTCGCTTAAAGGACGCCTTCGCTCCTCGGCCTTGCCAGGGACGCCCTGGAGACCGGGAGCCCACAGCTTCCTCGCACTTTGCGGGGAGATTCCCTAACCGCGATTACTCACGGGAGGTATTCATGGAGGTTGTCGTCACCGGACGCAACTACGAGGTGTCCGAGCGTTTCCGCGCTCACGTCACCGAGAAGCTGTCCAGGCTGGAGAAGCATGATCACCGGATCATGAGGGTCCACGTGGAGGTCGACTGCGAGCAGAACCCACGTCAGCACAAGGGCGCCTTCCACATCGAGCTGACCGCCTACTCCAAGGGCCCGGTGATCCGGGCCGAGGCGTGCGCCGAGGACAAGATGGGCGCCTTCGACCTCGCCATGGACAAGATGGCCTCGCAGATGCGCCGGGCGGCCGACCGCCGGCGCGTCCACCGCGGCCGTCGTACCCCCGTCTCGGTGGGGCAGGCGCTGGCCGACATCCCCCTCGACACAGCGGCCTCCGATGGCGCCGCCGACGAGGCCGTCGAGCGCCAGGTCGGGCCGATCACGGTGATGGGCGATGGCCCGCTCGTGGTGCGCGAGAAGGTCCATCAAGCGGTCCCGATGACGCTCGACCAGGCCCTCTACGAGATGGAGCTGGTGGGCCACGACTTCTTCCTCTTCGTCGACAAGGAGACGCAGCGGCCCAGCGTCGTCTACCGCCGACGCGCTTACGACTACGGCGTGATCGGGCTCGACCTCGTCGCCGACTAGTCGGAACGGCCAGGCCGGGCTGGCCCGAACGGGCCACCCCGGCCAGGCCATCACCACCCGGATGAGCGCACGGGAACCGCCCGAACGTGCCATGATGCCTCCGTGCCTCCCACACAGAAGCTGGCCGACACCGAGCCGATTCGCGTCGTCATCATCGACGACCAGGAGTTGTTCCGCCGGGGCCTGGCGATGCTGTTGACCGCCGAGACCGGCATCGAGGTGGCGGGCGAGGCAGGCGACGGCGCGCAGGGCGTCGAGCTGGTCGCCTCGGTCGTGCCCGACGTGGTGCTGCTCGACATCCGGATGCCGCGACAGAGCGGCATCGAGGCCTGCGCCGCCATCAAGGACGCGGTGCCGTCGGCCAAGATCATCATCCTGACCGTCTCCGACGAGGAGGCCGACCTCTACGAGGCGGTCAAGTCCGGTGCCTCGGGCTACCTGCTCAAGGACTCCTCGATCGAGGAGGTCGCCCAGGCGGTCCGCGTCGTGGCCGACGGCCAGTCGCTGATCAGCCCGTCGATGGCCGTGAAGCTGATCGACGAGTTCAAGCAGATGTCGCGTCCGGAGCGCTCCCACGTGCCCGGCCTGAAGCTCACCGAGCGCGAGCTGGAGGTGCTGCGGTTCGTGGCCAAGGGCCTCAACAATCGCGACATCGCCAAGGAGCTCTTCATCTCCGAGAACACCGTGAAGAACCACGTGCGCAACATCCTCGAGAAGCTCCAGCTCCACTCCCGCATGGAGGCGGTCATGTACGCCGTCAAGGAGAAGCTGCTGGATCTGCCCTAGGGCACGCCCCGGCGGTGATCGCTGCTGGAGGCGCGGCTCCCCGAGGCGGACCGAACCTGTCCGCGTGAGGCCCTAGATTGACGCCGTGGAGAAGCTCTCACTCGCCCAGGCCCGCCGGATCGCGCTCGCCGCGCAGGGGTTCGCGGTCGCGAAGCGGGCCGCGAACGACGGGCAGAGCGCAGACAGGCCCTCCCCGCGAGATCGGCAGAGCACGCCCACGATGCGCACCTTCCAGCGCACCCTGGAGCGCACCGGCGTGCTCCAGGTGGACAGCGTCAATGTGCTGCAGCGCGCCCACTACATGCCGCTCTACTCCCGGATGGGCGGCTACGACGTCGAGCTGCTCAAGCGGGCCAGCGAGCGGAGCCCTCGCCGGATGGTGGAGTACTGGGCCCACGTGCAGGCCTTCATGCCGGTCGAGCTCTGGCCGGTCATGCAACACCGGATGGACCACTACCGTGAGCGCCGCGCCAAGTGGTCGCGCGAGGTGCCCCAGCGGGTGATCGACGAGGTCTATGCCGCCGTCCGCGACCTCGGCCCGGTCACCGCCAAGGACCTCGACGACGGCGCGCCGAGGACCAAGGAGAACTGGGGCTGGAACTGGTCCAAGGCCAGGCTGGCGCTCGACGTCCTCTTCATGTCCGGCGACCTGGCCATCGCGGGCCGGACCACCCAGTTCGAGCCGCGCTACGACCTGCCCGAGCGGGTCATCCCTGCACGGATCCTCGACGCGCCGATCCCGACCGCGCCGGAGGCGCACGTCGAGCTGGTCCGGCGCGCCGCCCGCTCCCACGGCGTGGGCACCGCCAAGGACATCGCCGACTACTACCGGATGTCGGTCGCCGACACCCTCGCCGCGCTGCGGACGCTGCAGGAGGCCGGCGAGGTCACCCCGGTGAAGGTCGACGGCTGGCGCAAGCCCGCCTACCTCCATGCCGCCGCCCGACTGCCGCGCAGAGTGACCGCGCGCGCCCTGCTCAGCCCGTTCGACCCGCTGGTCTGGGAGCGGGAGCGCACCGAGGCGCTCTTCGACTTCTTCTACCGCATCGAGATCTACACCCCCGCCCACAAGCGGGTGCACGGCTACTACGTGCTGCCCTTCCTGCTCGGCGACCGGATCGTCGGCCGCGTCGACCTCAAGGCGGACCGGCGCTCGGGCCTGCTGATCGTGAAGGCGGCGTACGCCGAGCCGAGCGCGCCCGAGGACACCGCCGAGCAGCTGGCCGAGGAGCTGGAGCGGCTCGCCGGGTGGCTCGGACTCGGCGGGATCGTGGTCGAGCCGCGCGGCGACCTCGCTCCAGCGCTGAGCATTGTGCTCCCCGCCTGGGCGCGCGGGTAGAGTCTCCCTGCTGCAACCGCACCGCTAGGAGTCAGACCACGTGGCCATTCTCGACAAGCTTCTGCGCCTCGGCGAGGGCAAGATCCTGCGCCAGCTCGAAGCCATCGCCAAGGCCGTCAACGCCATCGAGGACGACTTCGTCAAGATGACCGACGAAGAGCTCCAGCACATGACAGTGGAGTTCCGCGAGCGGCTGGAGGCGGGGGAGACCCTCGACGACCTCATGCCCGAGGCATTCGCGACCGTCCGCGAGGCCGGCAAGCGAGTGCTCGGGATGCGGCACTTCGACGTCCAGATCATGGGCGGCGCGGCGCTCCACCTCGGCAACATCGCCGAGATGAAGACCGGTGAGGGCAAGACGCTGGTCGCCACCCTGCCGGCGTACCTCAACGCGCTGGCCGGCAAGGGTGTCCACGTCGTCACCGTCAACGACTACCTGGCGACCTACCAGTCCGAGATGATGGGCCGCATCTACGGCTTCCTCGGCCTCAGCGTCGGCGTCATCGTGCCCGAGCTGACCCCGCCGCAGCGCCGCGAGGCCTACAACTGCGACATCACCTACGCCACCAACAACGAGCTCGGCTTCGACTACCTGCGCGACAACATGGCCTCCTCGATCGAGGACTGCGTGCAGCGCGGCCACTTCTTCGCCGTCGTCGACGAGGTCGACTCCATCCTCATCGACGAGGCGCGGACCCCGCTGATCATCAGCGGCCCCACCGAGGACGACGTCAAGTGGTACGACGAGTTCGCCAAGATCGTCGCCAAGATGGAGCGCGACGTCGACTACGAGGTCGACGAGAAGAAGCGCACCATCTCCGTGCTCGAGGCCGGCATCACCAAGGTCGAGGACCACCTCGGCATCGACAACCTCTACGAGGCCGTCAACACCCCGCTGATCTCGTTCATGAACAACGCGGTCAAGGCCAAGGAGCTCTTCCACAAGGACAAGGAGTACGTCGTCATGAACGGCGAGGTGCTCATCGTCGACGAGCACACCGGCCGCATCCTGTCCGGCCGCCGCTACAACGACGGCCTGCACCAGGCGATCGAGGCCAAGGAGAGCGTCCAGGTCAAGGAGGAGTACCAGACGCTCGCCTCGGTCACCCTGCAGAACTACTTCCGCCTCTACGACAAGCTCTCCGGCATGACCGGCACGGCGATGACCGAGGCGAGCGAGTTCGACAAGATCTACAACCTCGGCGTGGTCCCGATCCCGACCAACAAGCCGATGATCCGCCTCGACCAGCCCGACCTCGTCTACCGCACCGAGGAGGCCAAGTACGACGCGGTGGTCGAGGACATCGCCGAGCGGCACGCCAAGGGCCAGCCGGTCCTGGTCGGCACCGTCTCGGTCGAGAAGTCGGAGTACCTCTCGGGCCTGCTGAGGAAGAAGGGCATCCCGCACAGCGTCCTCAACGCCAAGGAGCACGAGAACGAAGCCAAGGTGGTCGCCATGGCCGGCCACAAGGGATCGGTCACCGTCGCCACCAATATGGCCGGTCGAGGCACCGACATCATGCTGGGCGGCTCGGTGGAGTTCCTCGCCGACCAGGAGCTGCGCAAGAAGGGCCTGGAGCCGGTCGGCGAGACCGCCGCCGACTACGAGGCCGCGTGGCCGGCCACCGTCGAGCGGATCAAGGAGCAGGTCGCGGCCGAGCACGAGGAGGTCGCCGAGGCCGGCGGCCTCTACGTCGTCGGCACCGAACGTCACGAGTCCCGCCGCATCGACAACCAGCTGCGCGGTCGCTCCGGCCGTCAGGGGGACCCCGGCGAGTCCCGCTTCTACCTCTCCCTGCAGGACGAGCTGATGCGGCTCTTCAAGTCCGACTGGGTCGACCGGGTGCTGCGGGTGCTGCGGGTCCCCGACGACGTGCCGATCGAGGCCAAGAACGTCACCAACGCCATTGCCAACGCCCAAGGCCAGGTCGAGGCCCAGAACTTCGACTCCCGCAAGAACGTCCTCAAGTACGACGACGTCATGGACCGCCAGCGTAAGGTCATCTACGCCGAGCGCCGCGAGGTCCTCGAGGGCGCCGACATCGAGGAGCAGGTCCGCGGCTTCGTCGACGACGTCGTCACCGGCGTCGTGACCGCTCGCACCCAGGAGTTCGCCGAGGAATGGGACCTCGACCAGCTCTGGACCGACCTGCGGCAGCTGTGGCCGGTCTCGCTGACCCCCGAGCAGGTGCTCGAGGAGGTCGGCGGCGAGAAGGCCCACCTGGACCGCGACGAGCTCATCGCCTCGCTCAAGGCCGACGCCCAGGCGGCGTACGACGCCCGCGAGGCCGAGGTCGGCGAGGAGGTCATGCGCGAGCTGGAGCGCCGGGTGCTGCTCTCCGTGCTCGACCGCAAGTGGCGCGAGCACCTCTACGAGATGGACTACCTGCGCGAGGGCATCTACCTGCGCGCCTACTCCCAGCGCGACCCGCTGGTGGAGTACCAGCGCGAGGGCTTCGAGATGTTCTCCGCGATGATGGACTCCATCAAGGAGGAGGCGGTCGGCTTCCTGTTCAACCTGGAGGTCCAGGTCGAGGAGGAGGACGAGCCTGATTCCGATGAGGAGGTCCACTTCCACGCCGACGGCAGCCGCCACGCCGGCCCGATGCACTCCGGTGCGCTCGCCGAGCCGCCGGTCGCGGTGCAGGAGGGCGGCCTGGAAGGCATCTCCGCCGCGCTCAAGGCCACCGCGCCGCAGCCGCACATCCGGGCCAAGGGGCTTGAGAAGCCCTCGACACCGCGCAACCTCTCCTACTCGGCGCCCGACGAGTCAGGCGAGGAGGTCGCCGTGGCCCCGCGTGGTGGCACCGTCAGCAACGCCGACGACCCCTATGCCGGCGTGGGCCGCAACGCACAGTGCCCCTGTGGCAGCGGCAAGAAGTTCAAGCAGTGCCACGGCCGCCCGGGCGGGCCCACCGGCCTCACCACTCGCGTCAACGGCTGACCGAGTCGGCAGAAGTGCGAGTCTGAGGGGGCCCGAGTCGGCAGAAGTGCGGGCTGCTCACCAGCACTTCTGCCGACTCGGCGGTTTCTGGGCCGGCACTTCTGCCGACTCGTCACCGGCAGACCGGTCAGGCGAACTCCAGCGCGGTGCACAGCCATCTGTCGTCGGACTGACGCTCGAAGCGGGCGGCGAGGGCGCGGGAGCGCTGACCGTAGCGGACGTGCAGGCCAGCCTCCACGACACCGGCCGCCACGAAGCAGGTACGTACGCCGACGACCTTCGGCCGGACCGGCTGCACCCGGGCCTGGCCGGGCTGGTGACCGCCCGCCCGGGCGACCAACTGGGCCCGGCGGTTGAGGTCGTCGTACACGTCCGGGGCGGTCCAACGGACCAGCTGGCTGGCCGGGCGGTCGCCGCCGACGATCTCGACCGCCGCCTGCGCGAACCGACACGACCAGGTCTCCAGCTGCGCCCTGACACGGTCGTCGACGCCGACCACGTCGGCGCCGGCGCCCAGCCGATCGGGCCGCTGGCTCGGTGGCTCGCGCCGAGGCTGCAGGTCGAGGGCGAGGGTGCCTTGGACGCTGGCGACGGGCGCTGGCCGGCGTCGCAGCGCGACGGTGTCTCCCATGACGCTACCTCCCGGGAGCATCCGGCAGCACCAGGCGCTGGCCGGGGTTGATCAGGGACGGGTCGTCGCCGATGACGTCTCGGTTGTGCTCGTAGAGCCGCTGCCAGGCGGCGTCGATCTCGCGGTCGGAGGCCCCGGGCGGCAGTTGACGGGCCGCGATCGCCCACAGCGAGTCACCGGCGGCGACCACCACCTCGTGCCGGGTGACCGCATGGACCACTGGCGCGGCTCGCGGGGTCGTCGTCGGGAGGCCGCCGTCCATGGCCCGGGTCGGATAGGGGAGGCCGACGGCGACCTGCGGGCCGGCCGCCGCGCCAGACTCCGGTGCCGCGAGCGACGGCCCGGCGGTCGTGGCGAGCACCGCCACGCCACAGGCGCCCAGCACTGCCCGCCGTACCACGACGGGGACCCAGCCGGGCGCCGGAGCCGGTGCCGATCGCAGCGCGGTGCCCACCACGGCGGTCACCGAGAGCCACGCCCAGCCGAGGCAGCCGATCAGCGCGATCGTGCAGACCTTGACGAGTTGCTCGTCGAATCGCGCTGCCGGGGCTGTCACGCCCGGCAGCAGCGACCACAGCACCAGCCAGGCGACGGCGCTGGCGAGGACCTCGACGGCGAGACAGCGAAGCATCCGCATGGGCATTCCTTCCGAGAACCGTGCGTTTGTGCTTGTTTGCCTATCGAAGACCTGCTTTGGCTTAGTGTCAATGCCTTCACCTGCGGCCTGTGGAATGGCAGGCTCGGCACATGGCCTGGGAGGAGGAGCTGTTCTCGTTCCTCGACGACGTCGAGTCCCGGGCCGAGGCGGCCTACGCCGCCGAGCGGGAGATCGAGCTCGCGGACCGGCGCCGCGCGGAGTACCTCCAGGTCACTCTGGCCAGCCGGCTGACGGCCAGCGTCGGGGCCGAGGTGACCCTCGGCGTGCGGGGCGTGGGTCAGCTGCCCGGCACGCTGCGTCGGGTGGCGGCCGACTGGCTGCTGCTGCGCGGGGCCGGGGCGGACTGGGCGGTGCGGCATGCTGCGCTGACGAGTGTGGCCGGTGCGAGCCCGCGCTCGGTGCCGGAGATCGCCTGGTCGCCGCTGGCGCGGCTGGGACTCGGGTCAGTGCTGCGGCGGCTCTCCGACGGTGGGGAGAGATGCGTGTTCCATGCCGTCGACGGCGGCCGCACCGATGGGGTGCCGCGACGTGTCGGCGCGGACTTCGTGGAGGTCGGCGTGGGGGAGCGAGAGCGTGTCGTGTTGGTCCCGTTCGGCACCTTGGCCGCCGTCCAGAGCAGAACGTGACCTCTCGAGGGGCAGAAAGGGACGTCTCGAGGGGCAGAGAGGGACTTCTCGAGGGGCAGAAAGGGACGTCTCGGCGGCTAGGTGGCGTCGGCGTCGTAGGGGGGACGCTCGCCGGGGCGGAGCCCGGTGGCCCGGCGGCTGGCCGGCGGTGTCGGCGGTGTCGTCGGCGTCGCAGGCGGGTCGGCCTCGTCGTCCTCCAGCATCGTGTTGAGCTGCTTGCGCACGAACGCTCGGGGGTCCAGGTCGCGCAGCTCCAGGTCGGCGTACTCCGGGCCGAGCTCCTCGCGGAGCTGGTCGCGGGCGCCGTCGGCGAGCTTGCGCAGCTGCCGCACGAACTGGCCCGCCTGACGGGCGAACTCCGGCAGCTTGTCCGGGCCGAAGACGACGACGGCGACGACCAGCAGCAGCGCGAGCTCCTGCAGGCCGACTCCGAACACGGGTCAGAACCTACTGGATGGCGTCAGCCCGAGCTGCAGGCCGGCCAGACCACGACCCCGGCCGGCGAGCGTGCGGGCGACCTCGGCCAGCACTCGCGCCGACTCGGCGCTCGGATCGGACTCCACCACAGGCTTACCGGCGTCGCCGCCCTCGCGCAGGGTGGGCTCCAGTGGCACCTGGCCGAGCAGCGGCACCGTGGTGCCGAAGCGCTGCGACAGGGTGGCGGCCACTCGCTCGCCACCCCCGGAGCCGAAGACCTCCATCCGGGAGCCGTCGGGCAGCGTCAGCCACGACATGTTCTCCACCACGCCGACGACGCGCTGGTGCATCATCTCCGCCATGGTGCCGGCCCGCTCGGCCACCTCGGCGGCGGCCTCCTGCGGCGTGGTCACCACGACGATCTCGGCATTGGGCAGGTGCTGCCCCAGCGAGATCGCGACGTCGCCGGTGCCCGGCGGCAGGTCGAGCAGCAGCACGTCGAGGTCGCCCCAGTAGACGTCGGCGAGCATCTGGACCAGCGCCCGGTCGAGCATCGGCCCGCGCCAGGCGACCACCTGGTCACGGCGTGGTTTGAGCATCCCGATCGAGATCACCGAGACGCCGGAGGAGGTCGGCACCGGCATGATCAGGTCGTCGACCTGGGTCGGCCGGGAGTCGGCGACTCCGAGCATCGCGGGCACGGAGTGGCCGTAGATGTCGGCGTCGACGATGCCGACCTTGAGGCCGGAGCCAGCCATCGCGACGGCCAAGTTGACCGTCACCGACGACTTGCCGACGCCACCCTTGCCGGAGGCGATGGCGAAGACCTTGGTGAGCGAGCCGGGCTTGGCGAAGGGGATCTCCCGCTGGGCGGCACCGCCGGACAGCGAGTTGCGCATCTCGGTGCGCTGCTCGGGCGTCATCACGCCGAGCTGCAGGTCGACTCCGGTGACGCCGTCGACCTTGTCGAGTGCCGCCGTCACGTCACGGTTGATGGTGTCCTTGAGCGGACAGCCGGCCACGGTGAGGAGGACCTTGGCGGAGACCAGCCCCTCGTCGGAGACGGAGACGGACTCGACCATGCCGAGCTCGGTGATCGGGCGCTTGATCTCGGGGTCGTTGACCGTCGCCAGCGCGGCGTGGACACGGTCCAGGAGGGTGCTGCTCACAACGCTCAAGCCTACGTCGTGGGCTCGGCGTTCTCGCCGTCGGCTCTGTCACGTTCGGGGCCACGTTCGGGGCCACGCTCGTCGAGGTCGGCCAGCAGCGCGCGCAGCTCGGAGCGGACGAAGTCGCGGGTGGCGACCTCGCCGAGCGCCATTCGCAGCGAGGCGACCTCGCGGGCCAGGAACTCCATGTCGGCCTGGGCCTGCGCGTTGACCCGGCGGTCCTGCTCGGCGATCACCCGGTCGCGGTCCTCCTGCCGGTTCTGCGCGAGCAGGATCAGCGGCGCGGCGTACGACGCCTGCAGGCTCAGCATCAGCGTCAGGAAGATGAAGGGGTACTCGTCGAAGCGCCCCGGGGTGATGTTCCAGATGACCCAGATGACCACGAAGGCGGTCATCCACAGCAGGAACCGGGCGGTGCCCATATAGCGCGCGAACCGCTCGGCGAAGACCCCGAAGGCGTCGGGCTGCAGCGACGGCCGCGGCACCAGCTGCCGGCGCAGCTCGCGTGGGGTGTCCAGGCGGGACCTCGCCCTTCCTCGCTTCGGCTCAGCCATGGTGGCCCACCGCCCGGTCGCGCCAGTTCTCCGGCAGCATGTGGTCGAGCAGGTCGTCGACGGTGACCGCGCCCACCAGATGGCCGGCGTCGTCCACGACGGGCGCCGCGACCAGGTTGTACGTCGCCAGGTGGGCCGCCACGTCGTCGAGGGTGTTGTCGGGCCGCAGCGCCTCCAGCTCGATGTCGAGCGCCCCGGCGACCAGGGTCGAGGGCGGCTCGCGCAACAGCCGCTGGATGTGGGCCACGCCGAGGAACTTGCCGGTCGGCGTCTCCAGTGGCGGCCGGCAGACGTAGACCAGCGCCGCCAGCGCCGGGGTGAGCTCCGGGTTGCGGACGTGCGCCAGCGCGTCGGCAACGGTGGCGTCCGGGCCGAGGATGACCGGCTCCGGCGTCATCATGGCGCCGGCGGTGTTCTCGGCGTAGGACATCAGCCGCTTGACGTCCTCGGCCTCCTCCGGTTCCATCAGCTCCAGCAGCTGGGCAGCGGTCTCCGGGGGCAGCTCGTTGATCAGGTCGGCGGCGTCCTCCGGCGACATCTCCTCCAGCACGTCGGCGGCGCGCTCGGAGTCGAGGTGCTCCAGGATCTCGACCTGGTCGTCCTCCGAGAGCTCCTCGAGGACCTCGGCCAGCCGCTCGTCGTGGAGGCCGGCGATGACCTGCTGGCGTCGCTCGGAGGGGAGCTCGGCGATCAGGTGCGCGGCGTCGGCGGGCCGCATCTCGTTGATGGTGTGGAGCAGCTGGGTGGCGGCCTGGGTGGGGGAGCGGTGCGCCAGGCCGGTGATGTCGCTCCATTCCACGACGTGGGTCTGGCCGCGCCGGCGCAGCGCCCCGCCCCGGGCCGGCTCCTGGACCGCCACCCGGGAGAGCACCCAGTCGCGGTTGCGGGCCTGCTCCATGGCGACGTCGTAGACGGTGCCGGTGATGCCGCTGCTAGTGATGGTGACCTGGCGGTCCAGCATCTGGCCGATGACCAGCGTCTCGGTGGAGCGCTGCTCGAAGCGACGCATGTTGAGCAGGCCGGTGGTGTGCACCTGGCCGGCGTCGATGCCGGTGACCCGGGTCATCGGCACGAAGATCCGGCGCCGGCCGAACACCTCGGCCACCAGCCCGAGCACGCGAGGCTGGTTGGCCTCGCTGCGCACGGTCACCACCAGGTCGCGCATCTTGCCGACCTGGTCGCCCAGCGGGTCGAAGATCGGCAACCCGACCAGACGCGCGACGAAGACGCGGGACGGGACGCTGCTCACGACCGCCCTCCTGGCTGCGCTCGGGGACGGCGTGATGCGCATGGTTCGCTCGCGAGCTCGCTCACAACTGAACTCTAGGGCTGCTTGAACACGTTGAAGTCCTGGGCCACCCCTGCGGTGCTGCCGGGCACCGCCGGCAGGCCGAGGACGCCGGTCACCAGGTTGGCGACCGCGCTCGGCCGGATCGGCTGCGCGCCGGCGTACGACACCTGGCCGGGGCCGGGGTCGGCATAGCCCGGGTTGAGGGCGTAGAGGTCGGTGCCGCCGGGAACGCCCGAGCCCCACACGAACATCGGGACGGTGTAATTCTGCGCCGTGCTGCCGGTGGCCTTCTGGCCGTGGCCACCGGAGTCGGCGGTGATCACGAGCAGCGTCGAGGCGGCCGTGCGGGAGTTGCCGGCGAGGGCGGTGAAGACGGTGCTGAGCCGACGGTCCAGCCCGCGCAGCGCCTTGAGGTAGGCGGGGCTGAGGTAGCCGGACTTCTTCCCATTCCTCGCCAGCGAGGAGAGCTGCACGACCGACAGCGCGCGCGGGTTGATCCGCAGCTGGTCCTTGACGACCTTGATCGCCATGGCGTCGTTCTTCCTGATGCTGGCGACGCTCACCTTCGACTTGCCGTAGTCGACGCCCTGGCCGTCGGCGGCGCCGGCGTCGCGCCAGGTGCGCAGCACCAGCCGGCCCATCGGGTCACTGGACATGAAGCTGGTCGAGCCGCCCCAGTCGTGGACCTGGTCGAAGACGCTGCGGACATAGCCGCCGGCCTTCACGGTGCGGCGCTTCTTCTTGGCGGGGTTGTCCTTGAACCAGGTGACACCGTGGCCGCCGTAGCCGGTCGCCGCGGCTCGGCCGGTCAGCATCGAGATCAGATTCGGCAGCGCGCCGGAGGTCTCCGCATTGGTGCGGGCGTTCAGCGTGGAGGCGCCGCTGTTGCGCAGCGACCACAGGAACGGGGTGTTCTGCGGGCTCAGCGCCGCCGACGGCAGGCCCTCGATGTCGAGGACGAGGGCGCGCTGGATGCCGGCTGCCTGGGCGGCGACTGGCTTGATGGTCGCGTCGGCCCAGATCAGCGGGTGGTCGGTGGTCTTCTTGATGTACGGCGTGCGCAGCTGCTGGTAGCCGGACCAGTTGATGTCGGTGGTGCCCATGATCCAGTCGATCTGTGGCGACGTGGGCAGCTGACACGAGCTCGACGTACGCACCCCGCCGTTGGCGGCCCGCAGCGACGACTTCGCGGTGAACCGGCAGTAGAAGTTCTTGCGGTCGTTCATGTCGCCGGTGAAGACGATCGGCACGCCGGGGTGCAGCGCCCGCAGCTCCTCGAACTTCTTCGCCTGGATGTCGACCGACTGGTTGCGCAGGCTCTGCGCGTTGCCGAAGGTGTTGGCCGGGTTGTGGGTGTTGGTGACGTAGAGCTGCTGCCCGGTGAGGTTGTTCTGCAGCAGCACGATCGGCTTGGGCACGTTGACGCCCTTGAAGTAGGGAGCGTCGTAGTAGGTCTTCTCGATCGCGGTCCACTCGTCCTTGCGCCACGCGATGCTGTTGGCGCGCACGTTGACCGCAGCGCTGCCCTGGTAGTCGTAGGCGGGCCACAGGTCGTAGCTGGCGCCCATCTCCTCCTTGAAGGCGTTGATCTGGGGCGGCTCCATCTCCTGGAAGCCGACGATCTCGAGGTTGTTGGCCCGGATCAGCTGGTTCGCCATCAGCTGCCGGGTCCGGCCGTCGGCGAAGCCCCGCTCGCCGTTCATGGTGTGGCCGTAGCCCAGCACGTTGAACGTCGAGATCCGCACCCGGGTCGGCTGCACCTGGGGCAGCTCGGCGGCCGAGGTCAGCCTCGCCTCCTCGCGCGAGGGCGTGAGGGTGTCGCGGTGGGTGGCATGGAGCGTGCTCGCGGCGGCGAGGGCGAGCGAGCCCACGATGACGGCGAGGGCGCTGGCCAGGGGCTTGACCTGGGGCATGAGGGACTCAACTCCGGGGAAGACGGCAGTGAATATTGAGTCTAATGTGACTCGTGGGGTTTGTGGTATAGGGAACAATGATCCGGTGACCGAGTCGAATCCCGGGCCGAGGCACCCCGGCCGTGACGCGCTGCTGCTGGTCGCGATCCTCGGTCTGCTGGCCACCTTGGTCGTCGTACTGGTGGTGGTGCGGAACCGGGACTCCTCGCCCGCTGCGGGAGAGGCGACGCCGCCCGGCGGCGGTACGCCGACCGAGCCGGTGTCGGTCACGCCGTCGGTCACGCCGTCAGTGACGCCGTCAGTGACGCCGTCCTCGGCGCCCTCCACGACGGCACCGCCGACCAAGAGACCCGGCAAGCGGGCCCAGGCGCTGGCGGCCGCCGCCGAGACGCTGGCTCAGTCGCCACGCGCCTTCCGGGTCGCGACCTTCAACGTCCTCGGCGCGTCGCACACCACCAAGTCCGGCGACTCCGAGAACAAGCACTCCTACGAGGAGCGGCTGCCCTGGGCGATCCAGCTCATCGACGCCCACCATGCCGACCTGGTCGGCTTCCAGGAGTTCGAGTCCCCGCAGGCGCGACTGTTCAAGAAGCTGGCCGGCAAGAGCTGGGGCCAGTTCCCGGCGCCCGGCAGCAACGCCGCCGACGGCCGCAACAGCATCGCCTGGCGGCGCGACGTCTGGGAGCTGGTGCAGGGCACCTCGCTGACCATCCCCTACTTCAACGGGATGGACTTCGCGACGCCGATGGTGCAGCTGCGCTACCGCGAGACCGGCGAGCTGGTGTGGGTCATCAACGTGCACAACGCCGCCGACACCTGGAAGTACCACGCCCAGGAGATCTACCGCGACCAGGCCACCGCCATCGAGCTGGCCAAGGTCAAGGAGCTCTCCGCCGACGGCACGCCGGTGGTGCTGATCGGCGACATGAACGAGCACGAGGAGTTCTTCTGCACCGCCTCGGCCGCGCTGCCCACGGCCGCCTTCGCGGCCGGCGGGAGCAATGGCGCTGCCGGCTGCGACCCGCCCGAGCCGACTCCCATCGACTGGATGGTGGGCCTGGGCATGACGTTCACCAGCTACTACAAGGACACCAGCAAGCTCACCCACCTGGCCACCGACCACCCGGTCTACTCCGCCACCGCGGTGTTGAGCCCGCCGGGTCAGCTCGCGTCGGGGTCAGTGGGGTCCGGGCAGAACCAGTAAGTCTTCTTGTGCCGGGTGTAGCTCTTGCAGGAGTCCTGGAGCGGGTCGATCTCCGCCTTGGCGGTGATGATCGGGTGATCGGAGATCTTGGCGTCGCGAGCGTAGAAGTCGCGGTTGTAGCCGCTGAACGTGACGGCCGAGGAGCCCCAGATCCAGTCGATCCACATGTCGCTGCTGTTGCCGCACGCCTTGCCGTCGGCCGAGTGCATCCCGGAGGACTTGAATTGGCAGGCGAAGGTGTTGCGGTCGTTCATGTCCCCGGTGACGAAGTACGGCGTCCCGTCGGCGGTCAGCTGCCGGGCCAGGGCCGCCTCGCGCCTGGCCGCCTCCGCGCGCCAGCCGGCGGCGTTGCTCGGGAAGCCGTCGGAGGGGTTGTGGTAGCTGGAGAACCACGCCAGCCGGCCGGTGGCGAGGTTGCGCAGCAGGATGTAGGGCATATTGCGCATCTTGCCCAGGAAGTAGGGGATCTGGATGGTGTGCGCCTCGACCAGCTCCCACACGTCGGGGTCCCAGACCACGGAGTTCTCGCCGTCGAGGTGGCTCAGGTGGCTGCCGGGGTAGGCCTCCCAGCCGCCCGCGGCGGAGAGCAGCGGCGAGACCTGGTTTGACTGGAACTCCTGCACGCCGGCCACCGACACGCCCCGGCTGCGCAGCAGCACTCCGGCCCGGGCGGCGCGGGTGGGGCCCTGCGCCCAGCCCTTCCGGCTGGTGGTGTGGCTGGAGCCGAGGACGTTGAAGGAGGCGACGGTGAACGAGGTCGACTTGCTCGGGTCGTAGTCGACCAGCGTCAGCCCCTGCTTGCCGAACCTCTCCTTCATCTCCGGCAGCGTCAGGATGCGGTCCTTCTTGCCGAAGTCGATCCCGTCGAGCACCGGCAGGGCGACGTACGGCGTCTCCGTGGCCGCGCTGCTCGTCGTCGGCGTCGAGCTGGGCGACGGCTCGTCGCCGCCGTCGAAGACCGCCAGCGAGGCGGTCTGGCCGGTCAACTGGGCACCGACCAGGCCACCGGTGACGACCAGTGCCACCGCGAAGCCGGCGGCCCGGACCCGCTTGCCCGCCCTCTCGGCGGTCGACAGCGCCCGCTTGCGCGACCCGGTGCCGTCGGTCGGCACCCGCAGCATGGTGCCGGTGTCGGTCGAGGAGCCCGCCTCCCCGGCGGGCGGAAGCGCCTGGCGGCGGGCCGCGCGCAGAGCGCGACGCTCGCTTCGGGCAGGGCGCGGTGCGCGACGTGCGCCGCCCTGCTCTCCCACGGGTTCCTTCCTGCGCCCGGCTCGACACGCCGGGACACGGGATGTGATCTTAATCCAGCCGGCGCGCCGGGCCGAATCCTTCCGGTAGCCTCCGGCCTTGGCCCGCCCGGCCGAATGACCGGGGCCACACCGCAGACCTCACGAGGAGCATCATGGGTCGCCTAGCCCAGACCGACAACCTGACCGAAATCCAGGAGGAGATCCTGGCCACGGTGCGCAAGTTCACCGAGGAGAAGATCATCCCGGTCGCGCAGGAGTTGGAGCATTCCGACACCTACCCGACCGAGATCGTGGAGGGTCTCAAGGAGTTGGGAATCTTCGGGATCATGATCCCCGAGGAGTACGGCGGCCTGGGGGAGTCGCTGCTGACCTATGCCTTGTGCGTGGAGGAGATCGCCCGGGGCTGGATGAGCGTCTCCGGGGTGATCAACACCCACTTCATCGTGGCCTACATGCTGATGCAGCACGGCACCGAGGAGCAGAAGCAGAAGTACCTGCCCAAGATGGCGACCGGCGAGGTGCGCGGCGCGTTCTCCATGTCCGAGCCCGGTCTGGGCAGTGATGTTTCAGCCGTCTCGACCAAAGCGACCAGGCTGGCCGACGGGTCCTATGAGATCACCGGCCAGAAGATGTGGCTGACCAACGGCGGCTCCTCCACGCTGGTGGCGGTGCTGACCAAGACCGATGAGGGCGCCGAGAGCGTCTACAAGAACATGACGACCTTCCTGGTCGAGAAGACCCCCGGCTTCGGCGAGGTCGCCCTCGGTGAGAATCCTGGGAGCATCACGGTGCCCGGCAAGATCGACAAGATGGGCTACAAGGGCATCGACACCACCGAGATGATCTTCGAGGGCCACCGGATCTCGGCCGAGCAGATCCTGGGCGGCGAGCCGGGCAAGGGCTTCTTCCAGATGATGGACGGCGTCGAGGTCGGCCGGGTCAACGTGGCGGCCCGGGCCTGCGGCCTGGCGATCCGCGGCTTCGAGCTCGGCGTGGCCTACGCCCAGCAGCGCAAGACCTTCGGCAAGCCGATCGCGCAGCACCAGGCGATCCTGTTCCGGATCGCGGAGATGGCCACCAAGGTCGAGACCGCTCACACCATGATGGTGCGCGCCGCCCGGCTCAAGGACACCGGCCAGCGGATGGACGTCGAGGCCGGGATGGCCAAGATGGTGGCCAGCGAGTACGCCAACGAGGTGGTGGAGGACTCCTTCCGCATCCACGGCGGCTACGGCTACTCCAAGGAGTACGAGATCGAGCGGCTGATGCGCGAGGTGAAGTTCATGCTCATCGGCGAGGGCACCTCCGACATCCAGAAGATGATCATCGGCCGCAGCCTGCTCAAGGACTACGCCCTCAAGGGCTGAGCCAGGCGCGTCCAGTGTCCTCGCGGGTCGTCCTCCACGTCGGGCTGATGAAGTCCGGCACCAGCCACCTGCAGACCCGCCTCGGTGGCGCCCGGGAGTCGCTGGCGGCCGCCGGGCTGCTCTTCCCCGGCGAGCGCTGGCGCGACCAGGTCAACGCGGTCAGCGACGCCCTCGGCCGGCGTCAGCGCGCCCACGGCGAGTTCGAGGGCGTCTGGGAGCGGATGGTCGCCGAGATCGGCAGGTACGCCGGCACCTCGGTGATCTCGATGGAGTTCCTGGCGGCGCCGCCGGTGGAGAGGCTGCGCCGGGTCGCCGAGTCGCTGGCCGACTCCGGTGCCCGGGTCGAGGCCGTCGTCACCGCGCGCGACCTGGGCCGCACCATCCCCTCGATGTGGCAGGAGACGCTCAAGAACGGCCGCTCCTGGACCTGGCCGGACTATCTCGACGGGGTGCGGCACCGGCGTGGCCCCGGAGAGGCGTTCTGGGCCGAGCAGGACGTGGTCGGCATCGTCGACAAGTGGGTCTCGCTGCTCGGCGTCGACGCGGTCACCCTGGTCACGCTGCCGCGGGACGCCGGCGACCCCGAGCGGCTGTGGCACCGGTTCTGCGAGGCGGCCGGGATCCCCGTCGAGGCCGCCGCGCCGCCGGCCAGCGGCAACGAGTCGCTCGGCGCCGCCTCGGCCGCCCTGCTGGGCCGGCTCAACCGCGCCTTCGAGGGCGAGGGGAGCGGGCTGGCCTGGCCCGACTACTCCCGGCACGTGAAGTTCGGCCTGGCCAAGACGATCCTGGCCGGTCACCGCGGCGAGGAGCCGGCGATCGGCTTCAAGGTCCCCGGCTGGGTACGACGTCTCGCCGCCGAGCACCGCACTGGGCTGGCGGCCTCGGGCATCCGCGTCGTCGGCGACCTGGCCGACCTCGAGCCGGTCGGCTCCACCGGCGTCCGCCCGCAGCGGGTCAGCGCGCAGGCGCAGCTCGAGGCCGCCGTACACGCCATCGAGGAACTGCTGCGCCGCAACGTCCGCGACGACCCCGAGCATCAGACCGAGGATGTCTGATGGCTCGCCGGGTGATCCTCCACGTCGGCCTGATGAAGTCCGGGACGACGTTCCTGCAGGCGCTGCTGTTCGCCAACCAGCAGCGGCTCGCCGAGCAGGGTGTCCTGGTGCCGGGCGAGGAGTGGGGTGAGCAGGTGCGCGGTGTCCGCGACCTGCTGGTCAAGCCGGGCGCCGAGCCCGGGCCGCAGCTCACGTGGCGCGCGCTGGTCGACCAGATCGAGCGCTGGGACGGCACCGCGGTGATCTCGATGGAGTTCATGGGCGCGTTCCGGGAGAGCCAGGCGGCCGCCGCCGTGGCGAGCTTTCCGCCGGGGACCGTCGAGGTCGTGGTCACCGCCCGCGACCTCAACCGGTCGCTGGCCTCGATGTGGCAGGAGACGGTGCAGAACGGCCGCGGCTGGAGCTGGGCCGACTACCTGGAGGGTGCCAAGGGGGCGCGTCCCCGACCCCGGCTGGATCCCGCCAAGCGAACCGAGGCAGGCCGCACCTTCTGGCGTCAGCAGGACCTGGAGCGAGTGGTACGCCGTTGGGGCGATGTCGCCGGGATCGACCACGTCACGGTCGTCACCGTGCCGCCCCCCGGCGCACCGGCCGTCACGCTGACCGAGCGATTCGCCAGGGTGGTCGGCTTCGACCCCGAAGAGTTGGCTGCGGGGACGTCGGACAACGCCTCCGTGGGCGCCGCCTCCGCAGAGCTGCTGCAGCGGGTCAACGCTCGGTTGGCCGAGCTGGGCATCGACGCGGCCACTGGCAAGCCGCTGCGCAAGGAGCTGCTCGCCAAGCGGGTGCTCGGCCCCCGGGCCAAGCACGAGCAGCGCCTCGGTCTCCCGGTCGCCCGCTGGGTGCGCCGCCACGCCGCCGGGATGGTCGAGGCCGTCCAAGGATCGGGCTGCCGCCTGGAGGGCGCCTGGAACGACCTCACGCCCGTCGACGTACCCGGCGTCGATCCCCGCCGGGTGCCGCCCGCCGAGCTTGTCGCGGCCGGCCACGACGGCTTTACCGGGCTCCGCGAGCTGCTCGCCCAACGGGGTGTCGCCGAGCTGCCGGACTGGCCCGCCGCGGCTACCCCGGAGACCGCCGTTGCTGCGCTCGCGGACCTAGTGCGGCGCGGACTGGGCCAGTGAGATCTGAAAGACTTGGCGTCATGGCCCGGCCCACCGTCTTTCTCCATGTCGGCACTCGCAAGAGCGCGACGACCTATCTCCAGCTCGGCCTGAAGGCGTCGCGCGGCGCCCTCGCGGCCGAGGGGGTGCAGGTGGCGGCGCTCACCCAGAGCGACTTCAAGCACCTGGTGCCCGGGTTGCGGCGGTGGGCCAACTTCGGGGAGGAGCAGGGCGGCCGATTGGCCGTCGACTACCTCGTCCAACAGCTCCAGCGGCGCCCCGGCCGGGCCCAGGTCGTCAGCGTCGAGGCGCTCGCCGAGCTGCCCGGCTACGTCGTCGACGACCTGGTCACCGCCGTCACCTCGGCCGGCTTCGACGTCCAGGTCATCGTCACCGCCCGGCACTGGGGCCTCATCATCCCCTCGGAGTGGCAGCAGCGGATCAAACAGCGCGGCACCCAGACCTACGCCGACTTCGTGGCCGCGATCCGCGACGGCGGCGACGACCTCTTCGTACGCCGCCAGGATCTCGCCGACATCGCCCGCCGCTGGGGCGCGCTCATCCCGCCGGAGCGGGTCCACGTCATCGCCTGCCCGCCGCCGACCCGTACCGAGGGCACCCTGCTCGAGTTGTTCTGCGGCATCCTCGGCGTCCCTACGTCGCTGATCACACCGCCCTCCCGCGTGGTCAACTCCTCCCTCTCGTTGGCGCAGGCCGAGACGCTGCGGCGGGTCAATCTCGCGCTGGGCGACCGGCTGCCGCGTCGTACCGGCGGCTACGAGTCGGGTGTGCGCAACTGGATCACTCGGGAGTCGCTCACCAGGCACAAGGGCGAGAAGGTGCTGCTGCCGGAGGGCTTCGGCTCCTGGTGCGCGGCCGAGTCGCGGCGCCAGGTCGACGAGCTGCGTGACCTCGGCGTCCATCTCGCCGGGCGCGTCGACGACCTGCTCGCCAGCCCCGACGTCCCCACCGGACCGGTCGAGGTCGACGACGCCGAGGTGGCCGAGGTGGCGGTCCTCGCGCTCGCCGACCTCGCCGACCACCGCTGGCACCAGCTCCACCCCGACGACGAGATCCAGGACGGCAGATGAGCAAGACCAACCCCGGCAGATTCTTCGAGGACTTCACGATCGGAGAGGTGATCGAGCACGCCACCCCGCGCACCGTCACCGAGGGCGATCGCGCGCTCTACGGCGCGATCTACCCCAGCCGGTTCGCGGTGCCGTCCTCCGCCGAGTTCGCCGCGAGCGTCGGGCTGCGGCCGCATCCGGTCGAGGACCTGGTCGCCTTCCACATCGCCTTCGGCAAGACCGTGCCCGACATCTCGCTCAACGCCGTCGCCAACCTGGGCTATGCCGAGCTGCGCTTCCACGAGCCGGTCGTCCCGGGCGACACCCTCATCACCCGCTCCGAGGTCATCGGCCTCAAACAGAACTCCAACGGCAGGAGCGGCGTCGTCTACGTCCGCTCCACCGCCACCAACCAGCGCGACGAGGTCGTCCTCGACTGGTGCCGCTGGGTGATGGTGCACAAGCGGTCCGAGTCGGCGCCTGCCCCTGAGACGGTCGTGCCGGAGTTGGCGTCCGCGGTGGCCGCTGCCGATCTGGTGATCCCGACCGGGCTCGACTTCACCTCCTACGACTTCGCCGCCGCCGGTGAGCCGCACCGCCTCGGCGACTACGAGGTGGGGGAGCGGATCGACCACGTCGACGGCGTCACCCTCACCGACGCCGAGCACATGATGGCCACCCGGCTGTGGCAGAACACCGCCAAGGTCCACTTCAACACCGAGGCCCGCCCCGACGGCCGCCGGCTCGTCTACGGCGGCCACGTCATCTCGCTGGCCCGCGCACTGTCGTTCAACGGCCTGGCCAACGCCCAGCTCGTCGCCGCCATCAACGGCGGCTCCCACGTCGCCCCGGCCTTCGCCGGCGACACCGTCTATGCCTGGTCCGAGGTGCTCGACTCCGCGCCGACCCCGGCTCGGGGCGTCGGCGCGCTGCGGCTCCGGCTGGTCGCCACCAAGGGTCGCGACGAGTCGATGACGTTGCGCACCGAGGAGGGCAAGTACGCCGACGGCGTGCTGCTCGACCTGGACTACTGGGCACTCGTCCCGGTCTAGCAGCTGCGGTAGACGTCCGCGCCCGGGCCGCCGACACACAGGTCGCGGAGCGGGCCGCCCACCAGCCGGTCCCTGCCCTTGCCGCCGACCAGGCGGTCCCGGCCCTCCTCGCCACGCAGCCGGTCGGCGCCACGGCCGCTGAGCAGGGTGTCGCGACCGGCGCCACCGCAGAGGACGTCGTTGCCGCCCAGGCCGCGGATCCGGTCCTCGCCGCCCAGCCCGGCGATCACGTCGGGACCGGGGGTTCCGCGCAGCACGTCGGGGCCCTCGCTGCCGACGATGGTGGCCGGCAGCCCGGCGCAGGTGACCGCGAGCGTCCCGGGCGTGGTGCCGGGGAGGGTCGCGGTCGCCACGCCCCAGTCGAGCAGTTGCGGCGCGCCGTAGGTGCCGGGGAGATTCGTGACGTGCACCGGGTTGCTGCCGTCGATGGCCGAGGTGTGGACCTGGCCCGCCAGCACGAAGGCGAGCCGGGTGCCGTCCGGAGACCACGCCACCGCGGTCGCCCCGGCGGTGCCCGGCACCGCGGTCGCGCCGGTGCCGTCGGCGGAGACCACGACGATCGACCCGCTCACGAAGGCCAGCCGGGTGCCGTCGGGGGACCAGCTGATCTGCGGGGCCTCGGCGGTGGCGTCGGCGATCGCCCGTCGCCGGGTGCCGTCGGGGCGCATCGTGAAGATCCGCCAGCCGCCGGAGACCGCGCCGTAGAACGCGATCCGGGTGCCGGTCGGCGACCACTCGGGGCTGAGCTGGCGGACCCGGTCGTCGGTCACCTTGGTCTGACGCTTCCCATTGGCCCGCATCACCCAGATCTCCTCGTCCTTCTGGGAGTCGGTGCGGGTGTAGGCGATCCGAGTGCCGTCCGGTGACCAGGTCGGGCTGGTGCTGACCCCGTTGCGGGTCAGCCGCCTCGCCTGGGTGCCGTCGGCGCGCATCACGAACACGTCGCCGCCGTCGGCGTCGGCCCGACCGACATAGGCCAGCCGGGTGCCGTCGGGAGACCACGCCGGATGGCTCTCCGAGCCGTCGGTGGCCGTCAGCGCCCGCAGCTGCGAGCCGTTGGCGTTGACGACCTGGAGGTCGAGGTCGTGTCCGTCGCTCAGCACGAACGCGATCGGGCCGTTGACTCCGGGTGAGGTGCCGGCACCGGCGGGCGCATCGGTCCCCACCGTCATCAGGCAGACCAACAGGCCGAGTGCGGCCCACCGACAAGCTCCGCGCATGGCGCCCCCCTTCGTCGTCTTCAGGTGGTGGCCTACCCAGCCCGGCCGAGTCCGAAACAGGATCTTGAGGCCGGCGACTATTACCGACGGGTAGCAAACCGGGTAGCGTGGCCGCTGCCACACGCCCCCTCGTCCGCGGAGGTCCGCTCATGCCCGCCACGTCAAGGCCCGCCATCCTCGTCTCCGGCTCCGCTGCCGGCATCGGCCGCGCCACGGTCGAGAGGTTCGCCGCGGCGGGCTGGCTGGTCGGCGTGTACGACGTCGACGTGCCCGGCGTCGAGCGCGCGGTCGCCGAGCTGGAAGACGTCCACGGTGCCGGCGCCGCCGTCGGAGGCGCGCTCGACGTCACCGACGTGGAGCAGTGGCACCGTGCCCTGGCGGAGTTCGCCGAGGTCTCCGGCGGCCGTCTCGACCTGCTGGTCAACAACGCCGGCATCCTGCGCGCCGGCCGGTTCGCCGACGTGCCGCTCGCCGCCCATCACCTGACCATCGAGATCAACGTCGGCGGTGTCGTCAACGGCTGCCACGCCGCCTACCCCTACCTCAAGGCCACCCCCGGCGCCCAGGTGATCAACCTGTGCAGCGCCTCGGCGATCTATGGCCAGCCCGAGATCGCCAGCTACTCGGCGTCGAAGTTCGCGGTGCGCGGGCTGACCGAGGCGCTGGAGCTGGAGTGGCGCAAGGAGGGCATCCGGGTGCAGGCGGTCTGGCCGCTGTGGGTCAACACCGCGCTGCTTGAGGGCAATGACACCACCAGCGCCTCGACGATGGGGGTCCGGCTCACTGTGGAGGACGTCGCCGAGCAGATCTTCGACATCGCCAAGCCGCCGAGCCTGGTGGGCCGGGCGCTGGGCCGGGTGGCCCCGGCCCGGGTGCACACCGCCGTCGGCCTGCCCGCCAAGGCGCTCGCCCTCACCGCCGACCTGGTGCCCTCGTTCCTCTCCCGCGAGGTCAACAAGCGGATCAACCACTCCTGACCCGGCTCGACGGCGCGAACGCCCGAGCCAGCGGCAGCATCGCCAGCAGCAGCACCATCGGGACCGCGAAGCCGATCCGCAGCGCCGAGCCCTCCTCGACGACGCTCTCCGCGACCGCGCCCACCGCGCCGGTCATCACCGCGCCGAGCAGCGCGCCGACGTAGTTGAACTGGTTGAACCGGGCGATCACCGCGTCGGTGCGAGCCTGGTCCGCGCCGGCGATCCGGGCGGCCGCGGAGAAGCTCAGCGGGGCGATCACCGCAATGCCCGCCCCGAGCAGCGCGAAGCCGACCACCGCGACCGGCCACGACGGCGCGAAGACCACCACGGCCAGTGCCGCCACGCCGATGACGGTGCCGACCCGCAGCACCGGCACCGCGCCGTACCTCGCCACCAGGCCGTCCCCGGCGAACCTGGCCGCCAGCGTCGCCAGCAGGTAGAGCAGCGAGGCGATGGCGGCGGTGTCGGTGCTGACCCCGAACGTCTTCTCCCCGTGCGTCGGCCCCCAGGTCGCCGCGGCGGTGTCGACCATGTAGAAGAGCACCATCCCCAGGCCGACCAGCAGGATCGGCCGCCACGCGATGTCGGTCGCGGCGGCCTCGGCCTCCGGCGGGGCGCTGACCCGCGGCAGCAGCGGCGCCAGCGAGGCCAGCAGCGGCACCACCGCCACCACGCCGATGGTCCACAGCGGTACGTCGTCCCCGGTGGCCACCGTCACCAGCGCGCCCAGCACGCCGCCCAGCGTCCAGGCGCCGTGGAAGGACGGCAGGATCGGCCGGCCGTAGCGATGCTCCACAGCGACCGCCTGCATGTTGGTGGTGGCGTCCACCACGCCGAGCGCGACGCCGTACAGCGCCAGTCCGGCGACGTAGACGGCGAGCACCGGCGCGGCCACGACCAGCACCAGCGCCACCGCGATCCCGACCAGGCCGGCGCGCAGCATGGTGGCGGAGTCGTGACGCTCGGCGAGCCGCTCCGCCACGACCGAGCCGACCCCGGCCAGCAGCACCAGCATGAGCAGCAGCAGCGGCACCACGGCCGAGCTCAGGTCCCACTCGTCGCGGAACTGCTCCAGCCGAGTGGTGAGCGTGATGTAGACCATGCCCTGCGCGAAGAACGACGCCTGCGCGGCCCGGCGGGCACGGCCGAGATGGTTCACCATGAGCGCAGCCTGTCAGACTTCGCGGTGTGGGAGACCTGTATCTGGTGCGACACGGCGCGACCGCATGGAGCACGAACGGCCGCCACACCTCGGTGACCGACCTGCCGCTGCTGCCCGAGGGCGAGGCGGACGCCGTCTCGCTGGCGCCGAGGCTCGCCGGCCACGAGTTCGCGCTCGTGCTGACCTCGCCCCGACAGCGCGCCGTCCGTACCGCGACGCTGGCCGGCTTCCCCGACGCCGAGGTCTGCGAGGACCTCGCGGAGTGGCGCTACGGCTCGCTGGAGGGCCTGACCACGCCCGAGATCCGCGCGTCGATGCCGGACTGGACGATCTGGGCCGGCCCGGTGCCCGGCGGCGAGAGCGCCGAGCAGGTCACCGAGCGACTCGATCGGGTGCTGGCGAGGGTCGCCGCGGTCGAGGGCGACGTGCTGGCCTTCTCCCACGGACACTCACTGCGCGCGCTGACCGCCCGCTGGCTCGGTCTGCCGGTCGCCGAGGGCCGGCTGTTCCGGCTCGACACCGCCACGCTGTCGGTGCTCGCCCACGAACGGTCGGCACCGGTGGTGGCGCGCTGGAACTCATGACACGGTAGGGCGCATGGCTCTCACGGCAGGCTGCCCTCGCTGCCCGACCCCGGCCACCGCGATCCCGGCCGGTGGCTGGGCCTGCCCCGTGCACGGCGAGGTGGCGCCGCTGTGGCGGGCGGGGGAGACGTCGTACGACGACTTCGCGGTGCACCTCGAGCTCGCCGGCGAGGTGCCCACCTATCTGCCCTGGCCGCTGAGCCCCGGCTGGGAGGTCACCGACTTCGGCACCGTCAGCGGCGCCGCCACCTTCACCTGCGTCACCGGCCCCACCGAGGACGACGGTCCGGTCGACCTGATCGTGGTGGCCGAGGAGCCGGGCACCGGGGTCGGCGCCCGCTGCGCCGGCACGCTGGGCGACGACCCCGGCCCCGGCCTCGGCGACGGGCCGGCCACCTCGAAGGTGAGGCTGGCCGGCCAGCTGGTGCCGCTGTGGCAGGTCTCGGTGTGGGAGGCCCTGTCCGATTCCGGGGTTGACGACTGGGACCGCACCGTCCTCGCCGGCGAGGCGGAGGGCCGCTGGCTGTGGCTGGTGATCCGGCCGGCGAGCGCGCTGCTGCTGTTGCGGGAGCCGTGGCCGCTGCGCGACGTCTCGGTGCTCGGGCCGGCGCTGCTGGAGCTGCCCTTCGGAGGTCCCGCGCCGTCGTGGTGAGTCGGTAGTCTGCGCGGGTGCGCATCGACCTCCACACCCACTCCTGGGTGAGCGACGGCACCGATGCCCCGGGGGACCTGATCCGGGCCGCGAGGGCGGCCGGGCTCGACGTCGTCGCGCTGACCGACCACGACACCGCCGCCGGTTGGCCCGAGGCCGCCGCGGCGGCGGCCGAGGTGGGCGTCGAGCTGGTGCGCGGCATGGAGATCAGCACCCTGCACGAGGGCTCGACAGGAGAACGGCACAGCGTCCACCTCCTCGGCTACCTCCCCGATCCGTCGTACCCGCCCCTGGTCGAGGAGCTCGGTCGGGTGCTGGGCGGTCGCGAGCAGCGGCTGCCCGCCATGATCGAGCGGCTGCGCGGCCTGGGCATCGACATCACCGTCGACGACGTGCTCGCCGGCTCGCCCGACGCCGCCGCCTCCGGACGTCCCCATGTCGCCGACGCGCTGGTCCGGCTGGGCGTGGTCGCCGACCGCGACGAGGCGTTCGAGCGCTACCTGTCCGGTGGCCGGCCCGGCTACGTCGGCAGGTACGCCGCCCCCCTGGTGGAGACGATCGGGCTGGTGCGCGCCGCCGGCGGCGTCACCGTGGTCGCCCATGTCTGGGGCCGGTCCGGCCGACGGCGCCCCGACGAGGCCGGGCTGGCCGCGCTGCGGGAGGCCGGACTGGCCGGCATCGAGGTGGACCACCAGGACCACTCACCGCGTGACCGCGACGCGCTGCGCGCCATCGCCCGCAACCTCGACCTGGTCGTGACCGGCGCCAGCGACTACCACGGCTCCGGCAAGAAGGGCCACGACCTCGGCGTCAACACCACCGACCCGGAGCAGTACGCCCGACTCCTCGACCTCGCCGCCGCAGCGGCCCGGGAGAGCGGCCGAGTCACCCCGGAGGTGGTCCGATGATCACGCTGATGGTCGAGGTCTTCGTGACCCTCTTCGTCATCATGGACCCGGTCGGCACGGTGCCGATCTTCCTCTCGCTCACCTCCGGCCGGTCGGCGGCCAGCGCCCGCCGCGCCGCCTGGCAGGCGGTGGCGGTCTCGTTCCTGGTCATCGTGCTCTTCGCGTTCTTCGGGCAGCGGCTGCTCGACTACCTCTCGATCTCGCTGCCCGCGCTGCAGTGCGCCGGCGGTCTGCTGCTCCTCCTGGTCGCCCTCGAGCTGCTGACCGGCAAGGCCGACGACCCCGGCGCCAACCCGGCGGAGGCCAATGTCGCGCTGGTGCCGCTCGGCACCCCGCTGCTGGCCGGCCCCGGCGCCATCGTCGCCACCATGCTGTTCGCCCGCCAGGTCGACTCCATCGGCACCTTCGCCGCGGTCGCGCTCGGCATCGTCGGCGTCCACCTGGCGATCTGGCTGGCGATGCGGTTCTCGCTGCCGATCCTGCGGGTGATCCGCGACAGTGGCGTGCTGCTGATCTCCCGCATCGCCGGTCTGCTGCTCGCCGCGATCGCGGTGCAGATGGTGGCCGATGCGGTGCGCGCCTTCATCGAGGCCTGAGCTGCCGTCGGGCTACTTGTGGGCTACTTCCGGCCGACGAGCTGGAACCGCTGCAGGAACCGGGTCGGCGCCATCCTCGCGGCCGTCGCGAGCACCTTGTAGCGCGCGCTCGGCACCGAGAACGCCTTGCCCTTCTCGTAGTCGGCCAGCGCCTCCGCGACGAGCTGGTCCACGTCGAGCCACATCCAGTCCGGCGCGGACTGACGGCTCACCCCCATCCGCTCGTGGAACTCGGTGCGGGTGAAGCCGGGCAGCAGCGCCATCACCGTGACGCCGCGGGGTCGGTACTCGTTGTGCGCCCACTCGGTGAAGCTGTTGATCCAGGCCTTGGCCGCCGAGTAGGTGCCCCGAGGCAGGTACGACGCCACGCTGCCGACGTTGATGACGCCGCCGTGACCCCGCCCGGTCATCGCGGTGAGGGCCGCATGGCTGAGCCGCAGCGGCGCGATCACCAGCACCTCGGTCATCGCGGTCTCCTCGTCGGCCGAGTTGTCCAGGAACCGCCGCTTGAGCCCGAAGCCGGCGTTGTTGACCAGCAGGTCGACCGGCTCGGACGGCGAGGCCAGCCGGTCCTCGACTCCTCGCAGGTCCGCGCGGTCGGTCAGGTCGGCCGGCAGCACCGTGACCTCGACGCCGTACGTCGTACGGAGGTCGTCGGCGGTGCGCTCGAGCCGCTCCGCGTCGCGGGCGACCAGCACCAGATCCCAGTGCCTCTCGGCGAGCTGACGGGCGAAGGCGAGGCCGATGCCGGCGGTGGCGCCGGTGACGAGAGCGGTGGACATGGCGCAAGTGTGGCCTACTCATTGGTCACATCGGGCATGATGGCCCCGATGACCATCACGCTCGCCGTCGCCAACCAGAAGGGTGGCGTCGCCAAGACCACCTCCGTCGCCTCGATCGGTGCCGCGCTCGCCGAGTTGGGGCAGCGGGTGCTGCTGGTCGACCTCGACCCGCAGGCCTGCCTGACCTTCTCCCTCGGCATCGACCCCGAGGACGTCGAGGTCTCCGTGCACCAGGTGCTCACCAAGGGCGTCGAGGCCGCCGAGGTGATCCTGCAGACCGAGGACGGCGTCGACCTGCTGCCGGCCACCATCGAGCTGGCCCGGGCCGAGGCGGACCTGCTGACCCGTACCGGCCGCGAGCACGTCATCAAGACCGCACTCGAAGACGAGACCGAATATGACTGGATCCTGCTCGACTGCCCGCCGTCGCTCGGCGTGCTGACGGTGGCGGCGCTGACCGCCGCCGACGGGGTGCTGGTGCCGCTCCAGTGCGAGACGCTCTCGCACCGCGGCGTCGGGCAACTGCTCGACACCGTGCACGACGTACGCCGCTTCACCAACAAGGGCCTGGAGGTCTGGGGCGTGCTGCCCACGCTCTACGACGGCCGCACCACCCACGCCCGCACCGTGCTGGAGACGATCTCGCAGACCTACGGCCTCGACGTCGTGGAGCCGCCGATCCCGAAGACGATCAAGTTCGCCGAGGCGCCCGCGGCCGGCCGCTCGATCCTGGCGACATCCCGGTCCTCGAAGGGCGCCGCCGCCTACCGCCAGGTGGCGGCCAACCTGCTCGAACGAGCGAAGCGAGGCAGGTCCGCCCGTAGGCGCAAGGGCTGAGCCGGATGTCTGCTTCCCCCAGGCATCGCGCTGCTCGCCGGGTCCGGCCCCGGCCGGGTCGCATCGCCGCCCTGGCCGCCGCGCTGGCGGTCGTGGTCGTCGCCGTCGCGGGCGCCGCCGTCGGGGCGCTCCGCTCCTCCGAGGACCCCGCGTCGCAGGCCGCCGACGGACTCGCCCAGGACGCGGTGTCGGCGTCGCTCCGGGCTCCGCTGGCCGACTCCTCGGTCGACGCCGGGGAGAGCACCGCGCCGCCCGCCACGGCCGAGGCCGCCCCGGTCGCCGAGGAGTCGGCCAGCCAGGAGCCGGCAGCGCCTGACCCGAAGGCGCTGCCGGAGGGCACCGGCAGCGGGAAGCGGGTCGTCTTCAGCGAGGAGGCACAGCGGGTCTGGCTCGTGGCCGCCTCCGGCGAGGTGGAGCGCACCTACCTGGTCTCCGGCAGCGTCACCGACAACCTCGACCCCGGCACCTACTCCGTCTACTCCACCTCACGCTGGGCGGTGGGCGTCGACGACTCCGGCGTGATGGAGTACTTCGTCAGATTCACCAAGGGCCCGACCGGCGCCGCCATCGGCTTCCACACCATCCCGACCAAGGACGGCGTGCCGCTGCAGACCAAGAAGCAGCTCGGCACGCCACAGTCGCACGGCTGCATCCGTCAGCGGACTCCCGACGCCATCGCGCTGTGGGACTTCGCACCGACCGGCACGAAGGTCGTCGTCATCTGACCATCGGGCGTGTCGCCGCGGCCGGAGAGGGGTCCCGGCGCCATAGCCTGTGCCGAGTGCGTGCCGGCCTGCTCTCGTTCGTGGTGATCCTGCTGAGTGGTGTGCTGGTGGCCTGCTCGACATCCGCCACCGACACGGTGGTGCTCGCGGCCGGCACCGCGAGCGCGGCGCCGCAGGCCAGCCCGAGCGTCGCCCCGAGCACTGTCGCGAGCACTGCCCCGGGCGCCGTCACGGGGCAGAGCACGGAGGGCCTCGACCCGCAGCTGCTCGGCGGGCTGGCCGTCGAGGTCCGCACCCGCTCCACCTTCAAGCCGCGCACCCACGTGACCTGGCCACTGTTCGGCCTGGCGACCGTCGACCACGCCATCAGCGGCCACGTGCAACGCAGCCGACACGACTTCCGCAAGAGCTACGCCGGCACCGGCAAGAAGGGCGTGGCGCAGGGGCCGGAGCTCAACCTCGGCTGGCGCCTGGTCGGAGCGTCCCCGAACGCGGTGGGCATCGCGATCGACACGGTGATCTTCGCCGGGGGCACGACGACGGAGTCCTCGCGTTCCTTCTGGTTCGACCCCGCCACCGGCCACCTGCTGCCCGCCACGAGCACCGAGGCCCAGGCCGCGGCCGCCTCCCCGACGCTGGTGGCCCCCACGTCGCCCTCCACCACCCCACCGCGTGTCCGGCAGCCGCGCCGGTCCCAGGTGAACTGCGCCAAGGTCAAGTGCGTCGCGCTGACCTTCGACGACGGCCCCGGCCCGGACACCGAGCGGCTGCTGTCCTATCTGCGCAAGGGCAAGGTCCGGGCCACCTTCTTCATGCTGGGCCAGCAGGTCAAGGCCTACCCGAAGGTCGCCAAGGACGTCGCCCGGGCCGGTCACGAGATCGGCGTGCACACCTGGGACCACCAGGACCTGACCCGGCTCTCCAAGGCGGACGTCGCGGCCGAGCTCGGCGACACCGTCCGGATCATCGGCAAGGACACCGGCGTCACCCCGACCCTGCTCCGGCCGCCGTACGGCGCCACCAATGCCCGGGTCGAGGCCGCCGCCGCGCGCGCCCACCTCGCCGTAGCGCTGTGGGACGTGGACACCCTCGACTGGAAGACCCGCAGCACCCAGGCGACCATCGCCTCCGCGCTGCACGACACCCGGCGCGGCTCGATCGTGCTGATCCACGACATCCACGCGACCAGCGTGGCCGCAGTGCCCGCGATCATCAGGGGACTACGCCACCGGGGCTACCGGTTCGTCACCGTCTCCCAGCTGCTCGGCCACCCCAAGCCCGGCAAGAAGTACTTCCGCCGCGGCTAGCCCCGGCGAGCACGTCGCGGCGATCGTGGTGCTGACCTCGTCGGAAAAGGGCGGGAGAACTGCCCGTCTCGTCTCGAGAATTTGCCCACTTCTCCCGCCCTTTCGCCTAGGACTCTGCGCGGAGGTCGCTAGCACCCGGTCGGCCGCGCCCAGGATCACGTGACACTGGTCGAGCACCTCCCTCGCGATGTAGCCCCGGCGCACCACGCCGATGTCGGCGAGGCCACGGTCGCGGCGCAGGTCGCGGGCCTGACCCTCGCGGGTGCGGTGATGCCGCACGCGACATGCAGCATCCGGAGCAGGGTCTCCCATGCCGACTCCGAACGTTGGTCGGCGTAGCGCAGCACGCGCCGAAGTGCCGGCGCCCCTCGCCGGCGGAGCGTCGCGACCGCCTCCAGGTCGCCGCGAGTGCATCGGCCCAGATGCAGCGCCGAGTCGACCAGCACGACCAGGTCCAGCAGAGACAGGAACCGCGCCGCCGCCAGGACGGCCTCTGCTACCGAGGTCACGACGATGCCGTTGATGGCAGTGCTCTCGGGCGGATGCGGGTGTCGGGTCACATGCACCCCGACGCGTTCGGGCCGCCGTTGGCCCGGCGCCCTGCCCACGGCGACGAAGTGCGGCAATCCGTCCGGGAGCGGTGGCAGCCAGAGCCCCTGCAGCCGCGCGACCGAGAGTCCGGTGAATGCGGCCCGGCGGGCTCCCTGTGGAGAGGCGAGGGGGCCGGGCTCAGCCCTCGGTGGTCGAGGCGGTCGTCGCGCCGGTCGAGGGGCGGCGACGGCGACGGCGGTTGCGGTTGCGGTTGCGGGAGGCGCCCTCGGCGGCCGCCTTCTCGGTGCCCTCGGCCGTGGCGGCCTGGTCCGTCGTACCGGCGACGGGGGAGCCGCCACGAGACCGGGTCCGGGTGCGGGTGCGGTCGCGGGGAGCGCGCTCGCGACGGGCGGCAGGCTCGGCCGGGGTCTCGCGCTTGACCCGGCCCTTGGTGCCCTTCGGGATGCCCATGTCGTGGAGGAAGGTCTCCGAGGAGGAGTACGTCTCGGCCGGGTCGGGAAATGGCAGAGCCAGGGCGTTGTTGATCATCTTCCACTTGTGGATGTCGGCCCAGTCGACCAGCGTCACCGCGATGCCGGAGGCGCCGGCCCGGCCGGTGCGGCCGATCCGGTGGACGTAGGTCTTCTCGTCGTCGGGCGTCGTGTAGTTGATGACGTGGGAGACGCCGGTGACGTCGATGCCGCGGGCGGCGACGTCGGTGCAGACCAGGATCTGGACCTTGCCGTCGCGGAAGCGCTGCATGGTCTTCTCGCGGGCGACCTGGGCCATGTCGCCGTGCAGGGCGCCGGCATTGAAGCCACGGTCGGCGAGCTCGTCGGCGACCCGCTGCGCCTGCCGCTTGGTGCGGGCGAAGACGACGACCTTGTCGACGTCCGGCGATCCCACCAGGATCCGGCCGATCATCTCCGGCTTGTCCAGGTCGTGGGCCTGGTAGACGAACTGGGCGGTCGCGGGGACCGTCGCATTCTCGTACGACGACTCGGCCCGGATGTTCATCGGCGTACGCATGTGGGTGCGGGCCAGGGCGATGATGGCGGCCGGCATGGTCGCCGAGAAGAGCATGGTCTGCCGGGTCTCGGGGGTCAGCTTGAGGAGCCGCTCGACATCGGGCAGGAAGCCCAGGTCGAGCATCTCGTCGGCCTCGTCGAGGACGAGCGCGTGCACGTGGGAGAGGTCGAGCACCCTGCGGTTGGCCAGGTCGATGAGCCGGCCGGGGGTGCCGACCACGATGTCGACGCCCGCCGCCAGCGCCTCGATCTGCGGCTCGTAGCCGACGCCGCCGTACAGCGTGACCACGCGCATACCGCGATCCTCGGAGGCCATCGCGAGGTCACCGGAGACCTGCAGCGCCAGCTCGCGGGTCGGGGCGACGACGAGCGCCTGCGGCTTGCCCTCGGGCAGTTCGGCGTAGTCGGGGTCCTTGGGGGAGACGCTGCGCTGGATGAGCGGGATGCCGAAGGCGAGCGTCTTGCCGGTGCCGGTGCGGGCCTGGCCGATCAGGTCGGTGCCCAGCAGGGCGACGGAGAGGGTCATCTCCTGGATGGCGAAGGGGGTGGTGATGCCCTTGCGCTCGAGGGCATCACAGATCTCGGGCTGCACGCCCAGGTCACGGAAGGTAGGCATATGTGTCGTTGGCTGCTTTCACATCGAGCGGCCGACCACAGCTTCCCGCGATGAGGGCGGGCGCGCGCCTGCCGCGCACATTCTTTGAAGCGGACGCCGCCTCGATGCGGCGCTCCTGGAGCGCAGTCTATCGGTAGGGTGGCTCCGTGAGCGCATCGACGGAGCCTGTGCCGCACGAGGGTGCCTTCGCGGACCCGATCTACCGCGAGGCGGTGGCCGACCTCCTGGCGGCCGTCGGCTACGGCGAGATCAGCGCGTTCGAGCGGTTGGCGGAGGACGCCAAGCTGGCCCCCTCGCTGGAGGACAAGCTGGTGCTGGCGGCGTTCGCCTCCCAGCAGATCGCGAAGGTGGGGCCCATCCGGGCCCGCCTGGTCAACCTCGGCGCCGACCCGTTCGCGGCGATGGAGTCGTTCCGCTCCGGCTTCGACGCCTTCCACGCCCACACCGCGCCCAGCGACTGGTGGGAGGGCCTGGTCAAGGTGTACGTCGGTGACGGCCTCGCCAACGACTTCTACCGTGAGATCGCCGCCTTCCTCGATCCGGGGACCCGCGACCTGGTGCTGACCACGCTGGAGGACACCGGCCAGGCCGAGTTCGTGGTCGAGCGGGTGCTGGCCGGCATCGCCGCCGACCCCCGGCTCGGCGGACGGCTCGCGCTGTGGGGCCGTCGGCTGATGGGGGAGGCGCTCACCCAGGCGCAGCGGGTGGTGGCCGATCGCGACTCGCTCGCAGGCCTGCTCGCGGGCGGCGTCGACATGCCGGGCTTCGACCTGGCCGCGATCGGCAGGATGTTCACCAGGCTGACCGAGCGGCACGCCGAGCGGATGACCGGCCTCGGCCTGGAGCACTGAGCCGAGTCGGCACAAGTGCGGGCCTGAAAGTGCCCGAGTCGGCACAAGTGCTGGTGATCACCAGCACTAGCGCCGACTCGACGGTTGTGGCGCCAGCACTTGTGCCGA